>DSAE01000059.1 GCA_011372855.1 Desulfobacteraceae bacterium
TAATTGGTTATGATCAAATACCTTATGTCACTCCATATTGAACGGCGTGAAAAAGTTTACGAAGGCTTGTTTATATGTTTACAATAAAATCAGTATGTTAACCATAGGCCGGGAATTGCTGGAAAAAAGAGAGGTTGAAAGCATCTCCCGGACGGTTTAGTATGTTTTTCTTTATTTGTGTTGGGCGGAGTTGAAGGAAACCCCACCTGCAAATCCTTAATGCGAGTGCCGTATGGCCAAGAAAACCTTTGAAAGCGCTCTCAGCCGGCTGGAACAGATAACGACCGAACTTGAAGAAGGCAGACCCAGCCTGGAACAGAGTCTGAAAAAATTCGACGAAGGGATCGAACTGGTCAAGTTCTGCAATCGCAAGCTGGAGGAAGCCCGGAAAAAAGTGAACCTGCTGCTCAAACAGGATTCCACCCTGACGGCCGTCGAGTTCGACGAGGGAGAGAATGGAAATCAAGACCTACCTGAATGAGCAAAAGGAAATAGTCGAGGAGGCGCTGTCCAGGTACATGCTCAGGGTTGGCGGGGAATTCGCCGATCACATCGACACCCTGCGCTACAGCCTTTTTGCCGGGGGAAAGCGAATCAGACCCATTCTCTGTCTTGCTGGCGCCCGTCTGATCTCCGGCGCCGCGGACGATGACGAGGCTGTTCTTCCCATTGCCTGCGCACTGGAATGCCTCCACACCTACTCGCTGATCCATGATGACCTGCCGGCCATGGACGATGACGCCCTGCGCCGCGGCAAGCCCACAAACCATGTCGTTTACGGAGAGGCCGCCGCTATTCTTGCCGGCGACGCCCTGCAGTGTTTCGCCTTCGACCTCTTGAGCAACCCCGACCATATCAAGATTGCGCCGCAGGCAATGCTGGAAATAATATCCGTCGTTTCCAGGGCCGCAGGCCCCCTGGGCATGGTCGGAGGCCAGTATCTCGACGTGGTCCACGAAGGCCGGGAGAACTCCTACGACCTGCTGCGGACCATTCACCGCAGCAAGACCGGAAAACTCATCACGGCCTCGGTCCTGGCCGGCGGCATTGCCGGAGGGGCCGATGAACGGCAGAAAAAAAACCTGACCGATTTCGGCAATGCCATAGGTCTGGCCTTCCAGATCGTGGACGATATTCTCAACGTTGAATCGACCACCGAGGCGCTAGGCAAAGCCGCCGGGAGCGACAGGGCGCGCGGCAAGGCCACCTATCCCGCTTTCTTCGGCCTCGAGCAGTCAAAGAAAATGGCGGCGGATGCTGCTGATTCCGCTGTCCGGTCCCTCAATGGCTTTGGCGACGATGCCGCGCCGCTCAGAGCGCTTGCACAGTACATCATTACGCGGACAAAATAGCCATGCTCATGATCAACTCCCTCCAGGACCGGCAAAGCCAGCTGCTCGACACCATCAATTCACCGGTCGACCTGCGGCGTCTCGAACCGGAAGCCCTGGATCAGCTGGCCGCTGAAATCAGGAACAAAATCATTCAAACGGTTGCTGCAACAGGCGGCCACCTGGCTCCAAGCCTGGGCGTGGTGGAGCTGACCATCGCCCTCCACTATGTCTTCGACACGCCGAACGACAAACTGATCTGGGACGTTGGCCATCAGACCTATGCCCACAAGCTCCTGACCGGCAGGCGCGACAAGTTTCATACGCTGCGTCAGTACAAAGGGATCAGCGGCTTCCCCAAACGTTCGGAAAGCCCCTATGACGTGGTGGAAAGCGGCCACAGTTCAACGTCCATCTCCTACGGACTGGGCATGAGCGCGGCCAAATGTCTGAAAAAAGACAGGGGGCGGGTCATCACGGTCATCGGCGACGGCTCCATGACCGCCGGCCTGGCTTTTGAAGGCCTCAATCATGCCGGCCATCTCGACAAAAACCTGATTGTCATCCTCAATGACAATGAGATGTCGATTTCCCCGAATGTCGGTGCCATGTCCAGCTTTCTCAGCAGAAAGCTGACCGGCAAGACAATGAGCGGCCTGCGCCGTCACGTAGAGGAGCGGCTGAAGACCCTTTCCTCGGTGGGAGAGAATATCCTCACCGTCCTGCGCAAGAGCGAGGAAAGCCTCAAGGGCTTTTTCACCCCGGGCATGCTCTTCGAAGCGCTCAAGTTTAAATATATCGGCCCCATTCCCGGCCACCAGCTCGAATCATTGATCGAAACCCTGCAAAACGTGCGCGACAATCCCATGGGACCGGTCCTTGTCCATGTGTTGACCACCAAGGGCAAAGGTTATGAACCGGCGGAAAAGAATCCGGGCGACTATCACGGAGTCGGTCCCTTTGACATCGCCACCGGCAAACCCCTGGCCGACAACGGCCCGGTTACCTATACCGGGGTTTTCGGCCGGACCATGTGCCGGCTGGGCCGGGAAAACGACCGCCTGATCGCCATAACGGCCGCCATGCCGGCCGGCACGGGTCTGGCCCCGTTCAGCCGGGAATTTCCCGACCGCTTTTTTGATGTCGGCATTGCCGAACAGCACGCCGTCACCTTTGCCGCCGGGCAGGCCATGGAAGGAATGCGGCCGGTGGTCGCCATCTACTCGACCTTCATGCAAAGGGCGCTGGACCAGGTCATCCATGATGTCTGCCTGCCCGACCTGCCGGTTACCTTCGCCCTGGACCGCGGCGGGGTGGTGGGAGACGACGGGCCGACCCATCACGGGGTCTTCGATCTGTCCTTCCTCCGTTTTATTCCCAACCTGGTCGTGATGGCGCCCAAAGACGAAAACGAGCTCCAGCATATGCTCCATACCGCCGTCTACCATACCGGCCCCATCGCTCTTCGGTATCCGCGGGGTGCCGGGGAAGGAGTGCTGCTGGAAAAAGAGCTGACAAAACTGGCCATCGGCAAGGGGGAGCTGCTGCGGGAAGGAGGAGACGTGCTGCTGCTGCCCGTGGGCAACAGGGTCTATCCCGCCCTGGCCGCCGCCGAGGGTCTCATGAAGCTGGGAATCGAGGCCGCCGTCATTAATCCCCGTTTCGTCAAACCCCTGGACAATGAATTGATCGGTTTCTGGGCTGAAAAAACCGGGCGGGTCGTCACCATTGAAGACAATGTCAAGAAAGGGGGATTCGGCAGCGCCGTGCTGCAGATGCTCAGCGAACTCCATCTCCGGGTGCCGGTGCGCCTGCTCGGCTACGGCAATACGTTCATCGAGCATGCCCCGCAGAACATCCTGTGGAAAAACAACGGCCTCGATGTGTCGGGGATTATCAAGGGAACCCTTGAGGTGATGAAGCAGGAGTAAAACGGCATACGGCACAGCGCATGGGGCTTGGGGTTTAAGATAAAATGAACACCTCAACCCCCAAACCCAGCACCTTTAGCCCTCCACCTTTACCGTTCTATACTCTGTAGTACTCCCTGTACCAATCGACGAATCTGCGGATGCCCTCCTCGATGGAGGTGCCGGGTTTGAAACCTATGTCCCGTACCAGGTCGTCGACGTCGGCATACGTGGCCGGCACGTCCCCGGGCTGCATGGGCAGGAAATTCTTCCTGGCTGTTTTGCCCAGGCACTCTTCCAACACCTCGATATAGCGCATCAGCTTTTCCTTGCGGTTGTTGCCGATGTTGTATACCCGCCATGGACTTGAGCTGGTTGCGGGGTCGGGATCGTCACCCGTCCACTGCGGGTTCGGTGCAGGCAGACGGTCGATGACCCGGCAGACCCCTTCGATGATGTCATCGATATAGGTAAAATCTCGTTCCATGTTGCCGTTGTTGAAGACATCGATGGGCCGGTCTTCGAGAATGGCCCTGGTAAAGAGAAATAGTGCCATGTCCGGCCTTCCCCACGGCCCGTATACGGTGAAAAACCTGAGACCCGTAGCGGGCAGGCCGAAAAGATGGCTGTAGGTGTGGGCCATCAGCTCATTGGCCTTCTTGGAGGCGGCATACAGGGACACCGGGTGATCCACGTTGGCATGGACCGAAAACGGCATTCTGGTGTTGGCTCCGTACACCGAACTGGAGGAGGCGTAGACCAGATGCCTGACGCCGTGGCGGCGGCATCCTTCCAGGATATTGACAAAGCCGACCAGGTTGGTGTCCACATACGAATGGGGGTTGATCAGGGAATAACGGACCCCGGCCTGGGCGGCAAGATTCACCACCGCGTCAAAACGGTGCTCCGCAAACAGGCGGGGAACGGCCGTCCGGTCGGCCAGGTCCATATGGGCGTGGACGAACGCGGGAAAACTCTTCAGTTGGGCCAGGCGTGCCCGTTTCAGGACCGGGTCATAATAATCATTGAGATTGTCCAACCCGACAACGGTCCTGCCCTCGGCCAGCAAACGTTTGGCCAGGTGGAACCCGATAAATCCGGCGGCCCCGGTGATGAGAATATTGTCCATCTCCCTTGCCCTTAATCCTCAAAGTCCCCTTGGGGGCCTTTATCGGTATTCATCCGGGCGGCCCGTGCCCTGATCCGCTCCACGGTCCAGTCTTCGGGCTTCTCCCGCCGCCCTGTCTTCGGACCCGGATCGTGCGAACCGGCGGCAAGAATAACCTCAAGGGCGTGGTCAGCGGTATCGGCGGCGTTGAACACGTCAACGAGCAAGGAATAAACGAAGTTCTCCACCCTGGCCGTCATCCGCTCGCGAACTTCCCTGGGTTGGCCGAGTATCCTGTTTTCAAAGACCAGGTTAAGCTTCTTGTAGTTGCCTCCTTTCCACCCCTGGGCGGCGGCATAATCCTTCATTTCCCGCCACAGTTCCTCGGTCACCCCTTCTCCCTTGACCTTGACGAATTCACCCTTGTCATCCAGGATGGCGTTGCCGTAATCGTTGACCTCCACTCCCCAGGATATCATCTGCAGAGCGGTGGCCACGTTGGCCTTGGTGGTCCTGGTTTCTGCAGCGATGGCCCGCAGGCGCTCGGAACTGTTGCCGGAAGTGCCGTGCTGGGCCCCGGAAACCCGGTAATCGGCCAGGGCCTCATGTATTTCCCGGGTCAATTCGACCTGAATTCCCTGGTCGCTGGCCTCGATGCCATGGGTGGTGCCGTTGTTGAGGGCAATCCAGTCGGGATATATTTCGTGGGCATTCAGGCCCTGGATCAGAAACAATGCTTCCGGGACCGACGACAGGCCGAGCTTTCCCTTGATCTCACCGACTTCGGTTTCGTAGCCGGCCCAGGAAGGGACCAGCCGGGCCAGTTCGATGCTGGCGAGGAGGTTCTCATCGTCCGGCATATGGGAGGCGTCGATGGCTATGGAGGTAATGCCCGCGTCAAACAGGGAGGGAATCTCCACTTCGGCAAAGGGGATATCCTCCCTCTTCTTGATGCCGTAATGGTCGGCATGGATGGCGACCGGCACGGTGATGCCCAGCTCGTTGCAGACTGCGTCGACCTGGCGGGCAAGATTCCAGAAGTTTGTCGCGCAATAGGCCTTGGCGCCGCCTTCGGAACGGGCTATCTCAATAATGAGCGCGGCCCGGGCGCGCTGGGCGGCCTGAAGTGCCCCGCGGATGATAATATGGCTGCGGCCGTTGGCGGCCATGGTCATGGACTTGCCTTTTGCCAGGAGTCCCCGGTCGATGACCTTGCCGCTGACGATCAGGGCCCGGGAATTGGGAAACAGCTTTCGGACATTGGGCGGCCGGCCGACGGCAAGGGCCCTGTCAAAATCTTTGGTAGTGGACATATATTCCTCCTCTCCGTACTTAGTTCAATTTTCAGATCCGGCAGACGGGGTGTGCAAATAAATAAGAGCGGCAAAATCCCCCGGGCTTTACTGCGATCAGAAGCCGATCCCGATAGCGATTTCGATCCCGATGGGTACGGATTTCGTTAACCCGGCGCAGGAACAACCTCATCGAAATCGGGATCGGGATCGGTCTTGAAATCGGTAACGCCCACAGCCTTTTTGCCTGCAACCGCAAGCCGCCAGGCTTCAAGCTCCAGACTACAAACTGCCAACTGCTGACTGCCAACTTTCCCGGCGCAGCCGGGTTTTCCTCATTCGCCCCCCCAGCGCGGGCTGCGCGCTATCCATTGGAGCCCTCCGGGTTGTCGTCCTCTTCTTCCCCGGTCTTGGCGGGAAACCCGATGAACGTTTTCCTGGCGAATACCGCCACGGCAATGATGCTTATCTCGTACAGGACGATCAGCGGCCCGGCCATGAGCAACTGGTTGACGATATCCGGCGTGGGGGTCAAAACGGCGGCGACAATAAAGCTGACAAGCAGCGCGTACCTTCTGTTGCGCCGCAGAAACCGGGTGTCGACCATACCGATTTTTGCCAGAAAAACCATCAGAACCGGTAATTCGAAAACAATACCAAAGGCCATGAGCAAGCGCAAGGAAAGTGAAAAATATTCACTGACAGCCGGCAGCGGGTCGAGGATTTCGCTGGCATAGCCAAGGAAGAAACGGAAAGCCGGGGGAAAAACGATAAAATATCCGAAAGCGGCGCCGGCAAGAAAACAGAGGGTGGAAATTATCGTAAAAGGGAGCAGGACATTTTTTTCATGCCGGTACAGACCGGGGGCGACAAAGCGCCAGATCTGATGAAAAATGACGGGATTGGCGAACAGCACCCCGCAAACCAGGGCTAACTTCAGATAAAAAAAAAACCTTCCTGGTAAGAGGTGAAAATAAGGGATTTCTGTTCCGGCATGACCAGGACCAGGGGCTGGAAGAACCAGTCGGCAATGGGCCGGATGAATGTGTAGGCGAGGGTAAAACCGCAGGCAACCGCGCCGAGGGAAATGAGCAGGCACGACCGCAGTTCGCGCAGATGCTCCGTCAATGACTGTTTATCGAATTGTTCCTCCACCATCCCCCCGAATCAACAGGTTAGCCCGGGATCACTCAATTCCGGACAAGATAACCTGTTCTCCTGCCAATGTAAACCTCGGAACAGATTGTATTTGACTTCACGAGATGCATGACGGTACAGTATTCATGAAACCACACCACGAATTTATAATAATATCATACTAATGTCCTCGATTCTGGTTGTTGACGACGAACGCAGCATGCGTGAGTTCCTGAAGATTCTTCTCGAAAAATGCGGCCACTCGGTGGAAGCCGCCGATGCCGGCCATACAGCCCTTGACCTTGCCGGACGCCATAATTTCGACCTGGTCATATCCGATATCCGCATGCCGGGCATGAACGGCCTGGAGCTGCTGGCCAGCCTGAAACAGGCCAGACCCGAAATGCCGGTTATCATGATCACTGCCTTCGCTTCCCCGGGAGATGCGGTGACGGCGATGAAGGAAGGGGCGTTTGATTATATCACCAAGCCGTTCAAGGTCGAGGAGATCAAGCGGGTCATCGATTCGGCGACATCGCGCAAGGTGAACGGGCGGGAACCGTCGTCCACCGAGTTCTTCTCGGATATAATCGGGCAGAGCCCCGAAATGATCAAGATTTTCGACCTCATCAGGCGCATCGCCCCGACACCGGCGAACGTCCTGATCAGCGGGGAATCCGGAACCGGCAAGGAACTGGTCGCCAAGGCCATTCACCGGCTCAGCAGGGTCAGCGATCAGCCCTTTGTGCCCATCACCTGCAGCGCCATCCCCGAAAGCCTGCTGGAAAGCGAACTGTTCGGCCATGTCAAGGGGTCCTTCACCGGAGCCATTGCCAACAAGGAAGGCCTGTTTCAGCTTGCCGACGGCGGCACGGCGTTCCTGGACGAGATCGGCGAACTGACCCCGATCATCCAGATCAAGCTGCTGCGTGTTCTGCAGGAAAGAGAATTCATGCCGGTCGGCAGCACCCGCACCAGGAAGGTCAATGTCCGAATCATCGCTGCCACCAACCGTGACCTCGAACAGGAGGTCGCAGCCGGCCGCTTCCGGGAGGACCTCTACTACCGACTCGCCGTCGTCCCCATCCGGGTGCCGCCCCTGCGCGAGCGCATCGGTGATGTCCCCCTGCTTGTCAGCCATTTCCTGGAAAAATACTCCCGTCTTCTCGGCAAGGATGTCCGGACTATTTCCTCCTATGGCCTGCAGGTGCTCATGGAATACGACTTTCCCGGCAATATCAGGGAGCTTGAAAACATTATCGAACGGGGAGTCGCCCTGGAATCATCAAATATCATCCTCCCCGACAGCCTGAAGCTCTCCTCCCACCGCCAGAGCACCCTGCAGCAAGGCAGCGAGCCGCTGTTCGTGGCGGTCGAGAACGAAGAGGAACTGCTTGAACGGGGCATGGAGGATATCCTGGCCAGCCTGGAGAAAAAGATTATTCTCCACGCCCTCCGGATAGGGGACAACTCGAAGATGCGGGCGGCGGAGCTGCTGAAAATCAGCTTCCGCTCCCTGCGGTACAAGACCAAGAAATATGACATAGATTAACCGGGCCGGCGGCGTTCCACCTCCCGTGCCTCCATCCTTTTGCCGCCGGGTCCCGCGCAAATGATTTCATTGAATATCCTTAAAAACATCAAGCCGGTCACTGACACCGATGAACAGCTCCGGCACCATATTCTCTGGTTTCTGTTCATCCGGGTTGTCCTTTACACCCTCCTGCTCGGCATCACCTTTCTGCTGCACACCAAGGAGCACCGGCTCATCCTGCCGCCGCTTTTTTTCATTCTTGCCTACCTGTTCCTGATCTATTCCTATTCCATCGGCTCGGCGCTGCTGCTGCCGAAGATCCGTGTCCACCTGCGCCGTTTCGGGATGATCCAGATCATTTCCGATACCCTGTTCATCGCCCTGCTTGTCTACGGCACCGGCTGCAGCCAATCAATATTCACCATTGTTTTCATCCTGCCGATCATTGCCGGCGGGCTGATCCTGTACCGTATGGGGGGACTGTTACCCGCCGCCGCCTCAACCATCCTCTACGGCATCATCCTTACAGGCGAATATCTGCGCTACATCCCCTCCTACTTTTACACGTCCCGGTACGCCGTGGTCGAAGACTATTTCCAGAGCATGAATTTTTTCGCCGTCTACGGTCTCATATTCTTCCTGATCGCCATGCTCAGCGGCATCCTGGCCCAGCGGCTCCGTTCGGCCGAAGACGCTCTCACCATGACCGAGCGCAAATTCGACCGCCTGCTTTTCCTCTACAAGCAGATCTTCGACGACATCATGACCGGCATCATTACCGTTGACGACCGGGACCGCATCACCTCCATCAACCCTGCGGCGGAAAACATTACCGGGTTTTCCTCCGCCGAGATCAGCGGTAAACCGCTGCACCTTTTTTTCCCCCAGATCGCGGCGGAAAAACAGAGCAGGAAAAAAGCGGACGTGAGGAGAAAGGACGGCAGCTTGATCCGGATCGGCTATTCCTGCTCGGAACTGCACATGGCCCCGGACCCCGAGTCGAGCGAAGCGCCCTACACGAGCTGCAAGGTGATCACCCTGCAGGACATCAGCCGTTTTGAACAGATGGAGCGCCAGATGCGCAAGGCGGAAAAGATGGCCGCCATCGGCGAACTGAGCGCGTCCATCGCCCACGACTTCAGAAATCCCCTGGCGGCCATATCCGGCTCGGCCCAGATATTGCTTATGGATCAGGAGATGCACAACACCGCGCCGGCCGACGGGACCAACAAAAGCCTGACCAATATCATCCTGCGCGAATCGGAACGAATGGCCCGGACAATAAACGATTTTCTTGATTATGCCCGGCCGACCGTACCGGACCGGCAGTGGTTCAACCTGCGGCACCTGGTCCGGGAAACCGTTGACCAGGTGGAGGGGGAAGCCGCCTACTCCGGCTGCACCGTCAAGCTGGATATCCCGCCGAATCTCGACCTGTGCGCCGACAGGCAGCTTCTGCAGCTGGCCCTGTCGCACCTCCTGAAAAACAGCTGCCATGCGGCGCGGAACACCCCGGAGCCCATTGAAATCGGGGCCCGGGAAGAAACGGACGACGGGAACAAGGTGCGGATCATCATTGAAGTGCGGGACAGGGGCGAGGGGTTTGATCCGGCGGTGGCGAATAAACTGTTTGATCCCTTTTTCTCGACCAGGGAAGATGCCACCGGCCTCGGCCTGTCCATAGTCAAGCAGATCGTCGCCGGCCACTCCGGCCACGTCGCCATGGCAAACCTTCCCGAAGGGGGCTGTGCCGTCAGCATCGACCTGCCGCTGCCGGAAGCTACTCCCTGACGATGCGGATGTCCGCCCCGATCCCCCGCAGTTTGTCCACCATGGTCTCATAACCCCGTTCAAGATGGTAGATCCGGGATATTTCGGTCACCCCCCGGGCGGCCAGGCCGGCTATCACCAGGGAGGCCGAGGCCCGCAGATCGGTGGCCATCACGGGAGCACCGCTCAGTCCGCCCCTCCCTTTGCCCTTGACTATGGCGGTGGGGCCGTCGATCTTGATATTGCCGCCCATCCTCTGGAGTTCGGCAACGTGCATGAACCGGTTCTCGAATATGGTTTCGTGGATCACGCTGACCCCGTCGGCGATGGTCATCAAAGCCATGAACTGGGCCTGGAGATCGGTGGGAAAGCCGGGATAGGGCATGGTTCTGATATCCACGCTGCGCAGAGCCGGCGCATCTTTCTTCCCGGGCGGGATTCCGGTGACGGTGATGGCCGTGTCATGTTCGACGACTCCGACGCCGGCACCACGCAGTTTTTCCACCAGCGAAGGCAGATGGGCCGGAATACAGTCGGTAACGGTTGCTTCCCCGCCCGCGGCGGCAACGGCTATGAGGTAGGTCCCTACTTCAATCCGGTCAGGAATAATTGATATTTCGGTCGGGTGCAGCCGCCGGACGCCGTGAATGGTCAGCCGGTCCGTGTCCCTACCCTGGATTTCCGCTCCCATGGCGGTCAACATGTCTATCAGGTTGCCCACTTCCGGCTCCCTGGCGGCATTCTTGATCACCGTCTTCCCCTCGGCGGTGACCGCGGCCATCAACAGATTTTCCGTGCCGGTGACCGAAGGCGAGTCAAAATAGACCACATTGCCCTGCAGACGGTCGTCAACGGCGGCCTCGACATACCCCTCCCTGAGAGTTGTTCTGACTCCCAACTGTTCGAAGCCGCGCAGGTGGAAATTGATGGGGCGGGCGCCGATCGCGCAACCCCCGGGAAGCGAAACGCGTGCATACCCGGTCCTGGCCAGCAGGGGGCCGAGGACCAGCACTGAGGCGCGCATGGTTTTGACCAGCTCATAGGGAGCCTCGGCGCCGGTGAGACGGCTGGTGTCTATCCGTACCTCGGTTTCCGTCCTTGTCCATGCCGCGCCCAGGGTCTCGAGCACCTTGAGCATGGTGCGGGTATCCCTCAGGTCGGGAACGTTGTAAAGGGTATGAAGGCCTGGAGCAATCAGGGTTGCCGCCATCAGCGGCAGAGCCGCATTCTTGGCCCCGCTGGCCGCGACCCTGCCGTTCAGGAGACGGCCCCCTTCGATGATGATCTTGTCCATGCTAACCTGCTTTCCTTCTGGCCTGAAGCACCCTGGGCTTTCCCGCCCAGTCGCGGAGCACCTCAACCTGATCGTAGATCCTATTTTCCCGGCCGCCAAAAAGGGTATATACCTCATCTTCCTGGTCGGCGCCGATCTCCATGAACATCCATCCCCCGGGAATGAGATATTGATGGCCCTCCCAGGCCAGCCGTTCAATGACATCAAGGCCCCTCTTCCCGGCCAGCAGGGCCGACCGCGGCTCCCAGTCGCGCACTTCCGGCTGCAGAGAGTCAAAATCGCCGACAGCGATGTACGGCGGGTTGGCAACAATGGCACCAAAATGGGGACCGGGCCGCAATGCCCCGAACAGATCCGAGCAGACCAGGCTGATGGAGCCTTTCCGTCCATGCCGGGCAATATTGCGGGCTGCTACCCGCAGTGCCCCTGCAGAGCGGTCGGCGGCCACAATCCTGGCCGAGGCTTTTTCCATGGCCAGGACAACAGCAATCACTCCGCTGCCGGTGCACATGTCAAGAATCGGTTGACCGGCGGCCCCTGTCCGGCGGAGCACACCGAGGACCCGGTCGAGCAGAAATTCCGTTTCCGGTCTGGGAATCAGGACCGCCGGGGAAACAAAAAAATCCAGCGACCAGAACTCCCGGATCCCGATAATGTATTGCAGTGGTTCCCTGGTCAGGCGCCTGTTGACGGTTTCCTCAAGAAAGGCCGCCTGCTGTTCGTCGACTTCCCGGTCGGGGTGCAGGACAAGCTGCTCCCGGGTCGCGCCCAGGCAGAATTCAAACAGGTGCAGGGCATCGGTCGGCGCCCCGTCAATGCCGGCCTGGTGCAGCTTCTCAACAGTTTCCAGGTACAACCGTCCAAGCTGCTTCATCAAAAGGTATGCGCCCCGATCTGCCGCATCACGCGGACACCGTCTACAGGGCTTTGAGTGCTTCAGCCTGGTAGTGTTCCATGAGCGGCTGAATGATTTCATCAAGGGCACCGGCCAGGACCTGTTCCAGCTTGTACAGGGTAAAATTGATCCGATGTTCGCTTATCCTGTTCTGAGGATAATTATAGGTCCGGATCCGCTCGCTGCGGTCTCCCGTGCCGATCTGGCTTTTGCGGTTGGCGGAAATTTTCTGGTGCTGCTCCTGCTCCAGCCTGTCCAGCAGTCTCGCCCGCAGCACCTGCAGGGCCTTGGCCTTGTTTTTGTGCTGCGATTTCTCATCCTGGCAGGTAACGACCAGTCCCGTGGGCAGGTGGGTGACCCGCACGGCCGAGTCCGTGGTATTGACACTCTGCCCCCCCGGTCCCGAGGACCGGTAGACATCAAATTTCAGTTCATTGGGATCAATGTGCAGTTCGACTTCATCGGCTTCGGGTATGATGGCGACCGTCACCGCCGAGGTGTGGATGCGCCCCTGGGTTTCCGTGTCCGGCACCCGCTGGACCCGGTGGACGCCGGATTCATATTTCAGCCTGGAGAAGACCCGGTCGCCGCTGATCAGGGCGATGATTTCCTTGTAGCCGCCGATGCCGATGGCGTGGCTGCTCATGATCTCGACCTTCCACCCCTTGGTTTCCGCGTAGCGGCAGTACATCCTGAACAGGTCGGCTGCGAACAGGGCGGCCTCGTCGCCCCCGGTGCCGGCCCGAATCTCGAGGAAAATATTTTTGTCGTCGTTGGGGTCCCTGGGCAGAAGCCTGACCCGGATGGCGTTCTCCAGTTCGTCCTTCCGGTCGGCAAGTTCCTCAAATTCCATTTGAGCGAGTTCAACCAGATCCTTGTCGTCCGGTTCCTCGCGGAGCAGTTCCCTGTTCTGCTCCATCTGCTTGAGGACGGCCAGGTAGTCGGTGTAGAGGGCGTGCAGCCTGGAAGCCTGGGAATGCTCCCGGACAATCTGCTGGTATCGTTTCTGATCGCTGATAACGCCCGAATCGGATAACTGCTGCTCCAGCCTTGACAGTTTCTGCTCTAAATCAGCGAGGTTTTCGAACATCGTCGGTTACCGGTCCGGCCAATAAAAAAATCCACATGACAAAGAAGTCTCCGCCATGTGGATGAAGGAAATAATATGTTTACTTGCGATCTTTCTTGGCGAAGTGTCCGGCGTATTTTTTATTGAACTTCTCAATGCGGCCGGCCGTGTCCACGAGCTTCTGCTTGCCGGTAAAAAAAGGATGACAGGAGGAACAGATTTCAACATGAATCTCCTTTTTGACCGAGCCAAGCTCAAATTCACTGCCGCAGGCGCATTTGGCCACTATTTTATTGTATTTGGGATGAATGTCTGATTTCACTGTTTTCAAGCCTCCGGAATCGGTTTTCCATCAATTTCATGTTTTGAGGAATAAATATAAAAATTTACTCCATCTGAGCCCCATTGAAAACAAAAAAGTGATCTCAGCTGTTCATCGACGCGAAAAACTCGGCATTGGACTCCGTCTGCCCCATCTTGTCGAGCAGGAATTCCATTGCGTCGGCCGGATTCATGGAGGACAGGATCTTGCGCAGAATCCAGATACGGTTCAGGTCGTCCTCGGGCAGCAGCAGGTCTTCCTTGCGGGTGCCGGACTTCTGAATATCAATGGCCGGGTAGATGCGGCGGTCCGACATCTTGCGGTCCAGAACAAGCTCCATGTTGCCGGTGCCCTTGAATTCCTCGAAAATAACATCATCCATCCGGCTCCCGGTCTCGATCAGCGCTGTTGCCAGGATGGTCAGGCTGCCGCCTTCCTCGATATTTCTGGCTGAGCCGAAAAAGCGCTTGGGCCGGTGCAGTGCATTGGCTTCGACGCCGCCGGAGAGGATTTTGCCCGAGGCAGGAGTCACCGTATTGTAGGCCCTGGCCAGCCGGGTTATGGAATCGAGCAGAATGACCACGTCCCGTTTGTGCTCCACCAGCCGCTTGGCTTTCTCAATGACCATTTCAGCGACCTGGATATGCCGCTGGGGCGGTTCATCAAAGGTCGAACTGACCACTTCGGCGGCGACATTCCGCCGCATGTCGGTTACCTCTTCGGGCCGCTCGTCAATGAGCAGGACGATCAAGGTGATTTCCTTGTGATTGTGGACGATGGAATTGGCAATCTTCTGCATCAATACCGTCTTGCCGGTCCGGGGCGGGGCGACAATGAGACCTCGCTGTCCCTTGCCCAGCGGAGCCATGATATCCATGACCCGCATGGAATAGTTGTCCGGCTGATATTCCAGCCTGATCCGTTCTTCGGGATGCAGGGGAGTCAGGTTGACGAACAGGGTCTTGTTCCTGCAGGCCTCGGGCGGTTCGAAATTGACGGTATCCACCTTGAGCATGGCGAAATACCGTTCATTGTCCTTGGGGGCCCTCACCTCCCCTTCAATGGTATCGCCGGTCCTCAGGTTCAAGCGGCGAATCTGTGAAGGAGAAACGTAGATATCGTCCGGACCGGGCAGATAATTGTAATCCGGCGCCCGGAGAAAACCGAAACCGTCCTGCAGCACCTCCAGCACTCCGCTGCCGCGGAGCTTGCCGTCGGCGTCGCCCTGGGCCTTGAGGATGGCAAAAATCAGTTCCTGTTTCCGCATGGAACTGTAGCCTTCGATTTCGAGGTCCGCCGCCAGTTCAACCAATTCGTTGATTTTCTTGTTTTTCAGATCAGCCCAGTTCATTTGAATGGTTCTACCTCCAGGAAAAATTACTCTCGTGACGTTTGTCTTTGATAAAATTTTCGCCTCGCAGCCTGCGGGGCGGAACACTGCTCCGGTGGACAGGATTCCTGTCCTTTCACCTTGCGGCAACCGGATTCTGCTTAGGCCGAACAGCGGCAAAAACGCATGGTTCGACGGGATCGGCGGCTCTCAACGTGCTCCCGGGAACGACGTTGAATTTTTTTCATCAGCCAGTTCAAGCGATAAAATGATAATGGGAAGGAAAATTTTACGGGATTTCAGCAGAAATTAATTTTGTCTGGGACCAGTTGCACTACGCAATATATGGGTCGTTCAGCAAATTTTCTTGTATATAGTGTGATAATTCGAGCGTGAATCCAACAGGCGGGATCGTATACATTGAAATTGCTGTTGACACTGGAATAAATATTGTCTTCCCGCTGGCATGTCAAGCAATTTCTTGCGAAAAAAAGCCCGGCGGGAAGATTGCAGCTCTTTCCGGGCCGCCCAAAATCGCCGCAATCCGCCGGCCGGCAGCGGCGGCCCATCCCGATCCGTTTCCGGCATATGCGTTACGCGGCCGGTCCATGCTCCAGGTCCAGCAGGCGGGCGAGATGAACCACCTGCATCCTGGCCGTCAGCCAGCAGCCGCGGTTGTCGATGACATGGTCGGCGAGCAGGGCCTTGTCCGCCAGGGGCATCTGGGCGGCAATGCCGAGAGCCGCCTGGTCGGGGCTGACACCGTCCCTTGCGGCGATACGGCGGCAACGGACCACCTTGTCGGCATACACCACGACAGTTCCGTGAAACTGATCCTGCCAATGCGCTTCAAACAGGAGCGGCACGTCAACCAGAATCATCCTCCGACTGCATGCGGCTGCCTGAATTTTCATCATTTCCCGGGCCAGGGGATGAATCAGACCGTTGACGGTCCGGCGCAGTTCTCCGTCGGCAAAAAGCGCGCTGCGCAGACGCCCGCGGTCCAGTTCTCCCTCCGCGGTAAAAAATGAGTGATCCAGGGTCCGCCGCAAGGCCAGCCAACCCGGCTCTCCCTTTTCCAGCAGCCCCCTGCACACCGTGTCGATGTCAATCAGGGGCAGGTCCATATACCTGGACCAGAAACCGCTGACCGTGCTTTTACCCGCTCCGATCCCTCCGGTGATACCGATAAGAAGCGGAGATCCCGTGCCGCTCACATGATCACCCGCCGGTGGAATTTTTTCTCAATTGGTCGAGGACTTCCTGCATGTCCTGCAAGAGGGGCAGGGAAAAACTCATCTGCCGGCGGCTGGAGGGATGCGGAAAAGTGATGGCCGAGGCATGAAGAAGCTGCCGCCGCACCGCCACCCCATGGGCCGGCCTGACCTGGCCGCCGTACA
>DSAE01000038.1 GCA_011372855.1 Desulfobacteraceae bacterium
GCATCTCTGCCATTTCCCGGAGTCGGAACAGATTCGCCTCTCCATCAGTCCGGGACGATGATTTGCGATGATAGCCCCTTGTTCGAAGCGACCCCAGTAAAATAATTCTCGCACCCGTTGTCAAAATATTTCCGGAGAGTGGTCCGGCCGCAAATCCCGGGGGGAGAGGAACCTGCCCTGGAAAGGTTGCGGATTTATTTGAACTCGGGGCCGTCTCCATGGTAAAAAAGGATGAAATCATTTGCTTTCCGGCGGGCGAACCGCCTCACCCTGAATCCGAATCCCGGAGGACCTGATGAGTAAAGCAGTCAAGTGGATCATCGGCATGTTCGCCGTCCTGGTCGGCCTGCTGATCATAATTGCCTTCAGCCTGCCCAGGCTGATCGATCCAAACGACTACAAGGGAACCATCGCCCGCAAGGTGCAGGAACAGACCGGGCGGGAACTTTCCATTCCCGGCGACATCAAGCTGGACGTTTCCCTCCTCGGCCTGCAGACCATGTTCAGCCTCGGCGACGTGAAGCTCTCTTCCAGCCCCGATTTTCCCGACACCGAATTTTTCTCGAGCAGGCAGGTGCAGATCGGCCTGGCCCTCTGGCCGCTGATCAGCAAAAAGGAACTGCGGGTCAGCAACATCCACCTGGAAGGGGTGAATGTCAACCTGGTCCGCAATGAGGATGGCTCCAGCAACTGGGGCGACCTGACGGGGAAACCCGGAGCCGGACCCCCTGCCCGGGAAACGGAGGCGCCGCCGCCCGTAAAGGGTGCAAAAACGGCTCTTGCCGGCCTTGACATCGGCGGCGTGCTGATCAAGGACATCAATGTGTCGCTGGAAGACCGGCAGGCCGGCAGGACCGTCAGGCTGAGCGACTTCAATCTCGACGCCGGCCACATCCGGGAAGGGGCAGCATTTCCCCTGGCCGCGGACTTCGCCCTGCTGCTGGACGACGGCAAGGGCAAACCGCTCAATGCCAGGATCGATGCCGAGACCGGCCTGACGCTCAACCTGGAGCGGCAGCACTTCCTGGTCGACGGTCTCACCGTGGACGGTGTGCTCCAGGGCGGCGCTCTCCCGGTACCGGAACTGGCCTTCAACCTGGCTGCCGATCTTGATCTTGATCTCGGGGGGCAGAAAATCGAGGTAAAAAAACTGGCCCTCAGCCAGGAGGACCTGCGCCTTGATGCCACCCTGCGCGTGGACGGTCTTGCGGCCCCCAATGTCTCCGGCACCGTGAATATCGCACAGTTCTCCCCCCGGGCCCGGGCAGAAAGCCTCGGCCTTGCCCTGCCCTTCGAGGATCCCCGAAGTCTGACCTCCATGACGGCCGGAATCGATTTCACCCTGGATCCCTCGAAACTGACCGTCTCCAGGCTGCTGCTCAACCTCGACCAGACCACCGCCGAAGGAACGGCCGCGGTCACGGGTCTTCCCGGCAAGCCGGCGTACGATCTGACGGTCCATGTCGATCAGATCGACCTGGACCGCTACAAAATGAAAAAGGTAGCGGCAGCCGCCGGCCAGGCTGCCCCGCCGCCGATTGCTCCGTCCGCAGCCCCTGCCGCCGCTGCGGCCGAACCTCCGCTCATTCCGGTGGAACTGCTGCGCGGCCTGAATTTCACCGCCGACATCCGGGTCGACACCCTCAAGGCGGCGAAAATGAACCTGGCAAACATTGCGATTAAGGCCTCGGGCCGGGACGGCCTGGTCAAACTGGAACCGTTGAGCGCCGGGCTGTACGGAGGCACCCTCGATGTCAGGGCCGACCTGGACAGCCGTCCGGCGGTGCCGACCGCCAGGGTGGCCAAAACCCTGAAGGGAGTGCAGCTCGGTCCGATGCTGCGTGACATGACCGGCAAGGAAGAGGTCAAGGGCAGGGCGGACATCACGGCCGATATCACCACCAGGGGCCTCACCAGGCAGGAACTGACCCGCAATGCCAACGGTACCATGAACCTGGCCCTGGCCGACGGCGAGATCGCCAAACTGAAGATCATCGATACCATCCGCACCGCCCGGGCGCTTATCGGCAGCAAGGACATCACCGCCGCCCTGCAGCAGCAGGCGGCGCCGCAAGCATCCGGCCGCCCCACTTCCTTTGCCGCCCTGACCGGCAGCGGGGTCATCACCAACGGCGTTTTTCACAACAACGACCTGGCGGCCGAATCCGAACTGATGAGAGCAACCGGCAAGGGAACTGTCGACCTGGTCAATGAACGGATCGATTATCTGCTGACCATCTACCTGGCCAAAACCATTGACCGGGACCAGGAAACCGGCCTCGTCGATCTGGCTGATACTCCGATCCCCTACCGGGTGAAGGGGACCTTTGACAACATCGAGCAGACGGCCGCCCTGGAGGAAATCGTCAAATCCGGGGCCAAAAAGGCGCTGTTCCGGGAACTGGAAAAACAACTGGGCGGGGAGACCACCGAGGAAGGGGCCAAAAAGGAACCTGCCGACCCCGCCAGGGACCTGATCAACAGGGGCCTGAAAGGCATCTTCGGCAAGTAAACCCGCTGGGCCGGCAGACTGGAGGCTGTCAGGCGGGATACAATTGCCGTTTCGACGGCAATTTCGATTTCGATTTCGATTTCAAAGAAACGGGTCCTGCTCCGCGTTGTCAATAGCTGAACTCATCGTGGCCCGGAACGGCTCCTGCCGGTATCCGGGCAGACACATCGCCGCACGCCTCATTTTCTGACCTCGCCCCGGAACAGCGAAAACCCTATCCCGACCACGCACAGCAGAACGAAAAACATAAAACAGGCCTGCATGCTTGTCTGGAAGAGGGGATAATTCTCGACCCGGATCTCCTGCCGGCCGATGAAAATGGCCAGGAAAACCGTGGCAATGGCCATGCTGAACATCTGGCCCAGCAGGCGCATGGTCGCGACCGTGCCGGAGGCAATGCCGTACTGCCGCCGATCCACCGAGCCCATGATGGCGCTCATGTTCGGCGAGGAAAACAGGGCGAAGCCGAAACCGAGCAGGGCCAGGTTGGACGCGACCAGCCACAGTCCTGTTGATTCCCGCAGGAAGACAAAAAACGCGAGCCCCAGCGCGGTCAGCCCCATGCCGGCCGAGGCCAGCACCCGGGGCTGGACGGTATCCGAGAGCTTGCCCGCCTGGGCGGAAAAAAGGGCCATCATCACCGGCTGGATCATGAGAATGGTCCCCGCGTTCTGCGGCTCCATCCCCTTGAGATACTGGAGGTAGAGACTGATCTGGAAGGTCACCGCAAACGTGGCGGCGTAATGGATCAGGGCGGCCAGGCTGGAAAACAGGAAGGTGCGGTTTCCCTGGAACAGGCCGACCTCGAACACCGGATACGGCGTTTTTTTCTGCCGGCGGTAAAACAGGACCAGCCCCAGGCAGCCGGCAAAAAACAGGATCGCCGCCTCCCTGTCCAGTATCCGGGTGGCGCCGTAGACCAGCAGGAAGATGGCCACCGCGTAGATCACCGATCCCTGGATGTCGAATTTTTCGCCCCTGGCCTCAGCCCACTCCCCTTTCAGGAAGCGGACGGCGATGGCCAGGGAGATCAGCCCGAGCAAGACCATCAGGGCGAATATCGACCGCCAGCCGAGGAGCCCGGTCAGAAATCCCCCGACGAAAGGTCCGGTGGCCAGGCCGACATACACCGACGTAACCAGGATGCCGATTCCCCGGCCCCGTTTCTCCCTGGGAAAGACCGAGGTCAGGATCGCCATGCCGGTGGTGATGAACATCGCCGCGCCGATGCCCTAAACCCCTCTCATGACCAGAAACCATGCGACATCGGGGACAAGGACCGATGCGGCCGAACCCGCCGTGTAGATGATCACCCCGCTGATAAAGACCTTCTTGCGGCCGTAGATATCGGCAAACTTGCCGGCCGGCACGAGAACAATGGCGGTGGCGAGAAGGTACGAGGTCGCGATCCAGCCGAGGAGGACCGCATCGGCACCGAGATCGTCCTGGATGGCGGGAAGCGCGACATTGACCGACGACACCATGAACGGGGCCATGAAGGCCGTCACCGTGGTGACGAAGAGGGCGGATTTCTGCAGGGCATCGTCCCTGGACATGCTGATTTCCTTGTTTATGGACAAAAGTATCAATTGCGGCGGACCGGACCGGGTTGCATACTATGCTACTTTGCCGGCGGTTTCCAGATTTTTCCTTTTCGGTTGATTATCCCCGGACCAGCGCCGGCCCGGAGGGATTGCATTTTCCCCGGCAGGTGAATACTATACAAAGAACACAGGATGATCCCGACTGGGTCGGGAGTCGAGGGTTGTCAGTCCATATGCACTGCGGGACGAATAAGGAGAAAAATGTTTGCGTGCCCTTTCCGCGTATGGGGGGGAGTGGTTTTCGATTTCGATGCCGATTTCGATTTCGATTTCGATGAGATATTTCCTGCGCCGGGACATCCGCCGGCAGTCAACGGCTTGCTGATTAAGACAATAAGGTTGGAGAGATTTTCGATTTCGATACCTATTCCGCCCACGTCATTGAACCGCAAACCGGAGGGGAACCGATGAAAACCCTTGCCGTACTGCTGCTGGTGACGGGCGGACTGCTGATCGCCGGCGGGCTGCTCCTGCTGCTGATGGACAAAATACCCTGGTTCGGCAACCTGCCGGGGGACATCCATTACCGCGGCCGCAACTTCTCCTTTCATTTCCCCCTTATGACCGGCCTGATCATCAGCATTATCCTGACCGTCATCATCAACATCATCATGCGGTTTCTGGGGAAATAAGAGCAAACCCGGCAAGAGTCCTGCGGAACGGTAAAGTCTGGGCCTGTTCCGGCGGAACGTCACTCTTGGAGCAGCGACCGCAGCCGCCGCAGGTTTTCCCTGTCCTCGGCCAGATCTTCCCCTTTCGGGGTTTCCAGGGTCATCGGATGAGCCGCGAACCGCCGGTCGCTGAGCAGGGGGCGGAAACCCTCCAGGCCGATCATGCCCATGCCGATATGCTCGTGGCGGTCCACCCTTGAGCCCAGGTCTTTTTTGGCATCGTTGAGATGGAAGAACTGCAGGCGGGCGATGCCGACGGTCCGGTCGAACTCGGCCATGGTTTGCCCATAGGCGTCTTTACTCCTGATGTCATAGCCGGCGGCGAAAACATGGCAGGTGTCAAAACAGACCCCCAGCCGCTCCGCGAAGCGCGATCGCCCGATAATCCAGGCCAGCTCTTCAAACCGGCTGCCCAGGCCTGTGCCCTGGCCGGCGGTTGTTTCCAGCAGAACGGTCACCTTTGACCGGCCGGCCAGCTCGAACACCCGGTCGAGATGCCGGGCAACCTTTTCCAGGCCCGCCTCGATGCCGGCGCCGCCATGGCTGCCGGGATGGATGACCGCCCAGGGAATTCCCAGGCTGTCGCACCGTTGCAGTTCCCCGGCAAAGGCCGTGATCGAATCCTCCGCCTGTTTTTCCCGGCTGCTGCCCAGGTTGATCAGGTACGAGGCATGCGAGGCCACCGGCATCCAGCCCGCCTTCTCCCATTTGCGCCGGAACAGGGCAATCTCCTCTTCAGTCAGCGGCAGGGCATGCCACTGGCGCTGGTTGCGGGTGAAAATCTGCAGTGCCTCTCCCCCCACCTTCGCAATGCGGTCAAAGGCCAGGTGCAGCCCGCCGGCCACCGATTCATGAGCTCCCAGCAGGGGCATGCTACATTTTCCAGTGTTCTTGCAGGTAGTCGCGGCCTTCGTGGTTGGTCAGGTCAAGCTGAATGGGGGTGACCGAAATGTAGCCTTCCCGCAGGACATGCTCGTCGGTATCCTCCCCGCCGCTCCACTGTACTGTTCCGCCGCCGATCCAGTAATGCTTTCTGCCCCAGGGGTCGTAGGTCTCCTGGATGGCGTTTTTATAGATCCGCCTTCCCTGGCGGGTGAAGCGGATGCCCCGGATATCCCCGGGCGGCAGCTGGGGGATGTTGATGTTGAGCAGGGTATTTTCCGGCAGACCGAACTGCAGCGCCATGGAGGCCAGCTTCCAGGCCACCCCGGCGGCCGTTTCGAAGTCAAAGGGCGCTTCCCCGGCCAGGGAAAAGGCCAGGGAGGGAATCCCGTACATGGTGCCTTCAATGGCCGCGGAAACGGTCCCCGAATAGCTGATGTCGTCGCCCAGGTTCGGGCCGGGGTTGATTCCGGACACAAGCAGGTCGGGCTTCTGCGGCAGGATCTTGTTCATGCCGAGGGTTACGCAGTCGGTCGGGGTGCCGTCCAGGGTATGGACGTCCTCCCTCAGCTTGCGCACATGCAGGGGCCGGTTCATGGTCAGGGCGTGGCTCACCGCGCTCTTGTCGCGCTCCGGGGCGACAATCACCGCCCGGCCCAGATGGCGGACGGCATCGTGCAGCGCCTTGATGCCCGGGGCATCCACGCCGTCGTCGTTGGTCACCAGTATATATGAAGACATAACTCCCTTTGCGGCATGGCCGAACGGCTGACTACCTCAGCCGTATTCCCGCGCCGGCCGCCGCCGCGGCCGTCCGTTCGACAAATATCCGGGCAAAGGCGTCCTGCTCGCCCAGTCCGCGCAGCACCGGCTCCACCTCCAGACCCTGCCGTTCAAGCTGCTCTTTCCAGCCGCGCGGGGCCGGACCGAGCATGTCCTTACGGACATGGTTGCCGGCCGCCACCATGAACGGCTTGAGCACCACCCGCTTTACCTCGTTGTTTCTGACCCGTTCGAGGGCATCGGCAAGCGGCCGTTTTCCTTCCACCGTGCCGATAACCGTCAGGACATCAGGATAGAGGCGGCGCATGCCCTCGGCAAAACGGTGATAGAGCGGTTCGACGCCATAATTTTTAGTGCCATGCCCCATGTACAACAGGGCGGCTTTCCGCTCCCTGGCAAAACGGACATCATCGGCCAGGGCCCCGGCCACTGCGGCAATATCGCTTTCATTACATTCCGTCCCGTCCGGCGCCGGTCCGAAAGCAGGCTGGGCCAGCACCAGTCTGGCCGTCTCCGATCGGGCGTTCAATTCCTCGACCAAGGCCTTCATTTCATTATATTCCCCGCCCGGCGCAATGTACACCGGCTGGACAACCACCGCCGCCAAGTCCTGCTCGAGCAGACCGGCGAGGATCGCCCGCGGATCCTGAATCGCATAAATTTCAGCCGGCACCTCCGGATGAGCCGCCCGGTAATCCTTGTCCATGGTTCGCCGGTGCCAGGTGGAGCGGATCAGCGTTGAGGTGAAGGCGAGCCGCGTCGGAGTTGCCGGGTACCGGTCGGCCATCCGGTCACGAATGTTCAGCAGGGCCGGCAAGGCTCGCGCCACCGAGGTGCCGAACATGGCCAGGAGGATCGCCCCGGGGGTCATCGCCGTTCAACCGGCAGCGCCCCACCCCGCGCCGCGAAGACAAATGAGATGCATTGCATGTTTTGACATTCCCGAATATTTCACCGGGGGACATTCGATTTGGATTTCGATGTGATATTTCCCGACCCGGCCCGGGCATCAACATCCGGACTGTACTGAACCGCACCGGCAAAGTCAAGAAAGGGGGGACGGCTGTTCCGCGCCGGCATCTTCCCGCCCCGCCGGGCGGGTGGAATCGAATGGCAGGATGCTTACCCGGGGGGTCCCGGTCAGGGGATGGAGATCGACATGCATGGGACAGCCGTACGCCTGCCGCAGATTTTCGGCGGTCATGATCTCCGCCGGGCTGCCGCTGTTCACCACCCTGCCGTCCCGAAGGAGAAGAATCCTGCTGCCGAACATGGCCCCCAGGTTGAGGTCGTGGGAGACCATTACCACGGTCACCCCCTCCTCTTTCCGCAGCCGCTGCATGAGCTGCATGATCAGCACCTGGTGGGCCGGGTCGAGCGCCGCCGTGGGTTCGTCAAGCAGCATGATCCTGGGCTGCTGGCAGATTGCCCGGGCAATCATGACCCGCTGGCGCTCCCCGCCGGACAACTGGTCAAGCCGCCGGCCGGCCAGATGATCCACCTCGGTGAACCGCATGGCCCGGCGGGCGGCATCATAATCGCGCTGCTTCTCCCTCTCCAGCAGGCCGAGATGCGGAAAGCGGCCCATCAGCACGGTCTGCTCGACGGAAAAGGAAAACTCCAGGCTGATCTGCTGCGGGACCAGGGCCACGGCGGCGGCCAGCCGGTGCCTGGAGTAGGAGGACAGGGGAAGGCCGAGAATGGTGACCCCGCCCCCCGCCAACGGGGTCAGGCCGCACAATGTTTTGAGCAGGGTCGTCTTGCCCGCCCCGTTGGGACCGATGACGACCAGGAAATCGTGCTCCCGGACCGCGCAGGACAAGCTGTCGAGGATTTTCCTTTTGCCGGCCCTGACCGTTATGGTGTCAACGGATACCGCGTTCATCGTCCGGCCCGCCACAGCATGAGGGTAAAGACGGGAGCGCCGATCATGGCGGTAATCACTCCCACCGGCATCTCCCCGCCGGCCGGCAGGGATCTGGCCAGCAGGTCGCAAAGCACCAGGTACGCCCCGCCGCCTAAAATGCAGGCCGGAACCAGGACTCTGTGGTCCGGCCCAAGCAGGAGGCGAAAAAAATGAGGAACCACAAGGCCGACAAACCCCACCAGACCGGACTGGCTGACGACGATGCTGACCATCAGGGTCGTTGTTCCCAGCAGCACCCAGGTCGTCCGCTGCAGGTGCATCCCCAGGGCCGCGGCCGACTCGTCGCCGGTCAGCAGCAGGTTCAGGGGCCGGGCATGGACATGGATCAGGAAAAAGCAGGCCAGCAGAGGCAGAAGCAGATACGCCCGCCGGGGATCGGCCATGGACAGGTCGCCCATCAGCCAGAAAAGGATGTGATGGACCTGTGCGCTTTGCGACAGCGAGAGAAAAAACATGATGCAGGCCGCGCAGAAGGCATTGAGCATCACCCCGGCCAGCAGCAGGGCATCACTTCTGCCGGTTGTTCCGCCCCGCGCCATGAGCAGCACCATGCCCATGACCAGCATGGAGCCGGCAAAGGATGAAAGGGTCACGCCGGGAAACATGGCCATGCCCCCGAGGATGCCGAGGATGGCGCCGATCGCCGCCCCGCCGGAAATGCCGAGGATATAGGGTTCGGCCAGGGGATTGCGCAGCCGGGCCTGAAAAACGAGGCCGCCCAGGGACAGGGTGGCCCCGACCGCGGCGGCCAGGAGGGCACGGGGGAGGCGGATCTGCCAGAGGATGGTCCGGACCGTGTCGTTGTCCGACCTGCCGGTGAGGACCGCCAGCACCTCCCCGCTCCTCAGCGAGGAGGAGCCGGCCAGCAGAGAGGCCCCGACCGCCGCCAGAAGAACAAGGCCGAGGACCGGCAGTATCCGGGCGGGCCGGTTTGACAGCGGATTATCGGCCATTGCCGGCTCCTTCCGGATGCAGCAGCCGGGCCAGGGTGACCAGGGCGTCGGCCAGCCTGGGCACCGGCCGGTCAAATAGACCGGCGTCGACCACATGGATGCGGCCATTTCTGACAGCGGGAATTTCAGGCCACCGCCGCCACTCGCGCTGCAGTTCCTCCTCGCTGTAGCCCCCGGCCATGGAGGCGATGATGACCACCTCAGGGCGCATGGCGAGGATATCCTCCCAGGAAAAACGGGGATAGCCGGTCGGGCCGGCGGCCAGGTTTCTGCCCCCGGCCGCGGTGATCAATGTATCGAGGAATGTTCCGCTCCCGGCGGAAACCATCGGCGCGGCGTCGATCTGGAAAAAAACCGCCGGCCGGTCCGCCGCCGCCTTGACCGTCCGCTCGACGTCAGCCATTTTCCGCCCCATCTGCCGGGCAATCTCCGCGGCCCGCTCCCCGGCGTCAAGAAGGTCCCCGAGCAGCAGCACCGATTCGATTATCTCCGGCAGGGTGCGGGGGTCAAGGGCAAATACCGGGATTGCCAGGCCCTCTATCCGCCGGATTACATGCTCGGAATTGCCGTCCCGGGTCGCAAGACACAGGTCGGGCCGCAGGGCCACGATCCGTTCGATGTCGGGATGCTGGTAGCTGCCGACCCTGGGCAGGGCGGCGGCGGCCGGCGGTTCATCGGCATACATGGTCGCGCCGACCAGCAGGTCCCCCCGTCCCAGGTCAAAGACGATCTCGGTCAGGCTGGGGACAAGGGAAACGATGCGCCGGGGCTGCGCCGGCACTTGAACCGTCCTGCCCGTCTGGTCCTCCAGCATCCGGGTCCCGGCGGCCCGGCCCGTCCCGTCACGGCCCGTCCAAACCAGGATCAGGGAGATGGCAAGAACAAACCTGATCAGTACGCTCATGGACTTTCCTCATCGCGGAGGACAAAATGGACAGGGACCAGGACCTGCATGGCCGCCGCTCGGCCTTCAACGGCACCCGGCCGGAAACGCCACCGCCGCACCGCCCGCAGGGCGGCATCGTCCAGCAGTCTGTAGGAACTGCTGCTGTGTATTTCGGCACTCTGCACCAAACCCTCCTCCGTTACCCGGACCGCCAACACCACCGTCCCTTCCCAGCCCCTTTTGCGGGCCAGTTCAGGATAGACCGGGGGCCGGTTCTCCGCCGCCAGGGGGGCCGCCTGCCGCACTGCCTCGGGTCCCGCCGAAGGACGGACCTCGGCTCCCCCATCCGCAGCCGCCCGCGGCGCCGCCCGCTCAACTTCGTCTTTCTCCCGCCCGTCATCGCCAGGCTCCGCACCGCCGTCGACCACCGGTTCGCGCCGGACATCCTTTTTCGTCCGTTCCGGCCTGACCGTAGGGGCCGGGATCATCTCCGGGGTACCGCCCCTGGCGTTCGTCTCTTTTTCCCGTTCCGCCCCCCGCGCCGGCGTTTTCATTTTCCGGTCAGTATTTTCCGGGACAGGAGTGGGGGCCGGCCGGACGAAACTGACCGTCACCTGACCGGATCCCCGCACTGCCGGCAGCCGCTGCCCCCGATCGGGCACGGCCGCCAGGAAAAAAAGGAGGTGCATCGCCGATGCCAGCAGCAGGGCCAGGCCCAGGCGCTTCATGCCTACCTCCTGGGCTCCGCCTGCAGGGAAATAGCGGTTATCCCCGCCCCGCTGATCGTGTCGAGCACCGTGTAGAGTTCCTGATAGGACACCGCCTTGTCGGCAAAGAGCAAGACTTCGGGCTTTACCTCCTCTTCATCGTCGCGCCTGGCCAGACGGGCGCCGAGCTGTTCCAGGCTCAGCCGCTCCCTGTTCAGGTAGAGGACGGTCCGGCCCTGTTCAACCGCCAACGACAGCGACAGCCTGGACTCCGGCGAGGGGTTCGGCTGCGCCGACTCCGGCAGATCCACCTTCATCCCCTTGTGCACGGCCATGGACAGCATGGCATAGATGAAGAACACCAGCAACAGAAAGACGATGTCGATCAGCGGCATCATTTCGATGCGGGCCGGCTTGCGCCGGTAGCGGTGCCTGAGCTTCATGCCGGCCCGCCTTCCTTGTAACTGTTCCGGCCGAGGAAGCGCTCGTAGGTCAGTTCCAGACTGGTGGCGTACTTTTCCATTTCATGGGCGGCCTTCTCAATCCGGCTGTTGAAGTAATTGTACGGAAAGACGGACATGATGGCAATGCCCAGGCCCGCGGCCGTGGTGATCAGGGCCTGGGCGATGCCGCCGGTGACCGCCCGCGGATCGTCCAGCCCGGCCATGCCCAGCATCTTGAACGAGGTGATGATGCCCAGCACCGTGCCGAATATGCCCAGCAGGGGACTGACCGTGATCATGGTATCGAGCACCGCCATGAAGCGCTGCATTCGCCTGATCTGCGATTCCGCCTCCGCCTCCATGGCCCGGCCCATGTCATACTCCCGGTGCAGGATCCCGGAAACCAGGACGCGGATCACATAATCGCCGCTGTGCCGGGTCCGCAGTCTGATTTCCTCCCATTCCCCCCTGGAGGCCAGGTCCAGCACCTCCCCGGCAAGGCTGCTGTTCCGTTTCCGCATGGCGGACCACCAGAACATGCTCCGGTCGAGAATGACCACCAGGGCAAGAAACGAACAGGCCAGCAGGGGCCACATGACCGGCCCGCCGCTCTGATAAACTTCCCACATGCGCATGAGACTGCTCCTTCTTTCCATAGGGTCCCCGGGGGCGGGAAAAATCCCCCGGGAACCCCGTTCACCCGCTGCGCCCCCCTCAGAAATCCCAACGCAGCCCGGCGAATACACTGCGGCCGGGCATGGGATTGTTCAGCACATAGGCGTAATCCTCGTCAAAGATATTGCGGATTTCCCCCCGCACGGACCATTTGCCGTAGACATCGCTGTCCAGGAAACGGTACCCGGCCGTCAGATCGGCGACCACGAAGCTGTCAAGCTTGACAACGGGCACGGGATAGACCATGGCCTGCCAGTCCTGCACCGACTGGGACCCGGTGTACGCCGCGTTGAACCGGCAGAACCAGCGCGCCCCGTCGGCCAGCACCACTCCGGCCGAATACGTGGTGGTGCTGGTATACAGCAGGTCCTCCCCGGTCTCGTCGTCCTCGTATTTGGTCAGCACCGTCAGGTTCAGATACGGCCGCAGCTCCCAGGGCAGGTTCAACGGCGCCCCGAGGTCATAGGACGTTTCGGCCTCAACGCCGTTTATCGTGGCGCTGCCCTGATTAACCCAGGAGCTTGACCCGTCCTCGAGGATGAAGTTGGTGATCTTGTCGTCAAAATCGGTGGCAAAGACCGTCAGGGATGCGGCCAGTCCCCCCTGGACAAAATCCAGGCCCCCTTCAAAGGTCTCCGATTTTTCCGGTTTGAGTTCGGGATTGCCCACCGTGCGGATCCCCCAGTGAAAGTAATCCGCCGCCAACTGGTCCGCCGCGGGCATAACGAATCCCTCGGCATACCTGGCCCGCAGCTTCAGTGAATCGGTCAGCATCCAGGCCAGGCCGACGGTCGGTGTCAGGTTGTTCTCGCTCTCGTCCCTGCCCTGGGGCTGGACGACCTCGACGTCGTACCAGTCATAGCGGAGCCCCGCGGTCACCACCAGCCGGTTGTCGAAAAGGGTCCCCTTGCCGAGGAGGAACACAGCAGGATTGGCATATTCCGTTTTTTCCGGCACCCAGGTGTTTTCAACCTCGTACCTGACCCAGTCAAACCCTCCGGTCAGGGTCGTCGTTCCCCATTTCCCGCTGATCTGGGCCTGGGCGCCCTGCAGATCCGTATCGTTGCGGTCCGTAGCCCCGGTATCCCACCCGTCCGGATTGGAGCCGACCGGGTAGGTCCAGCTGTTTTCATCCTTGCCGAAAAAATAGCGGGCCGTCCATTGATACTGCTTTGTCGCGTCACTGCCGTCATAGCGGAAATCAAGGGAATAGTTGTCCTTGTCGGTGGTGTCGTCCGTGTCCGGCAGATCAATATACCCCGGATTGCCGTCATCATCGACCCTGAAGCCGGTAAAGACCGCCCCCAGGCGATTGCTGTCCGCAAATGAATACCCGGTGTTGAGGCTGATGCCGCTCCTGACGTCGTAGCCGGTGTTCGGGTAGGTCCGCCCCGCCCCGGTTTCGTAATCGTCAAGGGTCTGAACCGTTGCCGCGCCGGCAAAATCAAAGCCGCCGCCCAGGGCCGTTGCGCCGAGCGAACCCTCATACTCGTCGAAACTGCCGGCCCCCCCTTCCACGAACATTGAATTTTCCCGGCCCTGGCGGGTTATGATATTGACAACCCCTCCCACCCCGCCGGAGCCGTACTGCACCGCTCCGGGGCCGCGGATAATTTCGATCCGTTCGACGTTGCGGGTAAAGATCTTGGCGAGGTTGCCCGTTCCGGCCCGCCGCCCGTCCAGCAGGACCAGAACATGGCCCTGCAGGTCGTTGCCGTGGGTCTCGGTTTTGAACCCGCGCAGGGCTATCGACGTCAGCGAGCCGGGGTACTTCTGCAGATGACCAAGTCCCAGCTCGGCAAACAGGTCCCCTACATTGCGGGCCACGGCCCGTTCAAGATCCTCACGGCTGATCACCGTGATATTGGCGGTTACATCCTTCCTGGCCTCCTCGATCCGGCCGGCGGTCACAACCACTTCGTCCAGCACCCTGATCTCCGCCGCCTGGACCGTCACTCCGGCCGCGGCGGCCAGGGTCAGCAGGGTTGTCATCCGGCATGTCCTGCGTACCATTTTTTCCTCCTTACGCAAATCAGTTGGCGGTCCGGAAAGAAAAAACCCCGGACCGATGAGTATCGATCCGGGGTCCCTGATTTTCCCGCAGATGCATGTGGCCAAGCTCTGTTCCACGAAGCTGTGCCGATTTGATTCCAGGCAGGTCTTCTGACTTTCCCCACCTTCCGACTGCCTTCCCATCCTGCCCGGACAGTGGCTTCCATGGTCGAAAGGATCCCTTTCCCGAGGGAAAGGAGGAGATCACAGCGGCGGGCCCGTCCCCGATTCGCACGGGGTTCCCTTTTCATCCGCAGGGCGGAACCTGAAAGTATGTCTTCTGTCTCTATCCGAAAAGCGTCCCGGCGTCAATCCCTTTTGGCGTGGGGACGGACTGTACGATCTTCATTTCCTTTGCTACAGGGCCTTGTTGGCCTGCATGTGGAGGACAAGGTCGAGCATGCGGTTGGAATAGCCCCATTCATTGTCGTACCAGGCCATCACCTTGACGGCGGTGCCGGCCACCCTGGTACAGAGCCCATCGACAATGGCCGAATGCGGGTCCCCCTGGAAATCCCTGGATACCAGCGGTTCCTCGGTATAGCGGAGATAGCGGTTGGCGGCTTCGCTCAGGGCCGCGTTCACCTCCGGCACCGTGGTTTCCTTTTCCACTTCCATGACCGCGTCCACCAGGGAAACGTTGGGGGTCGGCACCCTGACCGCCAGGCCGTCGAACTTGTTCTTCAGCTCCGGAATGACCAGGGCCACCGCCGACGCGGCCCCGGTCTTGGTCGGAATCATGGACATGGCCGCCGCCCTGGCCCTGCGCAGGTCATTGTGGGGAAAATCGAGCAGCCGCTGATCACCGGTATAGGCATGGACCGTGGTCATCAGACCGTACTTGATGCCGAACCTGTTGAGGATGACCTGGGCGACAGGGGCCAGGCAGTTGGTGGTGCAGGAGGCATTGGAGACGACATGGTGGGTGGTGGGATCATACTCCTCCTCATTGACCCCCATGACGATGGTCTTGACGTCGCCCTTGGCCGGCGCGGAGATGATGACCTTGGCCGCTCCGGCATCAATATGGGCCTTGGCCGTATCATTGTCGCGGAAAATGCCGGTGCACTCCAGCACGTATTCGGCGCCGAGCGCCCCCCAGGGAATTTCCGCCGGCTGCCGGTGGCTGCTGACCGGGACCTCCCTGCCGTTGACGAAAACGCAGTTGTCGCCGGCCCGGACCTCGCTGGCAAAGGTCCCCATGATCGAATCATACTTGAGCAGATGGGCGATGGTTTTCACGTCCGTCAGGTCGTTGATGCCGACCACTTCGATATCCCCGAATGCCGGATCCTGTCCGAGAGCCCGAAAGATATTTCTGCCGATGCGGCCGAAGCCGTTGATTCCTATGCGTATGCTCATATACACTCCCTTTTATCTGATTGGTGGCGCCTGGGCGGCAAGACTCGTTACCGGAAGCCGCCGGTCAGCCGTTCATTGCAGCGGTACTGAGCAGGTCCCTGTTCTCCCTGACCACGGCCTGCAACTGCACCATTCTGGTAATCGCCTCGTCGCATGTCGGGTTCACCCCAAGGGCCCGCTGATACATCTTCAACGCCTGAACGTACCACTGGCCGCTGAGATAACTCCAGCCGGCGAGGCAGAAGCCCTCGGCCGCGTCTCCTGAGTACATGTCGGCAAATATTGTGCTCAGCTCTTCGCCCCAGAGCATTCGCACCGTCTCCTCCCTCTCGATGAGCAGGCGGACCACCAGGCTGTTGCCGGCAAAATCCGCCATCATCAGTCGTAATATATAGCCGGCATGAATGAAGAGAAAAGCTATCTGCTCCACCTGTCTGACCGCGTCGGCCGCGGCCCGACTAAGCAGGTCGCGCACATCGATGATCTCATCGAGAGAGAAGGCAGACCGCATCCCGGGGCGCGCCACGGAAACAAGTTCCAGGGGACGGTCCTTCAGCCTGCAGGCCGCCGGCCCGTACCGGTTGAGCAGGTAAATGTTTTCCTTCAGCATCATGGTTTCGTGGAATATGGAACCGATCAGCCAGTCGAACATGCTGCCGCTCACATGCCGCACATTGTCCTCTTCCGGCCAGACCGTGTGACAGAGGTCCTTGAGCTTCCACAGGGGGCCTTTTCTGCTGTCGGTTTCCACCATATGGGCGAGCCTGTTCCAGATCTCCGCCCGACAGGATGCGGTACTCTGATCGAGAAGATCGGCACAGTTCCATTTCCCCGGA
>DSAE01000124.1 GCA_011372855.1 Desulfobacteraceae bacterium
AGCATGGAAGCTGGCTAAACATGGCTGAGATTGAGCTGAACGTTCTGATCGGGCAGTGTCTGAAACGCCGAATCGCCGAGATTGAAATTATGCGTGACGAGGTCAAGGCATGGGAGTCGACAAAAAACGGAATGAAGGCCGGGGTCAACTGGCAGTTCACTGCTGAAGATGCCCGGATCAAACTGAACCGTCTTTATCCAACATTAGAGATGTGACAGGACACTAGCGCCGGGCACCGTTCAGACCCTGCTTGGCGGAGCCGTTGCCCTGTGGACCGATGTTCCGCCGGCCGCCGGCCAAACCCTGGCCGCACTGGCGCCGGCCCGGTTTATCAGCGTTGCCGCCGCTCTCCTGCTGCTCTTCCTTCTCCTGCTGCTGCTCTTCAGGAGATACCTTGCACCGGCCGTCCGGCGGGCTCCGACCTGGGGCTGCGGATACACCGGCACCATCCCCCGGGGGCAGTATTCCGCCTCCTCCTTTGCGGCCATGATCATGAAACTCTTCCACTGGGCGCTGCTGACCCGGTATTCAGGCAAAAAACCGGAAGGACTCTTTCCGGCCGCCGGTTCTTTCACGACCCGCACACCCGATGTGATTCTCGATCTGCTGCTGTTGCCCGGGGGGAGATACGGAACGGAAATCGCCTTGAAAATACGGCGCCTCATCCACCATGGAGATGTCGGCCTCTATCTGCTGTACCTGGCCATGGTCCTCTGCACCCTGCTGGCTGCTTCCATCCTGGTCCGATAATGTTTGAGCCGTTGTCCGCCGCTCTGCCGGCCCATCCCCCTGCACCGGCTTCCCGTTGTCCGTGCAAATAAACAGTGGCGAAATGTTTCGGAAATGCATATATTTGAGCTAACGGGCCGGGGGCGGCTGCAGGCTGTATTTTTCTGCGTATTTTCTTGAAAAAATTCCCCCGATCTGTTTCTAAGAAATCAACAATACGGAAGCCCATACCGGCAGGCACAAGGAACCAGTCCTTATGCCTGCCCGATTTTTTGGGCCCCCTGAAAATATTGTCCAGCGGGACTCCACCGGGGACATTGACGAGCCGGCTTCATGGAAGAATGTATGCAACCATCCTGCGCACCTGAAAATCAATCCGGCAAACCGACGCACGAATGCGGCATCTGCGGCATTTTCGGCCACCAGGACGCGGCCAAGCTGACCTATTTCGGGCTCTATGCCCTGCAGCACCGCGGCCAGGAAAGCGCAGGGATCGTCGCCAGCGACGGCGAAAAGGTCACCATTCACAAAGGCATGGGACTGGTCCCCGAAGTGTTCAGCGAGACTACCCTGAGAAAACTTACCGGCCACATGGCGGTCGGCCATGTGCGCTATTCCACCACCGGGGAATCCACCATTGTCAACACCCAGCCGTTCATGGTGCATCACAAGGGGGTACCGCTTGCCGTCGCCCATAACGGCAACCTGGTGAACTCCATCCCACTGCGCCGCGACCTGGAACGAAAGGGATCCATATTTCAGACGACCATGGACAGCGAAATCGTCATCCACCTTCTGGCCCGCTCCCTGGACCGGGGGCTGCTGCAGGCCGTCAGCGATTCCTTCGCCTCCATCAAGGGGGCCTATTCCCTGCTCCTGATGACCCGCGACGCCATGGTCGCCGTCCGCGACCCCAACGGTTTCCGGCCCCTGTGCCTCGGCAGGCTGGAAAACGGAGCGCACATCATTGCCTCGGAAACCTGCGCCTTCGACCTGGTCGAGGCCGAATATATCAGGGACGTCGAGCCGGGGGAAGTCCTCATCATCAGCAAAGACGGCCTTGCTTCCCATTTTCCCTGGCCGCCGCGCAGAAAAAGTTTCTGCATCTTCGAACACGTGTACTTCTCCCGGCCGGACAGCGACGTGTTCGGCATCAACGTCTATACCGCCCGCAAGCGGATGGGTGAAATCCTTGCCAGGGAGGCCCCGATCGACGGCGATTTCATTATGCCATTCCCCGATTCGGGCAATTACGCCGCCATAGGCTACTCCCAGGCATCGGGCATCCCCCTGGAAATGGGCATGATCAGAAACCATTATGTGGGGCGGACATTTATCCAGCCCACCCAGTCCATGCGCGATTTCTCGGTCCGGGTCAAGCTCAACCCGGTCCGGGCCCTGTTGCAGGGCAAACGGGTCATCATCGTCGAGGACTCGATTATCCGCGGCACCACCGGCCGGAGCAGGGTCCGGGCGCTCCGCAACGCCGGGGCCGGGGAAGTGCATATGCTGGTCAGCTGTCCGCCCACCTGCAATCCATGCTACTACGGCATTGACTTCCCCTCCAACAAGGAGTTGATTGCCGGTAAAAAATCCATCGAGGAAATTCGTCACTATCTCGATCTCGATTCCCTGACCTACCTCAGCCTCGAGGGACTGGTGGAAGCAACGGGCCTCACCGCTGATTCGTTCTGCCTCGCCTGCTACAACGGCAATTACCCCGTCGAACCGGACCGCTCCTTCAGCAAGCATGCCTTCGGCGGGGGCTGCTCCTGCTGAAAAGCAGGGTGCGGCCTCCCGTTCCGTCCTTATTTTCTCTCGACAAGGAGCACCGTTCTGTGCTACGGTGATGTCAGGTTCCTGACCCCTCCGGACAAGGATAGGGCCGGATCTGGCGCGTGCGCAGAATCTGCCCGTGAACAGGCCGGCGTCGTGCAGTCAAGGTGAACGCCGGCGTCCCTTTGAAAACGGCAAACACCGAGGCTGGCCAGATTCTGCCCGGGATTGGAATAAAAATACATCGGCCATCGTTCGTCAAGCAACTGAGGCAGCCATGGACCCTTCAGCTCTGATTCCCGCAACTGAAAGCCTGCAGGTGCCGTGGGGCTGGTTCCAGTTCCTCCTGGTGGTCACGCTGTTCCTGCATATGCTGGCGATGAACGTCATGCTGGGAACGGCGTTCATTGCCTTCGTCAACCTGCTGCGCCGCAGTGGGGAACCGGATCCGCTCTCCCGGGAGATTTCGGGCAAAATACCTTTTACCATCGCCTTTACCGTCAATTTCGGCGTTGCTCCCCTGCTCTTCGTGCAGGTCCTGTACGGCCATTTTCTCTATACCAGTTCAGTACTGATGGCCAACTTCTGGATCCTTGTCATCTTCCTGCTGATAGCCGGGTATTATCTGGCCTATATCTTCAAATACAACTATGAGCCGTTGCACGGCGGCCGGGTCATCGTTTTCGGCCTGGCGGCGACGGTGATGCTGGCGGTCGCCTTTTTCATGTCCAGCAACTTCACCCTGATGCAGCGGCCCGAGGCCTGGACGCGCTGCTTCGACCGGCCTGCGGGATTGCTCCTCAACTTCGGGGACCCGACCTTCATTCCCCGCTTCCTCCATTTTGTCACCGCCGCTGTCGCGGTCGGCGGCCTGAGTTTCGCCCTGTTGTACGAGTTCAGGCACCGGCGGGGCGACCGGGAGGCGGCACCCCTGGTCCGTTCCGGCTGCTACTGGTTCAGTTTCGCGACCATCGTCAACTTCGGTTTCGGTTTCTGGTTTTTCGGGAGCCTGCGGCCGGACGTGTTCGACGTTTCGACCGTCAACGGGATTCTGGCCGCGGTGCTGCTCCTCACCGGCATCGTTCTGGGCGCCGTCTCCGTTATCTCCGCCATGCAGTTCAGGGTCATGCGGGCCCTCGTCACCGTCCTGCCCACCATTTTCATCATGATCCTGATCCGGGACCTGGTGCGGACGGCCTACCTCAAACCCTGGTTCTCGGTATCGGACCTTGAAGTTGTTCCGCAATACTCGCCCCTCCTGGCCTTTCTGCTCTTTCTGACCGGCGGGGCGGTCCTTATCGTCTGGATGCTCAGACTTGCCTGGCGGACAATTAAGGCGGGGGAGGTGCAATCGTGAATTACCCGGTCTGGCAGCTCGACGCGGCGGGCGGCGGCCTGCTCATCGCCCTGATGGCCGTTGTTCATGTGTACATTTCCCACTTTGCCGTCGGCGGCGGCCTGTTTCTGGTCGTGACGGAAATGAAAGGCATCAGGGAGGGCGATCGGTCCATCGTCGATTATGTCCGGCGGCACACCCGATTCTTCCTGCTCCTGACCATGGTTGCCGGCAGCCTGACCGGCGTCGGCATCTGGTTCACCATTTCCCTCCTCAACCCGGCGGCGACCTCGGAACTGATCCATATTTTCGTTTTTGCCTGGGGCATCGAATGGGTCTTTTTCACCGCCGAAATTGTTTCCCTGTTCATCTACTATTACACCTTCGGCCGGATGGACGACCGCAACCATGTCCTCATCGGCTGGATCTATTTCGGCTGCGCCTGGATGTCGCTCTTTTTCATCAACGGCATCATCGATTTCATGCTGACCCCCGGCGCCTGGCTTGAGAACAGAAATTTCTGGTCGGGCCTTTTCAACCCTACGTTCTGGCCGGCCCTGTTTTTCCGGTCATTCCTGGCCTTCATGCTGGCCGGCCTCTACGGGTTCCTGACGGCGGTCAACATCAAGGAGGAACAACTGCGTCTGCGGATGGTCCGCTACTGTGCCCTGTGGCTGATGGCGCCCTTCCTCCTCTTCCTCGCCTCGGCCTGGTGGTACAGGGCGTCCCTGCCCCTCGATCTGCGCAGCCTGATCTTCGAACGCATGCCGGAAATCAGGATCTACCTGGCTGCCTTCACCGTCCTGGGGCCGGCTCTCATGTTCGGCGGGCTGCTCATGGCCATCCGGATGCCGAGGGCTGTCACCCGGCCGCTGGCGGGACTGCTGCTCCTCATCGGCCTCATGTACATGGGTTCCTTTGAATTCATCCGCGAGGCGGGAAGGCGGCCCTATATCATCCGCGATTATATGTACTCGACCTCGATCCGGACCGCCGACATGGAACGGGTCCGGCAAAACGGCCTGCTCAGCGAGGCGAAATGGACCGGCAACTCCTCGGTCACCGGGGAGAACATCGCCGATGCCGGACGCGAAATTTTCAACATCCTCTGCCTTCCCTGCCATTCCATCGGCGGCCCCCTCAACGACATCAGGAAGCTGACCCGGAACTACACCCCCTCCGGCCTGGAGGCGAAAATCAACGGCATTCACACGGCCAGCCCCTACATGCCTCCCTTTGCCGGCACCGCCGATGAACGGCGAGCCCTGGCGCACTATATCGGTGTCAATCTGAACGGACGCATGGACAGGCAGAAAGACGTCGCCCTCAAAACCATCGCCGAAGACCCGGTTCCGGAGTTCGATGCTGAGGCTGCCGATTATGTCCTCCTGGCCTGGAGCGACATGGGCATGAAGGGCATGACCGACGCCAGCAACATCTGGATGATCGAGCCCCCCGGGGTTACCGTCAATGCCCAGCTTATCCGCCGCGGGCCGACCCCCGAAGTCGTGGTGAACGGCGTCACCCTCTCCTATGCGGTGGACGGGGAATTCATGCATCCCGCCGCCCGGGTCAGTTTCTGGAAGAACGCCCAAGCACTCTACAACGTCGAAATCCCTGAAGATACCGGCCTGACCGGGAACGGATTAACCGGAACCATGACCCCGGGGGAAAACGTGTTCACCGCCGCCATGCTGCCGATCGTTCCCTATACCGCGGACAACGTTTTCATGCCCTATCCGGCCGTAACGCTCACTGCCAGTAATGCAGCAGGCGAAATACTGGCCCTGACAAGGGTTGCCGCCCCGATCTCCACTGAGCTGGGCTGCCGGGTCTGCCACGGCGGTCCGTGGAAGGTTGACGGCCGGTCCGGAATAACGGACGTCACTGCCGCCAATGTCCTGGAAGCCCATGACCGGATCAGCGGAACCCGTCTTCAGGCCCTGGCTGAAGAGATGGGACCTGTTCTCTGCAGCCGCTGCCATGCCGATGCCTCGCAAAACGCGCCCGGCAACGGTGAGCAGTTGAATCTTTCCGCCGCCATCCACGGCTTCCACGCCGGTTTTGTCGCCGGCCGCGGATCATTTTACTGCGTTCTCTGCCATCCGGCCGACAGCGGCGGTGCAACCAGGGCGTATCGGGACATACACCGCATGCTCGGGCTCGACTGCAACTACTGCCATGGAGAAATGGAGGACCTGGCCGTCAGTCTGCTGAAGGCGGAGTTGGAGGACGGCAAACCCCATGCCGCCGATCTGCTGCAAAACATCAGGCCGGCAAACTTCGCCGCCATCGAAGATATAGCTCCCCGCAGGCCGTGGGACAACCTGCCCGATTGCCTGCATTGCCACCTTGATTTCGAAACCCCTGAGGACGACACCACTTTCAACCGATGGACCGCCGGAGCGGAAGAGTTGTACCGGAACAGGACGGACGAGAGCGGCATGCTCCGCTGCCCCGCCTGCCATGGGAGCCCTCACGCCGTCTATCCGGCGCTGAACCCGTACAACGGCAACAGGGACATTCTCCAGCCGCTCCAGTACCAGAACAACCTCTTTCCCATCGGCGCCAATCTGAACTGCCCGGTCTGCCACACCATTGACATGGAGGACGAGCTGCACCATGGTAATATATTAAGGATGTTTCGTAATCAATAGACCCTTTTCCGGGAGGCAGTTATGAAAACATTGATCCGCTGCATCATCCTGTCGGCCGCCGTCCTGATCCTGACCGGCTGTGCCGGCGGAGTGGGAAAACCCCTGCTCCTTTCCCGTACGCTGGAGGTGAATGACATCATCGAGAGCGCGACCATTCTCCCCGGACACAGGTATTACTATGCCGGGCCGGAATCCAAGCCGGATGTGATCATCGCCATTGACGAAAAATATACCTTTCGCCAAAGCATCCACTGGCATGAGGTAACCCCCACCGAGGAGCTCCTGCGGTCGTGGAACAGGATCATCGACAATCGCTACAGGATCAAATTCCCCTATTACGGCGCCTGGATCCTGACCCCGGACGGCCAAAAGGCCGGGATATGGTATTCACAGCACACCAACACCGTCATTGAATACCCTACACCCGGCGAGATCATCATCTATCGTCCGGACTCAACGGTCAGGAAGCAGCGCAAACTTTTGTGGGAAAACCGGCGCAGATAATCCGGCGGGCGGATTCGAGTCCATGGTCTTTGCACATTGATTCTGCTAGCCTTCCTCTGGATTGCCTGGTGCGTGCTGCACAGTCTGCTGATCGGCCGGCCGGCGGAAAAAATCGCCGGCCGGCTGCTTGGCCGTTATGCCGGGGCATACAGGTTTCTCTATGTCCTGTTCAGCCTCGCCACCCTCATCCCCCTGCTCCTGTACCAGTTCTCCCTGCCGCAGGCAGTGCTGCTGCGGGCGGGGCTTCCCATCCGCTTCCTGCAGCACGGACTGCTCATCTACGGACTGGTCATGCTGTACCAGGGTGCCCGGGTGTATGACCTGCGCTTCTTTCTCGGCATCACCCAGTGGCGCAGCATGCGCCGCAACAAACCTCTACCGCCCCTGGCCTTCCGCACCAACGGCATTCTCGCCCGCATCCGCCACCCGTGGTACAGCGGCGGCATAGCCGTTATATGGGGTTTCGGGGAGATCACCGACGTCTTCCTGGTGACCCGGATTATCCTGACCGTTTACCTGCTTGTCGGCGCCCTGCTCGAAGAAAAAAGGCTTGCGGCAAAACTGGGCGAGCGCTATATTGCCTACCGCCGAAAAGTGCCCATGCTGCTCCCCGGTCCGCGGAGGCCGTCCTCCCCGGGCTTTGAATAAATCGCCGGCCGGCGGAAAGGATCTTCTCCCGCAAGGGAAATTTGCCGAAGCGGCAGGAATTCCGGCCCCCTTCAGTTTTTGGGCAGAAAAAACTGGACAGGAACGGAGATGGAAGCTATAAAAGCGGAATGAATATTCATTCCGCTTTTGACAAATGAGAGGACAGCAATCCCATGGCAAAACAGTCGAAACGCAGCGAGATCACCGGTGCGGCCCTCGAACTCATCGTCGAGCACGGCTTCCATGGCGCATCCATGGCCATGATCGCCGATCGAGCCGGGGTTGGAGCCGGGACGATCTACCGCTACTTCGACAACAAGGACGTCCTGATCACCGAACTGTACCGGGAACTGGAAGAGAAAGTAGTCCAGGTGCTGATGAAGGAGTACCCTGCGGAAAAATCCTTCCGGGAACGGTTTCAGCACATCGGTGAAAGACTCCTGCACCATTTCATCAACAATCCCAGTGAATTCCGCTATCTGGAGCAGTTCCACAACTCCCCGTACGGGGTGGCGGTCCGGCGGGACAAGTTCATGGGGAAATGGAACCACGGCGACCTGGTCCGCATATTTTTCCAGGATGGAATGGCCCGGGGGGTAATCAAGGACCTGCCGCTGGCCGTTCATTTCGCCCTGGCCTTCGGCCCGTTGGTTGGCGTGGCCCGGGATCACATCCTCGGCTTCATCTCCCTGGACGACTCCCTCCGGGCCCGAATCGTCGAGGCATGCTGGCAGGCGATCAGGGAACCTTCACCCGGCTTCGCTCCTCCGAATGCCTCCTGATGGAATAAAGCAGAAAGAAAAACAGCCACAAAATAACCGGCCCGGGGTCGGAAAAAATTATAGAACAGGGACAGTTATGCAATCGATGAAGAGAATGAAACTGGCTGCCGTTGCCGTTTTTGCCGCCGCGGCGGCAATGCTGGCCGCCGGTTGCGACAGGAATACCGCCGATCAGCCGCCGCCTCCCGTTCCCCGGGTGTCGACGGTCACCGTCCGGTTGGAAAGAATCGTCCTCACCTCGGAGCTGCCGGGGCGCACTTCCCCCTACCGGATTGCGGAAATACGGCCCCGGGTCAACGGCCTGATCCAGAAACGGCTGTTTACGGAAGGATCAGACGTCGAAGCCGGTCAGGTCCTCTACCAGATCGATCCCGCTCCTTTCCGGGCGACCCTCGCCAACGCCCGTGCCGCCCTTGCCCGGGCGGAAGCCAACCTGCCCTCGGCCCAGGCACGGTCCGATCGTTTCGAGCAGCTCGTGGCCGAAAATGCGGTGAGCCGCCAGGATTATGACGACGCGGTTGCCGCCCTGACCGCGGCCAAGGCCGATGTCGAGTACTGGAAGGCGATGGTGGAAACGGCCGACATCAACCTGGAATACACCAGCATAACCGCGCCCATCTCCGGCCGCATCGGCAGATCCAGCGTCACCGACGGCGCCATCGTTACCGCCTACCAGCCCACACCCCTGGCCACCATCCAGCAGCTTGACCCCATCTACGCCGACATGCCCCAATCCACCACTGAGCTGCTGCGCCTGCAGCGCCGTCTGGAGAAGGGGCTGATCGGACGGGGGAACGAGAAAGACGGCCGGAACACGGTCAGCCTTATCCAGGAAGACGGCACCCCTTATCCGCTGGAGGGTACCCTGCAGTTCAGCGACGTGACGGTGGACCCGACCACCGGTTCGGTGACCCTGCGGGCGATCTTTCCCAATCCGGACGGCATGCTGCTGCCCGGCATGTTCATCAAGGCGGCGATCAGGGAAGGGATCTGCGAGGAGGCCATCCTCATTCCCCAGCAGGGAGTGTCCCGCGATCCCAAGGGGAATCCCTATGCCCTCATCGTCGATGCCGAAAACAAGGCCGCGAGCCGGCCGCTCACCCTTGACCGGGCCATCGGCGACAAATGGCTGGTTGCCGAAGGGCTTGAACCAGGCGACCGGCTGATCGTCGAAGGGCTGCTGATGCTGCGGCCGGGCATGGCAGTGCAGGCCGCCTCCCTGGATGGAACGCAGGAGGATCCGAACCCCCCCTGCCCCTTGGATGAATCGGCTGACCGATCGGATGAAGGGGGCAGGTAATGCTGTCAAAATTCTTTCTCGACCGGCCGGTTTTCGCCTGGGTTATCGCCATCATCCTGATGACGGCCGGCGGACTGGCCATCTACAACCTGCCGGTTGCCCAGTATCCGCCCATCGCTCCGCCAGCCATTGCCATCGACTCCTTTTTCCCGGGCGCTTCCGCCGAGACGGTCGAAAACACCGTCACCCAGATCATCGAGCAGAAGATGACCGGCCTGGATGACATGCTCTATCTCTCCGGCACCAGTTCGTCGTCCGGCGCCTCCCGGGTCGAACTGACCTTCGCGCCGGGAACCGATCCGGACATCGCCTGGTCCAAGGTGCAGAACAAACTCCAGCTCGCCATGGCCAGCCTGCCCGACGTGGTGCAGCGCTCCGGGGTCAAGGTCAGCAAATCGACCAGGAACTACCTGATGTTCGTGGGCCTGATTTCGGAGGACGGCAGCATGGACGGCGATGACCTGCGTGACTACGCCCAGTCCAACCTGGAAAAAATCCTCTCCCGGGTGCCGGGCGTCGGCGAGGTGGAAAACTTCGGCTCCCAGTACGCCATGCGGGTCTGGATCAACCCCGACAAGCTGATCAGCTACAACCTGACCATGGAAGATGTCATCCTGGCCCTCCGGGCCTACAACGTCGAAGTTTCCGCCGGTCAGTTAGGCGGCGCTCCGGCCGTGGAGGGCCAGCGGCTCAACGCCACCATTGTCGTGCAGCACCTGCTGCAGACTCCGGAGGAATTCGCCGCCATCCCCATCCGCACCAATCCGGACGGCTCAATGGTCCGTGTCGGCGACATCGGCCGCACGGAACTGGGAACCGAGCGCTCCGACATCATCGCCGATTACAACGGCAAACCCTCCGCCGCCATGGCCATCCGGCAGGCCGCCGGCGCCAACGCCCTGGAAACCGCGGACAACGTCAAAAAGAAGATGGAGGAGATGAGCCGGTTTTTCCCGCCGGGGATGAAGGTCATCTACCCCTTTGACACCACCCCCTTTACCAGGGTGGCCATCGAAGAGGTGTTCATCACCCTGTTCGAGGCGGTCCTGCTGGTCTTTGTGGTCATGTATCTCTTCATGGGGACCTTCCGGGCCACCTTGATTCCGACCATCGCGGTGCCCGTGGTTCTGCTCGGCACATTCGGAGTGCTGGGGTTGTTCGGCTTTTCCATCAACATGCTGACCATGTTCGCCATGGTGCTGTCCATCGGCCTGCTGGTGGACGACGCCATCGTGGTGGTGGAAAACGTCGAGCGGATCATGGCCGAGGAGGGGCTTTCGCCCCGGGAGGCGACCGCCAAGTCCATGGACCAGATCACCAGCGCCCTGATCGGCATCGGTTTGGTACTGTCGGCGGTCTTCGGCCCCATGGCTTTCTTTCCCGGCTCAACCGGGGTCATCTACCGCCAGTTTTCCGTGACCGTCATTTCCTCCATGCTCCTGTCGGTTGCTGTCGCCCTGATCCTCACCCCGGTGCTGTGCGCGACGATCCTCAAACCCGTGCCCAAGGGCCATCAGCCGTCGGACAATGCTGTGCGGTTTCTGCGGCCCTTTTTCCGCTGGTTCGACCGCTTTTTTTTCAACGCCCGTGAGTTGTACGTCAGGCTGGTCGGCCGGGTGCTGGCCAAAAAACTGCGCTACCTGGCGGTGTTCGTGCTGATTACGGCGGTAATGGGATATCTGTACCAGCGCATGCCCACCTCCTATATCCCTGATGAGGACCAGGGAACCCTGCTGGTCCAGGCCATGCTGCCGTCCGGTTCGACCCTGGAACAGACCGAGGCGGTCATGGCCAAGGTTCGGGCGTATTTTCTCGAAGAGGAAAAAGAGGCGGTCGAGTCGGTCATTTCCGTCAAAGGCGCCAGTTTCGGCGGCCAGGGGCAGAACATGGCCTTCGGCTTCATAAAGCTCAAGGACTGGGACCTGCGCCAGCGGCCCGACCTCAAGGTCAACGCCATCGCCGGCCGGGCCATGGGGGCCCTTTCCCAGATCAAGGATGCGATGGTCTTCGCCTTTCCGCCGCCGCCGGTGGTCGAATTGGGGATGGCCACCGGTTTTGATCTCCAGCTTCAGGACCGCGGCGGCCTGGGCCATGACCGGCTGATGGCGGCCCGCGACCAGCTCATCGGCATGGCGGCCCAGGATCCCCGCCTGACCAGGGTCCGGCCCAACGGCATGAACGACGTGGCCGAGTACTATGTCGATGTGGACTGGGACAAGGCAGGGGCCCTGGGGATTCCCATCAGCTCCATCCACAACATCATCTCCTCCGCCTTCGGCAGCGCCTATGTCAATGACTTTATCCAGGCCGGGCGGGTCAAGAAGGTGTACGCCCAGGTCGATGCCGAACACCGCATGCTGCCGCAGGACCTGGAAAAACTCTATCTGCGCAACAGCCAGGGGACCATGGTCCCCTTTTCCTCGGTCGCCTCCGGCCGCTGGGCCACGGGTTCCCCCAAGCTGGAGCGCTACAACGCCTTTCCCTCCATCAATATCTGGGGCGAACCGGCCCCGGGCCGCAGTACCGGAGAGGCCATGGCCGTTATGGAGGAACTCATCGCCAAACTGCCCCAGGGCATCGGCTATGACTGGACCGGGCTCTCCTATCAGGAGCGGATGGCCGGCTCCCAGGCGCCCATCCTTTATGCCTTCTCCATTTTTGTCATCTTTCTCTGCCTGGCGGCCCTGTACGAGAGCTGGCCCATTCCCATCGCCGTCCTGCTGACCATGCCGCTGGGGGCCATCGGCGGCGTCATCGCCTCCAGCATGCGGGGCATGTCAAACGACGTCTATTTCCAGATCGGCCTGCTGGTCACCCTGGGCCTGACCACCAAGAACGCCATTCTCATCGTCCAGTTCGCCAGGGCCAGGCTCAACCAGGGGGCGGGCCTGATCGAGGCGACCCTGGAGGCATCCAGACTGCGGCTGCGGCCGATCATCATGACCTCCCTGGCCTTCGGCTTCGGCATCCTGCCCCTCTTTCTGGCCTCCGGAGCCGGCGCGGGAGCGCAAAGAGCCATCGGCACCGGCGTGCTCGGCGGCACGGTGACCTCAACGTTTCTGGTGACCCTGTTCGCGCCGCTCTTTTACGTCCTGATTTACAAGGCCCTGGGACGGCACAGAAAGGACGTCACCATGAAACATATTGAAGATGAGCGAGATTAACTTGGGGGATTCCGTATTATGAAGAGACGATTATGGCTGCTGCTGACGGGCCTGGGCATCCTCATTGCCGGAGGCTGCACCCTGGCTCCTGAATACAGCCAGCCTCCGGCCCCTGTTCCCGCCGAGTGGCCGCAAGGTGACGCGTACCTGCCGCCCGCTGTCGAGGAAGAGACAACGGTGGTCCCGGAGCTGAGCTGGCAGGAATTTTTCGCCGATCCGCGCCTGCGGGCCGTCATCGGCATGGCCCTGGAAAACAACCGGGACCTGCTGCTTGCCGCCCTGAATGTGGAACGGGCCCGTGCCCTGTACGGCATCCAGCGGGCCGAGCTGTTTCCCGCCGTCAACGTTTCCGCCGGGGGCGGCAAGCAGCGACGCTCCACCGACCTCATCGGCTCCAGTGAGTCGCGAACAAGGGAGCAGTACAGCATCGACCTGGGCATCGCCGCCTGGGAGATCGATTTCTTTGGTCATCTCCGCGGCCTGAAAGACCAGGCCCTGGAAGAATATCTGGCCACGGAAGAAGCCCGGCGCGGTGTCCGGATCGCTCTGATCGCCGAAGTTGCCGGCGCCTACCTGGCCCTGGCCGCCGACAGGGAGAACCTGCAGCTGGCCGCGTCCACCCTCGAAGCCCAGCAGGCATCCTATGAGCTGGTGTACAAACTTTTCAGCGCCGGGGTGGCGACCGAACTTGACCTGAGGCAGGCGCAGATTCCGGTGGAGACGGCGCGGAGAAACCTGGCCCTGTACACCCAGCAGGTAGCACAGGACGAAAACGCCCTGCAGCTGCTGGCCGGCTGTCCGGTGCCCCCGGAGCTGCTGCCGGAGGACCTGGCAGCCATTGTTCCGATCCGGGACATTTCTCCGGGCATGTCCTCCGATGTCCTCCTCCAGCGGCCGGACATCGTGGCCGCGGAACATCAGCTCAAGGGTGCCCACGCCTTTATCGGCGCGGCCCGGGCCGCCTTTTTTCCGCGCATCGCACTGACCGCCGCCGTAGGCACGGCCAGCGACGACCTCTCCGGCCTCTTCGGATCAGGAACGGGAACCTGGAGCTTTACGCCGCAGATCGTCATGCCTATCTTTGACGCCCGTACCTGGGCCGCCTACCGCGTCAGCGAGACCGAAAGGGAGATTGCCCTGGCCAGGTTCGAGCGCTCGATCCAGACGGCGTTCCGGGAGGTGGCCGATGCCCTGGCCCAGCGGGGTACCATTGACGAACAGCTCTCAGCCCAGCAGGCCCTGACCGAGGCCGCCGCCGAGAGCTACCGCCTGTCCCGGACCCGCTATGAAAAAGGGGTGGACAGCTACCTGGCGGTGCTGGACTCGCAGCTCTCTCTCTACACCGCCCAACAGGGGCTGATCACCACCCGTTTTTTCCGGCTGGCCAACCTGGTGACCATGTACCGGGTGCTGGGTGGAGGGGTTTTGTGAGCAGGGGGCCAATGATTGACGGCCTGACTTTTTTCAGAGCAACCGGATGATTTGTGCGGCCAGTTCCTCCTGGTCCAGGAAAGAGCCGTCGATGGTGATCTCCGCATACTTCCTGTAGAGGGGCTGCCGTTCGGCAAAAAGATCGCCGAACGATTGATCCCTGGCCCTGGCGATCCCCCGGGTGGAGAAGTTGTGGATTCTTCTCTGCAGCTCCTCAAAACCGACCTCAAGAAATATCACCCTTGAAACCTCCCGCAGACGGGCCATGGCCTTCTCGCTGTAGACCACGCTCCCCCCTGTGGCAATGACGTGGTTCCTGACATCCAGCGCCAGAATTTCCCGCTCCTCCATGGCCCTGAGATGAAGATGGCCGCCCTCCTCCATGATCTGCTGCAGGGTTTTGTGCTGATGCACCTGGATGAGCACATCGGTGTCGACAAAACCCATTCCCAGCTTTTTGGCCAAAATCACGCCCACCGTGCTCTTGCCCGCCCCCGGCATGCCGATGAGCGTCAGGTTTGTTTTTACCGCGGGAATCGCTTCGGGCATTGAGGCTCCTATCCGGTGAACGCTTCCGGCCGGCGGGGATGCACGCCGCCTTCTAAGCCGGGCGCTGCAGTCGGTGGAAAGCGGTACCCAGGATTTCCGCCAGATCGGCAATCCGACGGACGTCGCCAGGGGTGAAATCCACGCCGTCACGCCGGTTCATCAACTGAATCACACCCATGAGTGACCGTTCAAACAGGATGGGAACCGCCAGCACCTGCCTGGTGCGGGAACCTGCCTTGGCGTCCCAGAAGGAGTCAAACTGAAGCTGGGCATCGATCCGCCCCAGCTCCTCCCGGTCATAGGCATTGTTGACGATCACGGCGCTCCTTGTCGCGGCGGCATGCCCGACGATGCTGGTCTTGTCGATGGGAACCCTGATTTTATGCAGGACGGTCCCGGGCAGAACAATCCAGGAGACCAGCTGCTTCTTGACCGCGTCGACAAGGAAAACAGACGCCATTTCCACTTCATAGACATCCAGCAAGCCCTTCTGCAGGCTGCCCATGATCGCATTGGGGGAGGGGGCGGAGCGGATGGCCTCCGCCAGTTGCGCAAAGCGCCGTTCATAGCCTGCCTGCCCTGCATTGTCTCCGAATCTTCCGGAATACATTTCATCCATGGCGCACCTTTCCGTTCCCTGCGATTTCCGCAATCAGCCCTTTCATTCCCCGGGACAAACACCGGGTCGGGCCGATTCAGGCGAAATAATCATGAAGCCGGTTGCCGAACGGCTGCCGCCGGCTGCGCGTCATTGATCAAGATAGTCGGAAATAAGGCTGTCATAGATCGCGTCCGACTCATCCCTGATCGTTTCCTGCAGCCTCCTGTACTGGACCATCAGTTTCTCGGCAAAGGGGGTCAATTTCGACCCTTTTCCCTCCCTTGTCACCAGAGGCTTTCCCAGTCGCTTCTCCGACGCCCTGATTCTGCCCCAGACCGCCCTGTAGCTCATTTTCAATTCTACGGCGGCCGCCTGCAGCGACTGCAGCCGATTCACGACTTCCAGAATGCGGTATCGCCCATCCCCGAACACTACCTTGCCGTCGTCGTCCTCGATCCAGATTTTTGAGCGGATGACAAAGTGTTTCCCTGCAGCAGGCATGGTAACTCCCTTATTTGATTTTTCACAAATTCAAACAATAACATACCATATTTTATTCTATTCATCCAATTTTCATATATGTCAATATTGACATAACGAAAAGTGGCTCTTAACCAAACTCAGCTATTTTTACAGGTGTGTGAGCCAAGCATGCGTTGAGCAATCTCAAAGGCATCTCCGGTTCCCAGAACCTACGGTTAAAACGATAACAAAATTCATC
>DSAE01000135.1 GCA_011372855.1 Desulfobacteraceae bacterium
CTGCCAAATAATTTCTCGTACATCGTCTACCTCCTGTTGAAATTTTTTCCTTGTAATGCACGACAGTGCAGGGCACTGCGCTGATTCATCTCTCCCAGCCCGAACTGCCCCGGAAGCTCAGCCCGCGCTCCCCTTCTCCGTTCCTCCTGCCGGTCCCGCAATGTCAACCCATTTGTCCGTCCGCGCCGAATCAAGGCATGCTTCGCATATCCTCACCGCCGCCAGACCATCCCCACCCGGCACCGGATTGACGCCGTTTCCCGACAGGAAAGAGAACCATTCCTGCAACAGGGGAATGATGGTTTCGGTGGCTCCTTCCGGGTGCAGCCTTGTCACCTCGGTGCCGCGGATCAGCTCCAGGGTATTGTGTACCTGGTCGCCATGGAGCTGTCCCTGGTAGCCGACGAATTCGAACCGGCCGGAGCGGGCATAGCCGACCTTGGAGCAGTCGACGGTGCCGACCACATTCTGTTCCATTTCCACGAGGACGGCCAGCAAATCCTCGAGAATCTCCTCGTGCTGCCGGCGGAAAACAGCCATCACCCTTTGTACCTCGAGGCCGGTGATGAAGCGAAGGGCGTCAAAAACATGGACCGCGGTATGGATACTCACTCCCGCACCCGCCAGGGAGGGCATCGAGTGCCAGGAAAGTGAGGAGGGTTCGAGGCGCTGGTTGGCGGAAAAACTGAACAGGGTGCCGATGTCCCCCAGTTGACGGCGCAATGCCCGGACAACCGGATTGAACCGCAGCGTCTGCCCGCAGGTCAGGGGCACCCCCGCTTCGCGGAACAGGGCGATGATTTCAGCGGCGACGCCACTGCTCACGGCAAGCGGTTTTTCGATGAGCAGCGGCTTGCCGGCCGACGCGCACAGCCTGGCGATATCCGGATTGAGCGCGGGGGGGACGACCGCAATAACCGCCTCGACGTTCGGATCAGCAATCAGATCACGCCAGTCTTCATGCCTGACGCAATTCCAATCCGCCGCCTGGTTTTCTCCCTCGGCCGACCGCCGGCTTATCGCCGCCAATCGCAATCCGGCCACATCCTGGACAATGTGCCGCGCATAGCGGCTGCCATGCCGCCCGGTGCCGATGATTCCCACCTGTATTGTCATTGTCCCCCCGCTTCAGCGCGCCAGTTCGCGTATGCCGACAACCCGGACCCGGCCGGTCAGCATTTCCCCGCAGCCGGTCAGGGCTTCCAGGGTTGCCTCGCCCGGATGACCGATGCCGATGGCCTCGCCGGACCGCACCGCCAGATCAACCAGTTCGCCGAGCTGCAGACAGATGTCCTCGCGCCTCTCACTGTTGTCAAGAAATACATGGCGGCGGCCGGTCGGTATGCCCAAAGCCCTGGCGGTCTCCATGGCAATGGAGCCCGGCGTGGTGCCCGAATCAATGAACAGCAATCCCCGGCCGGCGATCTGTTGCAGAAAAAGCTGCACGGCCTCCGGATTTTCCGTAAACCGCGACCCCATATGATTATTGACGCCCACGGCCCGGGGAACCGCCGCCAGGTTCCGCGCAACCTTCCCGGCGATCACCTCGGGCGGATCGGCGACCAGCAGTATTCCCGACCCGGAATTCCGGGCCGGATCATGGGCTTCCATGGGCATGTGCACCAGGACATCATGTTCTTCCCGCCAGGCTCGCTCCTGCTGAACCGGAGTAAAGGGACCGTCGGGAAGAAAGGAAAAGGTCAGGTTCAGGTCCAGGTCCAGGAGGGCCTCGCCAATCCGCTGCTGATACCCCATGTCGTCAATGATGATGGCCACCGCGGGCAGATCCTTTCCATGGCCGGGACCGCCGCGGTTTTCTGCGAAACAGGGAGACAAACCCACCCGGGGGGCAAGCAGACCGATGGCCGCGATCAGGCAGACGGCCCCCGCGAAACAGACATATGTCGTCGAGCCCGGCCTTCGCATGGGGACCGGTTATTTCTTCCTGCCGAGAACATAGCCGGCCAGGGCAAGAAGCATGGCCAAACTCTCCCGGTCACCGTGGCCGGAGAAGATGTCCAGGGCGGCGACCGCCTCGCTGACGAGCTTTTCCGCGGTCCGCCGGGCCGAGATGAAGCCGTCATTGGCCTCGATCAGCCGACTGACCGCGGCCAGATTCCTCTCCCCTCCGGGTTTTCCGGTTATGAGGCCGGCCAGAAGATCGCGCTCCCGTTCATCGGCGTTGGCAAGGGCCCGGATGAACGGCAGGGTCAGTTTCCCCTCCGCCAGGTCGTTGCCTGTCTGTTTGCCGGTCGCGGCCGTTTCGCCCCGGTAATCGAGGAGATCGTCCACAACCTGGAACGCCGTTCCCAGCTTGAACCCGTATTCCGCCAAGGCCCGACGCCGGGAACCGTCGCCGCCGCCGAAAATGGCCCCTATCTCGCAGGTGGAGGCGATCAGCATGGCGGTCTTGCGATGGATGATGGCAAAGTACTGCTCTTCGCTGATGGAACAGTCCGCCACGTACCGGAGCTGGAGAAATTCACCATCCACCATCTGACCGGTGGCCCGGCAGAAGACCTCCAGTCCGTCCAGTCCGGCGAGCCGGCCGACAAGATGCATGGATCGCGCGTGCAGCCAGTCTCCGGCAAGAATCGCCGCGCTGGAGCCGAACCGGTGAACGACGGAATCGCGGCCCCTTCTTTCGGCGGCATTATCGATCACATCGTCATGGATGAGGGTGGCGACATGCAGATACTCGAACGCTGCGGCAAGCCTGTAGACACTGTTGCCGGGCTCCCCGCACATTCTGGCGGAAAGGATGGCGAGCAGGGGCCGGATCCGCTTACCGCCACCGAACAGGGCGTATTCGATTATCTCGGCCAGAAACGGATCACACCCGGCCACGACCTCGGCAAGGTCCCCGCGCATCGCCTCTTCCAGGCAGGCGGCTTCCCGGCCGGCAAAACTCCGCAAGGATGCGGCATCAGCCGTCTTGATGTCGTTCATCTTCCTCTCTGAAAAAATTAGCCACTTCCTCAAGGTCACGGCACAATGGACTTGGAGGAAGACTCCGCAGGAACCGGCGGCCGTATCCCTTGGTGAAAAGCCGTACATCCAGCACAGCCATGACCCCCCGGTCGCTTCGGCAGCGCATCAGCCGCCCCACCCCCTGCCGGAGGCTGAGCACCGCCCGCGGCACCTGGAAATCAAAAAAAGGATTGCCGCCCGATGTCCGGATCCTGTTGATCCTCGCCATAATAACAGGGTCGCTGGGGACTTCAAACGGTAATTTGTCGATAATCACCAGGCTCAATGATTCTCCGGGGATATCGACTCCTTCCCAGAAACTGGCCACGGCGAAAAGGACCGACTCCCTGTCCCTGCTGAAACGCTCCAGCAGTTCCCGGCGGGAAGCCGTTCCCTGCAAAAGCAGGGGGTAGGGCAGCTCGTCCCGCAGTGCCTGATACGCCCCCTCCATCGCCTGCAAGGAAGTGAACAGGACCAGGGCCCTGCCCCGGGACAACCCGATCAGGGCGCCGATCTGATCATGCAGGGCCCTGGCGTATCCGGGGGCGTTGGGTTCCGGAAATGCTCCGCCGGGGACATAGAGCAGGGTCCGGTTGGCGTAATCGAACGGCGAGGGAAACGACAGGGTCCTGGTTTCCTCGGGCAGGCCGAGGCGCTGGAGAAAATACGAGAAATCGCCGCCGGTCGAGAGTGTGGCCGAGGTAAAAACGATATGGCGGACCGAGGCATAGAGCGTGTCCCGCAGATCTTCGGCCACGTCAACCGGGGTGGCCGAGAGGACCAGGTTTTTTTCGCGCCGCTCATACCAGTGCACCGCCCGTTCGTCGATGGCCATCCCGTCCACTCCGCCCTCCGGGAGGACCGCCCGCAGCTGTTCGGCCAGGTCCCGGGCCCGGGCCGAATACTGCCCCCACGGCTCATCCTTTCTGTCCACGCCTTCCAGGACTTCGGCCAGCCGTTCGAAAGCCCGGATCAGCATGGTGCGGCCGTTCTCGATCTCCGGCAGCCGCTCCAGCAGGCTGCTCAGGGGAAACCTGCCGGGCTCGGCGGGAAACATCGCGGCAAACCGTTCCAACCCCCCATCCAGTGCCCGGATTGCGGCCACCGTTTTTTCCCGCTCCGTGGCGGCAAGATCGTTTACCGCGCTGCGCTCAACGTCGGCAATCAGGTCCAGGACCTGGTGCCGGGTAAAAGTGGCGCCGAAAAAGGCGGTGGCCACGTTTTCAACATGATGGGCCTCATCAAAGATCACCGCCTCGTATCTGGGCAGGACTTCTCCGTATCCGGTCCGGCGGACGGCGAGGTCCGAGAAGAGGAGATGGTGGTTGACCACCAGCAGGGAGCTTCGGGCCGCGTCCCGGCGAAGCCGGTTCAGGAAGCAGGCGGTAGTGTCCGGACAGTCCGTTCCGAGGCAGAAATGGGACTGGCAGCAGATTTTCGACCACAGCGCCGCAGCGCGGCCGAGTCCCCGCAATTCGGAGCGGTCTCCGTAACTGGTCGTTGCCAGCCAGGCCTTGATCTCCTCCACTGCCTCATTGTCGAACAGGCGGTCCGCCCGGGAGACGGAATACTGGCGCCAGCGGTAGAGGCAGAGGTAATTCTGCCGTCCCTTGAGGCAGAGCGCCTTGAGGGATGGATCGACGAAGCGCAGAATAAAGGGGATTTCATGCTGGAGGATCTGATCCTGCAGATTGCGGGTGTTGGTGGAGACGACTACCCTGCGGCCGCTGAGCACGGCGGGAATGAGGTAGGCCAGGGTCTTGCCCAGGCCGGTTTCCGCTTCCACGGCCAGGCAGCCTGACTGGTCGGGGTCCCCAAGGAGCGCCGCCACCGCCTCGGCCATCCGCGCCTGTCCCTGGCGCGGCTCATACCCGGCAAGATGACGGGCCAGGATGCCTCCGGAACCGAAAATGTCCTCCATGGAGCCGGCAGGGCCGGGAGCAGGCCCGGAATGTTCCCCGTTGCCGGGCCGGCTCTTCTTGCTTGTCGCCATACCTGTCCTTACCATGTCGGCCTGGAAGAGACAATCTGAGAATGCATGCTGATTCTTGACACCGCCCCATTGAGAAGGTACATTCTTCAGGATGATGCCCTATCCCGAGCAAATGATGCTTTTCCCGGAGCTGCCGAAACCGGCGGGCACCAGTGTTTCCCAGGCGGAACTGCTGGACGGCGGAGAATATATTCTCCTCGTCGACGACTACCCGGAGATCGTGCGGCTGCTGCGGGAATTTCTCCAGGAAGAAGGGCTGCCCGCCATCACCGCCGGATCCATCGCCGAGTTTCAACAGGCCCTGCACCGCCATACCGTTGCCCTGGCAATCCTTGACATCGGGCTGCCCGATGGCAGCGGCGTCGAACTGCTTCCCCGCCTGAAAGAGGAGTATCCGGACATGGCGATCGTCATGCTGACCGCCGTGACCGATCTGCATACCGCCCTTGAATGCATGCGCGAGGGGGCCGACGACTACCTGACCAAACCGGTCCGGGTCCCCGAATTCTATGCCACCGTGCGCAAGGTCCTCGAGAAAAGACGGCTGGCCATCAATATGCGCCTGTATCAGCGCCGGATGGAACAGGCCAACTTCCGCATCAATCTCCTGCACCAGCTGACCATCAGGATGAACTCCGCCTATCTGACCATGGTGGAGCTCGATGAAATTCTCCAGACGATCCTGATAGGCATCACCGCCGAGGAAGGCCTGCGCTTCAACCGCGCCTTTCTCGCCCTGTTCAACGACAGCGGCGAAACCCTGGAAGGCAGGATGGCCATCGGCCCCGGATGCAGGGACGAAGCAGGCCGCATCTGGCAGGAAATCCAGGAGAAAGACCTGCGCATCAATGTGCTGATCGACAGCATCAAAACCAGGTGCAGGGACGGCGACGCCGAGGTCAACGCCATTGTCCGGTCCCTGCGGGTCAACTCCGCCGATACGGATCATATTCTTATCCGCGCCGCCACGGACCGCCGGTCCATCCTCGTGGTCGAGGGGCGATCCGATGTCCCGCCCCCTTCCGAACTGATCCGGCTGCTGGGCGAGGACACCTTCGTCATCGTGCCCCTCTATTCACCCGGACGGTCGCAGGGGGTCATCATCGCCGACCATTTCGTCACCCGCCAGCCCATCACCGACGAACTGATCCGGGCGCTTGAGAGCTTTGCCAGCCAGGCCAGCCTGGCCATCGAACACTGCCGCCTCTACATGGACATGGAGAACAAGATCAGGCAGCTCGAGGCCATGACCTATGAACTGGAAAAAAACAAGGACCTGCTGGTCGAGGCCGAGCGTTTTTCCGCCCTCGGCCACATGGCTGCCCAACTGGTGCACAATATCCGCAACCCGATAACCACCATCGGCGGCACCGCCCGGCTCCTGGCGCGAAAAACCGAAGATCCGGAACGACTCAAGTTCCTCACCATCATGATCAACGAAGTTACCAAGATCGAGGAAACCCTCAAGGACCTGTTCAGTTTCGTCAATCAGCAGGTTCCGGTCATGGAGCAGGTTCCGCTCTATCCGCTGATCATCAAGTCGGTGGTCATGTTCTACAATTCCATGCAGAAGCAGCGCATTACCCAGCAGCTCATTCTGCCCGAGCCCGACCCCACCATCAGGGCCGATCAGCATCAGTTCCGGCAGATGCTGGTCCACCTGATCCGCAACGCCATTGAAGCCATGTCCGCGGAAGGGGAGTTGACCATCGAGGTCTCAACCGACGACAACTTCATCACCGTGGCCATTCGCGATACCGGCATCGGCATCTCCGATCAGAACCTGAGCCGGGCCTCCGATCCCTTTTTTACCACCAAAACCTTCGGTACCGGCATGGGGCTGACCGTTGTCAAGCGCATCGTCAAGGACCACAACGGCACCATGAAGCTCCGCAACCGCCCGGAAGGGGGCACCGAAGTCATCCTCCGTTTCCAGCGGCAGGCCGGGGCCCAGGCCTGAAGCAAGGCCGCCTTCCGAACGGCGGGTAGTTCCCCGCCCTTCCACCCTGTTGTCATTCTTCCGCCGCCTTGCCCTGCCGCGACCAGGACGCCGCCACGCCGATCAGGCCGACCACCGCCGCATACTGGAAGGACCGCGTCAGGGCATGCATGAATTCCGGGGCGGCCGCCGGAACAAAGTCCCTCATGTCCAGCCCCCCGGTCGCCCAGGCAAAATGCAGGGCAAAGCTCAATCCCGCCAGGGCCGTGCCGGCAAGCATGCCGAAGTTGCGGGCCGTCGCCAGCAGACTCGCCGTCACCCCCGCCTGGTCGTCGGATACCCCGGCCAGGGCCGAAGCGCTGTTGGGCGACAGGAACATGGCCTGGCCGAAGCCCAGCAGGGTTAGGCGCATGGCCACGGACAGGGGTGATGACTCCACGTCCAGGGCCGCCAGCAGAAGAACAGCGATCAGGCAGCAGCCAAGACCGGCCGTGGCCACGATCCTGGCCCCGATCCGGTCGTGCAGCCTGCCCGCCGCGGGAGAGACCACAAAGACGCTCAGGGGCACCGCCATCATGACGTAGCCCATGCGGTCGGGCGGAAGCCCGAGTATCCGGGCGAGGTAGAAAGGGGTCAGAATCAGGACAAAAAACAGCACGGCAAACGACAGGGCGCTGCTGAGCACGGCCATGGCAAAGAACCGGCGGCGGAACATCTGCAGGGGGAGGATCGGCGCTCTGCTCCTGGTTTCCCGCCGCAGAAAAACAAGCCAGCACAACCCGGTCAGGACGAAGCCGGACCAGAAAAGGGTGCTCGGGACGAACCCCCTGCCGCAGCACAGGGTCGTCGCGTGGGTGGCCAGCAGGATGGTCAGGCTGACGGTCACCGCCCACATCAGGGCGCCTGTCAGATCGAACAGCCCGGGCCTCTCCCCTTGTCCGGTTCCGGTTGGGGCAGAAAGGGGCGGTGCGGCTCGAACGAGCTGCCGGCGGCCGGCCAGATAAAAGAGCAGACCCACCGGCACCGTCACCAGGAAAACAGCCCGCCAGTGCACCCAGCGCAGCAGCAGGCCGCTCAACACCGGACCGGTCATCAGGCCGAGCGAGGTGGCAATGCCGACCAGGCCGAGACCGCGCCCAAGCCTCTCGGGCGGAAAAATGGAACGGATCAGGGCCGGGCCGGTGGCCATCATCATCGATGCCCCAAGGGCCTGCACGAAACGAAACAGGATCAGCAGCCAGATGGTGGGCGCCGCGCCGCACAGGAGCGAACCGAGGGCGAACAGGAGCATGCCGCGGGAATAAACGGCGCCGGCGCCCCATTGATCGGCCAGTCTGCCACAGAAGATCAGCAGGATCGTTATGGTGAGCAGATAGATCAGCACCACCCACTGGGTAACGGCCAGGGAACTGTGGAAAACCTTCATCAGGACGGGGAGGGCGACGTTGACGAGGGAGCTGTCCATGGTGGACATGAACACCCCGGCCGAAACGGTCAGAAATATCCTGCGCCGCAGCGGCGGCGCCATATGTCGTTCCTGTACTTTCTGCATGCAATACCCGCGGACTTGGGAAAATTCCCGTCCACAATACTACAACCGGAAAGGACGGTAACCACAAAAATGAATATTTCCCCGCTGCGGTCAGCCACCGGAACCGAAACGGGCAAGTAAAAAAATTTGTCCTCCGAGTTAAAAAATATTCCCATTATGCTTGACATCCGGAATCAAGGTGTTATAAAACAATAAGTAAAATTATTTGTACCTGTATGATTTTTTGTACAGGGCCAACGAGCAAGGCCAGCGGCCTTCCTCAAAGAGAAACAATTTAGAGGAGTGAAGAGATGAAGAAATTTCTTTCAACAGCTGTGGCTCTGGGAGCAATCGCCGGGCTGGCAGCAACCGCTTCAGCCCTGGAGTTGAAGGTAACCGGCAGCTACCTCGTTGATGGCTACTACATCAACAGCGGCAACGGCGCAGCCGGCGGCGGCGGCGTGTACCCGTGGGACCTCCCGGGAGTCGAGGACAACAACAGCGACGACTGGTACTGGCATGAGTTCCGCATCAACCCGACCCTGATCGTCAACGACAAGATCCAGATGAAGGGCGACATCCGCCTGATCGACTCGGACACGGTCTGGGGAACCCAGGACGACCTGCAGCGCTTTGACGGCGGCAACCTCAGGATCGACAAAATCTGGCTGATCTACGACTCGCCGATCGGCAAGTGGGAAATCGGCCGTCGTCCCGCCGACGCCTGGATGGGTGACTTTGTCAACTCCGGCACCGCCGCCGACAGGATCATGCTGTGGGCCCCGGCCATGGATAATTTCAAGGCCTACGCCTTCCTGCAGAAATCCCTCGAAGTCGACGCCTATTCGTCCTGGGCCGATGACGCCGACACCGACTACTACGAAGTAGCGGGCGGCTACGTGGCCGAAGGCATGCAAGCCTGGCTGGGCCTTGGCTGGAACCGTGACAAGGGCCAGACCCTGGCCGTCGACGGTGCCGGCAATGAGTTCACCATCGATACCGACGACGCCGACTGGTGGCGGGTCATGGGTTACGCTGATTTCAAGATCAACGACACCTTTGCCGTGGACGGCGAATTCGACTACAAATGGGGCGACAAGAACGACGGCGCGGTTGACATTAGAGGCCTTGCCGGCATTATCGGCCTCAACGGCAACTTCGGCGACCTGAGCGGCCGCCTGTTCTACGCCTACATCAGCGGCGATGATGACGATGCGACCGAAGACAGAGCCTATGACGTCGACAAGGGTACGGGCGCCGACTTCGAGCCGCTCTATATCCTGACCGGCTACGAAGCAAACGTCCTCAACGGCGACCTCGGAGCGAACTTCCTGGGCACCTCAGTTCGCAGATCCGGCGCTCATCTGATCGCCGCGGTTGCCGACTTCAAGGCCTCCGAAGACCTGACCCTGCACGGCGGCATCGGCTGGGGCCGGGCTGCCGATACCGATTGGATGATCGGCCAGGATGTTGACGAAGACTACGGCTGGGAGTTCGACCTTGGCCTGGCCTACAAACTGTACGACAACCTGACCTACGAGCTGCACTTCGGCTGGTGGGTGGTCGGCGACTTTGCCGAGCTCGGCGTGGAAAACCGCTCGACCGAGGACATCTGGCTGCTCAGCCATCACCTCAGCATGAAGTTCTAATCTCCCTTGAGATAGACAACAGCAAAAACCCCTGCCGGAATCCGGCAGGGGTTTTTTTGTGGCGCTTCGACCTTTTCCTTGCAAAAATCGCCTGATACATCTACTTATAACCTGTTTTATTGCACGTTCGCCGCGTGCGTCATGGGCGGAAAAGCGGATCGCATCCGGTGTACGGGACCCGTTGGCTTATGGGCTCCGCGACAATAACGACAGGGGAATCACCTTCATCTTCAGTCCGGAACGCAACCTTGGAATTTGAAGCCGCAACCCAGACCCGGAAGGAGCTCGCAGACGCGCTGGAGCAGTGCGTCCGCCGGCCCCACGGCAACGTTCACCACGGACGCCTCTATCTTCCCCCCGAATGCTTTGCCGCGCCGGGGAAAGAGACCAATCTGTGCATCAGCCGTTTTTCCATCCTCGACTGCACCGGCTCCATCCATATCGGTCCCTGGTGCATGATCGGCGCCCGCAGCCGGATCTACACCCACGACCATCTGCACCAGGGCCGCCGGCCGCTGCTTGCCCAGCAGGAAGAGTACGGGGTGGTGTGGCAGGATAAATATATCGGCCGCGACGTCTGGATCCATGAAAACGTCCTTGTCCTCTACCAGGTCACCGAAATCCCCGACGGCGCGGTTATCGGTGCCGGCGCGGTCCTCACCAGGAATCCGGGACCCTACGAGATCTGGGCCGGGGTGCCGGCACGAAAAATCAAAGACCGCGGAGACCTGACGCCGGACCAGATCCGGAAACTGGCCTTCCGGCAACATTTTTCCCTGAAGGAATATCTCAAGGAGTCATGGGAGACCACCCCTTTTACAACATACTGATGTACTCCCATGACACCTACGGTCTGGGGCATATACGTCGAACAATGGCGATCGCCGCTCATTTGCGGACTTTATCGACCAATATTCTCATCCTCACCGGGTCGCCCATCGCCGGCCGCTTCAGCCTGCCGGAAAACGTCGATTTCGTCCGCATCCCCGGCATGATCAAGAAAACCAACGACGAATATCACTCCCTGTCCATCCGCATCAACGCCGAACACGCCCTCGCCATCCGCAAGTCCATTATCTCGGCCACGGCCAGGAGTTTCCAGCCGGACCTGTTCATCGTCGACAAGGAGCCGCTCGGCCTCAAACGTGAAGTTCTGCCGATCCTGCGATGGTTCAGGAAATATCATCCCCGGACCAGGACGGTTCTCGGTCTGCGCGACATCATAGATGATCGCGACACCGTCCGCCGCGACTGGCAGCACAAAAAAGTGTACCGGTACCTGGATGAGCTTTATTCGGAGATATGGGTGTACGGCCGGCAGGACATCTATGACGCGGTCGCCGAATACAACATACCGCCGCGGACCGGCGCCAAACTGTTTTTCACCGGCTACCTGCCCCGCCGGGTGGCGAGTGACTCCCGGAAGCAGAAAACCAGAAAGAAGTTCTGCGTCCGCGGCGATGAAAAAATGATCGTTGTCACGGCCGGCGGCGGCGGGGACGGCTTCAAAATGATGGACACCTACCTCGGCATGATCGAATCGCGCCGGCTTCCCGCGGTGCAATCCGTCCTGATCACCGGGCCTTTCATGCCCAAGGAGCAGCGACGGCACCTGGCCAAGCGGGCCAGACCTTTCAAAATCAAGGTCCTGCCCTTCTATTCACGCATGGAGGAAATGCTCGGCGCGGCCGACCTGGTAGTCTCCATGGGCGGCTACAATACGGTCTGCGAAATTCTGAGCCAGGCGACGCCTTCCCTGATCATTCCCAGGGAAACACCCCGCAAGGAGCAGCTTATCCGGGCCCGGGCCTTCGGGCAGCGGGAACTCGTCGACTATCTCCCCTGGCAGGATCTGAACGTTGACCGCCTGTATCAGAAACTCACCGCCATGCTTGACCGGCTGCCGGTCTATCGGCAGAAAATCGCCACCTTCAAGCTGGACGGCATCGACTTCATCAAGGACCGCATCGACCGCTTCAAGGTATCCCGGGAATGAAGCAGCCTGTCCTGGGCATGGTCCTCAAAGGCTATCCCCGCATCTCCGAAACCTTTATCGCCAACGAAATACTTCTGCTGGAGGAACGGGGCATCCCGATCCGCATTTTTTCCATGCGCCATCCACGGGAACCCTTCTGCCACGACAATGTCCGCAGAATACGGGCCCGGGTCGATTACCTGCCGACGGAACTTTTCATCGACTTCCCCCGCCTGGTGCTGGCCGGGGCCCTGGCCGGGGCGGGAATGCCGGCCCGATTCCGGGAAGCACTGCGGATGGCGGCCCACCGGTTTGCCCGCACCCGAAGCCTGGGGACCATAAAACATCTCCTCCAGGCAGCCTTTCTGGCCACCAGGTTCCTGCGCCGGGACCCGGCGGTGGTCCACCTGCACGCCCACTTTGCCCATTCGCCCACCTCGGTGGCCATGTTCGCCGCCCTCCTCGGCGGAGTGAACTTCAGCTTTACCGCCCATGCCAAGGACATCTATACCTCCGATGCCCGGCAGCTGCGGGAGAAAATCGGCCGAGCCGCCCTGGTCGTCACCTGCACGGAATACAACCGGCAATATCTTGCCCGCCTGGCGGGCGGCAGCCCAACGCCCGTCTTGAGAATCTATCACGGCATCGACCTGAGTCTGTTCAACGGCGGCGAGGAGCCTCGCCGGCCGCAGCCCCCCTTCAGGATACTCACCGTCGCCCGCCTGACCGCGAAAAAAGGCATCCCGACCGTCCTGCAGGCCCTTGCCCTGCTGCGCGACCGGAACATCCCCTTTCACTACACCCTCATCGGCGACGGCGAGGACCGGGAGGCGGTCATCCGGCTGATCTTTGACCTCGGCCTGCAGAAGCAATGTTGCTGGCAAGGGACCCTGCCCCACCCCCGGGTCATCGAGGAATTTCAACGGGCCGATCTCTTTGCCCTGGGCTGCGAGATAGGACCCGACGGCGACCGGGACGGCATCCCCAACGTCCTGGTGGAAAGCCTGGCCATGGGGGTGCCGGCGGCGGCCACCTCGGTCTCCGCCCTGCCGGAAATCATTCGCAGCGAAGTCGGCGGACTGCTTTCCGCGCCGGGCGACGCCGGAGCCATGGCGGAAAACATGCGCAGGCTGCTGACCGATGAAGCCCTTCGGCACAGGGTGATTGCAGGGGGTCGGGAACTGGTTCGATCATCCTTCGACAACCGCCGTCTGATCGGGGAACTTGCCGATATGTACCGCCGCGTTCTTGCCGGCCACGACCGTTGTGAACAACCATGCGCATCGCCTTCTATGCCCCTTTCAAACCGTTAGGTCATCCAAACCCTTCCGGCGATCTGGTCATCGCCGGCAGCCTCTACGACCACCTGCGGAAAAGGGGTCATGATGTCCGCATCGTCAGCACCCTGCGCAGCCGCTGGATTTTCTGGAAACCGTGGAACATCGTCCGCGTTGTCCTGGAAAAAAAAAGAATCACCAGGCAGCTCTCCGGAAAAACGGTCGACCTGTGGCTGACCTACCACACCTATTACAAGGCCCCTGATCTGATCGGTCCGGATGTCTGTTCCTCCCTGCGTCTTCCCTACGTGATCTTTCAGGGGAGCTATTCGACCAGGGTTTCCAGAAGCTTCCTGACCAGGCCCGGTTTTGTGCTGAACAGAAAGGCCCTGCTGGCTGCCGACCTGGTGCTGACCAACCGGAGGGACGACATGGTCAATCTGCAGCGGCTCCTGGACCTGGAACGGCTGCGCCACCTGCCGCCCGGCATCCATCCGTCCGGGTTCACCCGGGATGACGACGCCCGGGAGCGCATGCGGCAGCAATGGCAGGCGGGTGAGCGCCAGGTCATCGTCACTGCCGCCATGTTCCGGGCGGATGTCAAGACCCGCGGCCTGATCAAGGTCATCGAAAGCTGCGGCCGGCTTCGGCGCCAGGGCCATGAATTCCTGCTGGTCATTGCCGGCGACGGCCGGGAGCGGCAGCGCCTTGTTTCTCTGGCAGAAAAAGAGCTTGGCGACAGGGTTATCTTTACCGGCAGAATCGACCGGGACCGGATGTTCGAATTGTACAGCGGCGGCGATCTGTTCGTCTTTCCGGGGATCAACGAATCGCTGGGCATGGTATACCTTGAGGCCCAGTCATGCGGTCTGCCCGTGGTCGCCTACAACAACGGCGGGATCCCGGAAGTGGTCGATGACGGCCGCACCGGTTTGCTCACCGAACCCTTTGCTGACAGTCGTTTTGACGAGGCCGTGGTCCGCCTGTTGACCGACAGGGAGGAAAGGCAGCAGATGGGCGTCCGGGCCGCCGCCCATATCCGCCGCCGCCATGACCTGGAACGCAACTACGCCCGGCTGGAACAGCTCCTCCTGGAGGCGGTGCGCCATAGAAAAAACAGGCCGGAGGCCCGATGAAGCGCCACGGTTCCACCATTATCGGCCTGATTCGCCACGCCCCGACCCGGTGGAATGAGAAACGGCGGATCCAGGGTCAACGCGACAGCCCGCTTTCCCCAGCCGGGCAACAGGCCGCCTTGGAATGGGGAGCCCGGCTCCAGGCCCTGGAGTGGCACGCCATCCTGGGCAGCGATCTCGGCCGGGCCGTCGAAACCGCCGAACGGATTAACCGTGTCCTCCGTCTGCCCGTACGGTCCGATGCACGCTTGCGAGAGCAGGACTGGGGCCGCTGGACAGGTCTGACCCTCGCCGAAGTGAAGAAAAATCAGAAATCGGAACTGCGGGAACAGGAAGGGCGCGGCTGGCTTTTCACTCCGCCGGACGGCGAATCGCGCCGTCGGGTCCTGGTACGGGTGAGCGCGGCACTGGCCGAGGCCCACCGAAGCCGGCCCGGCGGGTCGGTCCTGGTCGTCTGCCATGAAGGGGTGATCAAGTGCCTGCTGTATCATGTTCTGGGCCGCGCCTTTCTCCCGGACGAACCGCGGGTCATCGAACCCGCCCATCTGCATCTGCTTGAACAAACCGAAAAAGGGTTGTATCTCTACCGGTTGAACGCCTTGTCTCTCTGCGGTGACGCCGACAAACAGGGAGTTGATTGAGTAAGGTTTTTCGATTTCGACTCCGATTTCGATTTCGATTTCGATGAGATATTTCCTGCGTTGGTTGACGAAATGTACAATCATCGGGATCCCTATCGGCATCGGATCGAATCCTGCAATCGGCACGTGTCATGTTGTTCATGAGTCAAAAAAAACCTGACCCAACGCATGAATGAGGATTCAATTTCTGAATGAACAATAACCCATGACCATCCTGATCTACTGCCAGCACGTGCTGGGCATCGGCCACCTGTTCAGGACCCTCGAAATTGCCCGGGCCATGCGCGATCATCGGGTCGTCCTCGTCCTCGGCGGCCCGCCGGTATCGGTGCCGATGCCCTCTCATGTCCGGGTCGTCCGGCTGCCGGGGCTGGAAATGGATGCAACCTTTTCCACCCTGCTGCCCGTTGACCGGGCCATGGAGCTGGAAACGGTGAAGCGGCAGCGCCTGGACCAATTGCTCGGGGTTGCCGGGGAGGTACAACCCGATGTCCTGCTCGTCGAACTCTTTCCTTTCGGCCGCAACAACTTCTCCTTTGAACTGCTGCCGCTGCTGGAAGCC
>DSAE01000297.1 GCA_011372855.1 Desulfobacteraceae bacterium
GCCTCGATCGAGGCCGGCCAAGTGCGCTCGCTGGGGGCCGAGTACGTGTGCCACAGCATCTGGAGAGAGCTTCAGATCGGAGAGCTGCTCATCGGTCGGGGGGTCTCGGCGCATGTGCTGCCGCTGATGGAGGCCCTGGTGGTCGGGCGCTTGGTTGATCCCGGCAGCGAGGTGCACACCTGGGACTGGGCGGTGCATCGCTCGGCGCTCTACGAGCTCACCGGACAGCCGCTGCGCCCGTCCTTGAACTCGCTTTACCGCGCCGGCGACCGGCTCCTTGAGTGCAAGGAGGTGCTGGAGGCGCATCTGGCGGCCCGTGAGAGGGATCTGTTCGATTTGCCCGAGCGCATTTGCCTCTTTGATTTGACCAACACCTATTTCGAGGGCCAGGCGACGGCCAACGGCAAGGCCAAGCGGGGCCACAGCAAGGAGAAGCGCACCGATTGCAAGCTGTTGACCCTGGCGCTGGTGGTCGATGAGCTGGGCTTTGCCAAATACAGCCGCCTTTATCCGGGCAATCAAATCGAGTGCCGCAGCCTGGCGGAGATCATCGAGTCGCTGGTGGCCCTGAGGCCCAACCTGGCCAGGGACCGCACGGTGGTCATCGACGCGGGCATTGCCACCGAAGAGAACGTGGCCTGGCTCAAGGCCAACGGTTTTCATTACATCGTGGTGCAGCGGGGCAAGGCGGATTTTACCGCCGATGACACCGAGGCGATGCAGGTGATCCGTGACACGGAAGGCTGCAAGCTTGAAGTCAAGCGCAGCGACAAAGACGGCGAAGCGCTGCTGCTATGCCGCAGCAGCGGGCGGGTGGAAAAAGACCAGGGGATCCGCGGCCGCCAGGAGCGGCTGTTTGTCGAGCGGCTGCAATACTACCACGACGGTCTGGGCAAAAAGGGCCGCACCAAGCTGTATCCGAAAGTCGTGAAGATGATCGGCCGCTTGCGCGAAAAGTATCCGCGGGCCTCGAAGCTCTACGATGTGCAGGTGCTCACCGACGAGAACCCCGGAGTCAAGGCGCTGGCCAAGGCAATCGTTTGGACCAAGCGCGACGGCTACGACATCGAGCGCCGCTTTGAGGGTTGCTATGTGCTGCGCACCGACCGCACGGAACTCGACGATACGCAGATATGGCAGACCTACGTGATGCTCACCCGGGTGGAAAGCGCCTTTCGCTCACTCAAATCCTCGCTGGGTCTGAGGCCAAACTTCCACCAGAACGAGGAGCGTGCCGACGCCCAACTGTTCATCTCGGTGATCGCCTACCACATCCTGCATACCGTCGAGCACAAGCTGCGCCTTAGCGGCGATCACCGCTCGTGGGCCACCATCCGCGATGTCTTGTCAACCCACCAGCGGCTCACGGTGGAATACAATATCAAAGAGCAGGACCAGGTGGTGCGAAGTCACCTTCGCCTGTGCAGCAGCGCCGAACCCGAACACCGGCTGATCTACCAGCGGCTGAACCTCCACGAGACGCCGCTGCCACGGAAGATTGCAACCGTAAAATGAGTAGTGACCACAATCGGAGCGAACAGCCCGAAACACCGGTATCTACGAAAAATTTTGGCGAACTTAGGTTAACCGACATCCTTCAATATCAACTGGTTATCAAAGATCAGGCTTTCCTGGTGAGGCGGAAGTGGCATCAAGTTCGTTTCCATCATTATTATGGCTAATCTCTGGCCTTACTGACGGTCATAAACGCAAAAACAAAAGCTGAGACACCGATACCGGTAAGCATTAAATAGTCGCCAATTTCCGGTATTGCACCAAACGATGATGTCCGAATCGCATCGGCGGCATGGGTCAAGGGGAGCAAATAAAGTATTTTTTGAGCCCAGTCCGGCAGGTGATCGATGGGGAAGAACGTGCCGCCGAGAAATGCCATTGGGGTGATGACAAAGCTGTTCACCATGGCCTGGTCGGCATGGGATTTGACCAGCATGGCAAATCCTACCGCGAGTGAGGCAAAAATAAAGCTGTTCATCAGGAAGGCCAGCCACAGATAGCCGTTATAACAAAGAACGACGCCGAAGAGTGCGCCCAGGATGAGGATGACACACCCGGCCAGAAGGGCCCGGGTTATGCCGGCCAGCACCTCGCCCAGCACATAGGCGGCATTGCTGATGGGCGCCGTCTGGAATTCCTCAAAGATGTGCCAGTAGAAGCGGGCGATGTTGATTTCACTGCCGATGGCAAAGGCCTGGGTCATACTGGTCATGGCCACCAGCCCGGGAAGCAGAAACTCCAGGTAGCTGTGCCCCTGGATGGTGACCCCCTTTCCCATGGCGTAACCGAAGGCGATGAGATAGAGGAGCGGGGACACAGACCAGGCGCTGATCAACCTCGATAACCGGCGCCGCAAGATCAGCATTTCTCGAAAATAGACCGCCGTCCAACCGCGTATCATTTGATCTTTTTTCCTGTCAGGGCAAGAAAGGCATCCTCCAGGTTCACCCGCCGCAGCGTAAACCCGTTTTTGTGCGTGGCAGCCCATTTCTTGGCTTCTTCTTGTGTTTGAAAATAAAAAGACCGCATATGGTTTGACTGAAATTCATCGATTGCCCAGTTGCCGATCCCAGCCATCAGATTTTGCGGCGTATCCAGGGCCACAATGCTTCCCAGATCGATGAAAGCCACCCGAGCGGCCAGAAATTCAGCCTCCTCAATATAGTGGGTTGTCAAAAAAACAGTGACCCCCCCCTGCTGAATGGTCTTGATGAGCGCCCAGATGCGGCGACGGATGTTGGGGTCCAGGCCCACGGTGGGTTCGTCCAGAAACAACATTTGGGGCGAATGCATCAGGGCCCTGGCGATCATGACGCGCCGTTTCATCCCCCCGGAAAGCTCTTTAATGAGCGTATCGGCCTTGTCGCCGAGGTCGATATAGTCCAGCAGTTCTTCGATGCGTTGCGAGATGGCTCGGCGCGGCATCTGATGGAGCAGACCATGCACAAGCAGGTTTTCGGATACGGTCAGTTCGCTGTCCAGATTGATGTGCTGCGGAACAAACCCGAACTGTTTCTTGGCGGCGCGGGGTTCTTTGGTTACATCGCATCCTCCCAGTAAGACCTTGCCGACGGTTGCGCGGGTGAGGCCCGTCATGATCCGGATGGTGGTGGTTTTGCCTGCTCCGTTAGGTCCCAGATAGGCGAACAGCTCGCCACGGTTTACCTTAAGGTCAACCCCTTTGAGGGCCTTCGTCTTCCTGTAATGCTTTACCAGCTTGTGGATTTCTATCACGCGCTTGCCTCCGGGTGCATCTGTTTCTGGCGGCGCAGCTCACCTACATCCAGCATGATATTCTGCAGGGGCTGACGCCGGATGCGATGGGGCAGAGCCAGTTCCGCGGCCGCGTTGACGTCTTCTTTGAGAGCTTCTGTGCGGCCATTATAGGCAGCCATTGTCTTGGCGGTCTTCAAAATGATAATGTCCCCCCGATGGCCGTCCACGCCCACATCCAGGCAATAGGACGCAATCTCGTAAAGGAGGGCGCGATCAAGGTGAACCTGCGGATAGAGGGCAATGGCCTTTTCGATCTTCTCCGCCAGGCTTTTTGAATCTTCATTCCACTGCTCGCAAAAGCCTTCCGGGTCTTCGTCAAAAGCGGCCCGCCGCTCCATAATGGCTACTCGATCTTCAGGATCATTGATGCCCTCGATGTGGACGCACAGCCCGAAGCGGTCCAGCAGTTGCGGCCGCAGTTCTCCCTCTTCAGGGTTCATGGTCCCCACCAGGGTGAAGCGCGCCGGGTGGGAAAAACTCACCCCTTCCCGTTCAACGGTGTTGACTCCCATGGCTGCCGAGTCGAGCAGGATGTCGACCACATGGTCTTCCAGCAGGTTGACTTCGTCCACGTAAAGGATGCCCCGGTGTGCCGCTGCGAGGAGCCCTGGCTCAAAGCGTTTTTCGCCCTTCTTGAGGGCCTCTTCCAGGTCCATGGTCCCCACCACCCGGTCCTCGGTGGCCCCCACCGGCAGTTCCACGACGCGGATGCCCCGGTGAACGGTTTCAACCGGCCCCGGGGGATTGCTTTTGCAGCCGCATTCCTGGCGGCTGCACCCCTCGCATACATCGGGCGCGCTGTCCGGCAACAACTGAAAAGGGCAATCTTTCACCACTTCGATGGCCGGGAGGATGTTTGCCAAGGACCGGACAGCGGTGGATTTGGCCGTACCCTTTTCGCCCCGGATCAGGACGCCCGAGAGGGTCGGATTGATAATGTTCAATATAAGGGCCAGTTTCATCTTTTCCTGGCCCACAATGGCCACAAATGGATAAACAGGTCGGTTGCTCAACTGACATTCTCCTTTGCGATATTCAGCAGCGTGTCGGCTTTCAAGTCTTCGGTCTTGAAATATTGCGCGTTCATTGCGCCGGCCAATTTGCAGGCCAGGCCGAAATGCAAAAGCCCCTGGCTTTCCGTGTCGACTACGATGAATCGGATTCGCTCATCGGCAGCCAAACGCACGGCAAGTTCGAGGGATTCTTCCAGCGGTTTTTTATCTCCCAGGGCGACATTGGCTTTTCCATCGGTGATAAAGATGACGATGGGTCTTGCCGTTGGGTCGCGTACAAGATAATTGCGCAGCACCTCGTAAGACTTGACCAGCCCGGCGGACAACGGTGTTCGGCCTCCCACGGGCATCTCCTTCAGAAGGCCGGCAGCCAATTCGATTGAGGCGGTGGGCGGCAGATTCAACACGGCATCATCCTTGCGAAAGGACACCATGGCCACGTGATCTCGTTTCTGATAGGCATCCAGAAGCAGCGACTTGATCGCCCCCTTGGAGGCCGTCATGCGGCCCCTGGCGCCCATGGAACCACTCGCATCCACGACAAAGAGCACAAAATTGCCGATCCGCCGTTCCCGGATCTTTTCCCGGATGTCTTCCGGTCGCAAAATCACGGCAAGACCGCTGCCGTTTTTCCGCTTCAGCTGGTAGGGAGCGGCCGCCCGCAGGGTGGCATCGAAGGCCACGTCGCCTGTATTCCGATTGATTGTGCTCTGGACGTAGCGGCCCTGCTTTTGCGCGACCCGTGTCCGGGAGCGACGGCCCGATCCCCGGCGAAAAACCCGATCCTTGGGCGAAGCAAACTTTTTGACTTTAAAGGTTTCACCGACATCAAAAAACTGGTCTGCGGAATCAAATCCCCTGGCCTGCGGCCTTTCCTCGCTATTGCCTTGAGCCTCTCCCGGTCCTTCGGAAGGAGGCGCTTCCCCCGTCTCAAGGGGTCCTTCCGAATGCGCTTGATCCTGCTCCGGCTGCTCATGCTCTTCTCTTTCCTGCTGTTTCCCTTCAGGATTCTCGGGTGGCCTTTCGGGATTGTGCTCATGCTTGGGGGGCGGTGGAGGAGGGGCTGTTTCACGTTTTCGATGGGCCAGAGCGAGCGGCGCGACTTCCTGGACATCCTCCACGGTGACCTCGGGATGCCCTTTTAAGGCCGCCGCGGCCTTTGCCGCCTGTTCGATGACCAGATCGGCACGGTGCCCGGCCACGTTGCTTTCCGTGCAGATTTCGGAGACAAGCCTTCTTAGGTGATCCGGGAAGCTGACAACTTTCAGAGAACTCCGTGCGGAGACGATCTGCCTTGTCAGGTTGTCATTCTCTGCCTGGAAGCGGCGAATAAAGCCCCAAGGGTCTCTATCGTACGCTTCCCGGCGGTGCATGAGCGCAGCGCGTTTCTCCAGATCCTTTTCCGAGACAACCTCCACGCAGAGGCCGAAACGGTCCAGGAGCTGGGGTCGCAGCTCCCCTTCTTCCGGATTCATGGTCCCAACGAGGATAAACCGGGACAAATGGCAGGAAGAGACGCCTTCCCGCTCGACCGAGTTTCGGCCTGATGCGGCCGCATCCAGGATAATATCCACGATGTGATCGTCCAGGAGGTTCACCTCATCCACATACAGAATCCCCCGGTGTGCTTTGGCCAGGAGGCCCGGCTGAAAGCTGCGGAGGCCTGTTTTCACCGCCAGGTTGAAATCGATGCCGCCGGCGACCCGGTCTTCGGTGGCATTGAGCGGCAGGGTGATGACGCGGATGCGCCGCAATCGGACCTGGACCCCGTCGGCACGATTTCGGCACTGTCCGCAAAAGGATTGGGGCTGATCCGGGTCGCAACTGTAGGGACAGCCGGCGACAACGCGTATCTCCGGCAGGAGTTCCCCCAGGGCGCGGACGGCCGTAGATTTTGCGGTTCCCTTTTCGCCGCGGATAAGAACCCCGCCGATACGAGGGTTGATCGCGTTCAGGATCAGGGCGCGCTTGAGGCGTTCCTGGCCGATAAGGGCTGAGAAGGGGTAGACAGGGTTATACATTATCAAAGCGTTGTTCTCTCTTTCGATCGGAGCCTGTTCATGACGGTCTGCATGGCCGACTTCCAGTTCTCTACTTCATCGGCCGTTACGACATCCACGGCGCCGCCCTGAAAGTCGCCCTGCACATCGCCGATGGTCTCCTCCAGCCTTGCTTCGGTATCCAGGTAGGCATCCTTCAACCGTTCGAACAATTCCGGAGTCGGCTTCCAGATGCCCCGGCTCTGGGCTTCCAGGAGCCGGCGGCCGATCTCTTCCATGGCCCAGGGGTTGACCTCCTCGAACCAGGCCTTCATCTCCGGGTCGAGCATGAAGGTTTCCGCGATTTCATCGAATATCCAGTTATCCACCTTTCCGGTGGTGACGCCGAATCCGTAGACGCGGCCGATCCGTTTGGATAGCTCCGCAGCCCCCTGATAGCCATGGGCCTTCATGCCCTCGATGTATTTGGGGTGCAGAAGCTTGGCCCGTACTACGCGGCGAAGCTCATCCGCAAAATCGGTGACCGTTACGTTGGCCGGATCGCGTGTATCGCCGTAATAGGTCTTGGGGGTTTGGCCTGAGATGGATTTTGCCGCCACCGTCATGCCGCCGTAGTTCCCATAGAATCCGCAGCAGTTGAGAAAATCGCCTTCATCAGAGATGTGTTTGTCAAAGGTAACTTCCACCCGGCGCAGGTTCTCCACCAGCTCGCGATGTGCCTCCATGCCGTAGGTGGCATTGCCGGCCCCGCCGCCGTAAGCGTACCCGTTCCAGAAGACATAGACGTCGGAGAGATCATCCTCGGTTTTCCAGGCCGAGGCCGCCACGGCCAGGTTGACACCGGCCTTGTACACCCCGGGCTGGGCGCAGAAGATCCGGTAGGTGAGGCGACGGAAGTGCTCACTGTTTTCAAGGGTGAGGTCATCGCCTGCGGCCTGCTTCACGATGTGCTTGCGAATGAAATTGTGCTGCGGGTCTTCATCCAGCACGGCCACGGCCTGGATCACCCGGTCAAGGTAGGTCACCGCATCGGGAAAGCAGTCCCGCGTAATGCCTGAAACCCGGATATTGACGTCGATTCTGGGGCGGCCGAGCATCTCGCTCGGGAGGATATCAAAACCATCTATCTGCCCGTTGGCTTTCCATTTCGGCCGGGCGCCCAGCAGGTGCAGGATCTGTCCGATCTGCTCGCCGTCGGCCCGCATGATATCCGATGCCAGCCAGACCATACCCACCGACTCGGGATAACGGCCCTCCTCGTCCAGATACCTTTTCAAAAGGGCCTCGGCCAGCTTCACCCCCACCCGCCAGGCTGCGCGCGTGGGAATGCGGGTGGGATCGATGTTGTAGAAATTGCGGCCGGTGGGCAGGATGTCGTAGCGCCCCCGCGACAGGTAGCCCGAGGGTCCGGCAGGCACGTAGCCTCCGTCCATGGCGTTCAGCAACGCGTCGATCTCCTTGGAATCCTCGATACGCCTGTCGATCTCCGCGACCAATGCCGCAAAACGTCCGAAACGCTGTCGGAGAGCGCCGTCGATACCCTCGGGCGCAAGTTCTTCTATAATCGCCGATGGCGCGTCTCCCCGGATCAATCTTGCGATGAACCCTTCGGCCAACCGGTCCGCGTCATAGAGCATTTGGCCGTAAGCTTTTCCGCTTCGGCCAAGTAGGCCGGGCTCTTTGAGTGCCGCGAAGATGTCTTCGCCCCATAGATCGAACGCCAGCCTGCGCGTATTCAACTCGCTGCCGCTGTCAAAGCGCAGGATGGTGTTGATGACCTCGGCGCGGTCGCCGTCCTGAGACCGTTCACCGAAGACATGCATGCCGGTCCGTGTCTGTGAGTTGCGGATGCGGGAGAGCAGTTCGTGGCAGCGGGTCGCCACGGCGGTAAAATCAATCGTTCCCAGCGTATCGATCTCCTGGCGGAAATGGTTTTTGTCAATGGCTTGGTTGATGAGGTGTTCCAGTTGGTGGGCCCGTGCCGGGTCCGTTCCTTGGGCACGCTGATAATCATTGAGGAGATCTTCCAGTTCCTGGAGGTCCCCATAGGTGTCGGCCGTGGTCATGACGGCCTGCATGTGGTCCACCAGGGTGGCGTAGCTGCGTCGCTTGGCCACCACGCCCTCGGCCGGGTTGTCGGCATTATAGATATACAGATGAGGAACGCTGCCCACGGCGATGTCCGGCCAGCATGCCGCCGAGAGCCCCGCGCCCTTGCCCGGCAGCCACTCCAAGTTGCCGTGGGTGCCCACATGGATGATCACGTCGGCGTTGAAGATGCGTTCCATATACATATAGGTGGCGATGTACTGGTGCGGCGGAGGGATATCCGGGTCATGGAGGATCTTGCACACCCGGCCGTCGCATCGAGAACCGGCGCATCCCCGCTTGGGCTGCATGATCACGTTGACATTGCCGAAGTTGAGCCCGGTGATGACCAGCTTGCCGTCCAGCACCATGCTCGGCGGCACCCCGTTCATTTCCCGGCCTGGAGGCTCACCCCAGGCCTCAACGAGAGAGGACCGGGCCTTTTCCGGCAGCTCGGCAAACCACTTTTCATAAGTTTCGCTCTCCAGCAGGGCCAGATGGCCGCCTTTGGCCACGATTTCGTCCACCGTGGTCCACCGGAATTCGGCGATGGCCTTGCGCTCCAAAATGGTCTTCATCAGGGCCTCGCCCGACTCCGGCACATCCGTGATCCGGTAGCCTGCCTCCCGCATCCGCCGCAGGATGCGCACCACGCTTTCCCCGGAATCGAGTCCTGCCGCTCCGCCCACACTGGCCTCCAGCCCGGCGCACTCGTTTTTGTGAAACACGAAGACCGCCTTACGTTCGGCCGGCGGCCTTGCCGAAAGACGGACCCACCGTCCCACACGTTCGGCAATGTGCTCCACCCGCCCGGCGATGGTTTCGCGAACCTCAAACACCGTATCCGTTCGCTCGTCAGTCAGCTTGCGGCTGCAGGCCATGATGACAGGCTCGATGTTCCCTTCAAATTCCGGCATGGCGATGCCGAAGCTGACTTCGGCGGTGAGTCCCTGGGGATCTTCCTCCCATTCCTGGACCGATTTGCTGTATGAAATAACAGGCTTGAAGACCGGCACATTGAGCCCTTTGAAAAATTCTACGGTTTGAGCTGCGACGCCGGTTTCGGAAATATCCCCTCTTGATTCGCGACCGAGGAAGAAAAAGTGCAGGTTGACCAGCGCATCGATGCGAGGCACGCCTTCCGGGTCGAAGAAAAAGCGCCGGGCCGTTTCAATGGGCCCCAACGCCCCCGTCTCTTTGTCCGGGACTCCGTGCGAGAAAACCGGCAGTACATTCAGACCCAGGACCTCCAATGCCTCGATAAGTTCCCTTTCAAGCGATCCATTGGTGTTGGTGAAGGTATGGCGCGAGAAAAACAGGCCTACGGTGCGAGGATGGAAGGCGGGATGGGCCTTGCAGTAGTCTTCCACACACGGATAAACGGTCTGATCAGGCGGGTGCAGGATGCCCTGCCAGGGGAGGGCGACGGGGTCGTCAACCGGGATTTCGGGATCTATCTGATGGGCCAGGAATTCCAGGAGTCGCCGGTAGTTTTCCGTGCCGCCCTCGGCCACATAGGCGTACGCCCGGGCGCAGACAGTGATGTCCACTGTGGCTTTGCGCCCCCAGTTGGCAGGATCGAAGGAGGTGGTGACGATGGTCTTGGCGTTTGAAAATTCTTCGATGCGGGCGTCGACCTCTTCCCAGAACCCATCGGTTGTCCGGTAAAGAAAAATGACGTCGGCCCTTTTTGCCGTCTTCCAGAAACGCTCCAGCAAGTCGGCGTTGTTTTCGACCTCCTTTTGCGAAAACAGGGTCAGTTCCACATGGGGACTTGCTTCAGCGGCTGCCAAAAACGCCGGGAGATAGGAACTCCACATGATGGAGACAATACGAATGGGTTGGTTGCTCATGGGCTAATCCTCTTGGTCTTTTACATATGGCGGTATCCGATTGCCGCGGGATGGCGACAAATCGGCACACCGTAGGGGTTGAATTTGAAGATACCCGTTCTCCTGACGGACTGCGGCCTCCACGCCGTACACCTCCCTGATATTCTCTGGTGTCATCGCCTCGGATGGTTTCCCCGAGCAAAAAATCTTACCCTGGTAGAGCATCAGGATCGTGTCCGAAAATCTGGCCGATAGATTCAGGTCGTGCATGGCCATCAGGACCCCCATATCTTTTCTTTTTGCCAGCGTGATGATCACCTCCAACATTTCCAGCTCATGGCGCAGGTCCAGGTTGCTGGTGGGCTCGTCCAGCAACAGGTAGAGCGTATCCTGCGCCAATGCCCGGGCAAGCAACACCTTCTGTGCCTGGCCGCCGCTCAGCTGGTCTATGTCTCTCATGGCGAGATCCGCCAGGTTCATCTCTTCAATGATTTCTGCGGTTCGCTCCAAATCATCTCGGGATGGCCGCCAGGCAATATACGGCCTTCGGCCTGCAAGGACCGTTTCAAAGACAGTCGCGGGAAATCTGACGGGCATGCTTTGGGGCACATATCCGAGGTGTTTCGCCAGTTCCCTGCGGGCCATGCCGTCAGCATCATGACCGTCAATCACCACCGTGCCGGCAGCAGGCTTGAGTATTCCGGCAATACACTTGAGGAGGGTGGTTTTGCCCGTGCCGTTGGGGCCCACAATACTCAGAACGCGGCCTTTTTCCACGTTTGCCACGATACCTTCAAGGACCCGCGTGTCGTTATAGTTGAAGTAAAGGTTCATCACCTTCAGCATTACCAATACTCCCTGGTACGCTTCATCAGGAGATAGAAGAAAAACGGCACCCCGATGAAGGAGGTTACAATCCCGATTGGAATTACCTGGGGCGCCCAGACTGTCCTGCCCAGCGTATCCGCAAACACAACAATCAAGGCCCCCACCAGACCCGAGGCCGGCAGGAGAAACTGGTGATCGTTGCCGATCACCATGCGTGTGATGTGGGGGGCCACAAGCCCTACAAATCCGATGACCCCCGTGAAACAGATGCCGCCCGCGGTCACGAGAGAAGCCGCTACGACCGCTGACATTCTCAGACGCTTCACGTTTACTCCAAGGGCCAGGGCCGATTCGTCTCCGGATGAAAGCAGGTTGAAATCCCATGCTCGCCACAAAAGGGCCGGAAAGGGGAGCAGAATCATTGCCGCGGCCAAGCCGATCTCGCGCCATCCTGCCTTGGAAAGGCTGCCGAAAAACCAAAACACGACCTCGTGCACCTGCTCCATGGTGCCCATGTACTGCAGAAGGGAGGTAAGAGAGGAAAACAAAAACATCTGCGCAATGCCGGTCAGGATCATGGTTTCGGAGGAGGCGCGTTTCATTTTGGCGACTGCCAGAATGAGGGCTGCCGATATCAGAGAAAACAGGAACGCGCCGCAGGCTATATACCAGGTTTGAAAGCCGCCGCCGAAAACAAGAATCACGCTCACCGCCCCGAACCCAGCGGCAGACCCCACACCCAGGGTAAAGGGAGAGGCAAGCGGGTTTCGCAAAATGGCCTGAAAAACCGCTCCCGCCAGTCCCATTCCGAAACCGACCAGCATCGCCATGACGATGCGGGGCAGCCGCAGCATCCAGATGATGCTGTGGCCTCGGCCGGTGTCCTTGAGCAGAGAGGCAATAACTTCCCGAAACTCCATCCCGGAAGCGCCGATACAAAGCCCTATGGCCATTGCCGTCAAAAGCAAAAAGAAAGCGGCAGCAAGAAAGAGCGCTCTTGCGTCGGCACGTGCTTTATAGCCCCGGCAGAGGTCATCCGCGATATTATTCATCTCCCCGCCTCCCGGAGGCCATCTGAGACAAAGGCGCCGCGATAGGACACGCCTTGGAAGGTCTCGAGATATTCCCTGTGTAACGCCTCGGGGTTGAGATCGGGAAAGAGGGCGGGATGAATCCACCGGACCATGTAGGCAATGCCGATGATGGCGCGCGGACCGGTCCAGATGGCACTGTCCATGACATGGACCTGTCCAGACGCTACCGCCGCAATGTGACGCCAGGCCGGACGATGCAGGATGGCATCCCGGCGGCGGTTGAAGGGCGCCCTATCCTTGAGCGCATAGCCGTTTCCATAGGCTGCCGCCTTGACAATCACCTCCGGATTCCGGGAAACCACCCACTCGGGCGTCACTCGAGGGTAGGGGATGGAAAGGCCGGCGGCGATATTTCTTCCTCCGGCAAGCAAGCACATTTCATGGCCCCCCGAACCCGGACCCGCGGCATGGTAGTCGGTGTAGCTTTCGATATAGACCGACGGACGGGTCAGGGCGCCGTCGATTTTTTCCCGAATCATCTCGATATGCCGCCGGTGCCAGTCACAGAATAGCGCAGCTTCCTTTTCCCGACCAAGCAGTTGTCCCAGGACCTGAACTTCCTGTTCCAGTGTCTCCACCTTGTAGAGGTCAAGCCTCAGCACTTGAATCCCGAACAAGGCCATTTTTTTCTCTAACAACGGTCCGGGATTCCGGCTGTAGGCGATCACTATGTCGGGCTTGAGGGAGGCGATGGCCTCCAAATCCGGGTCCCGCCAACTGCCGACCTTGGGCCTTTCGACCAGAGCGCCCCAGAATCCACGCTCCCGAACCATTTCAGAAAACACCCCCACCACACGATCTTCGGCCTTCAACGTGCGAAGGACCTCCAGGACATCCGAGTTCAAGGCCACAATCCTTTGAATGGGCAGGCTGACCTCTATGTTTCGCCCCAAGGCATCCCGGACGGTCATTGATGCGCCAAAAGCCGCTCTCGGCAAAAAACTCAAAAGCACGAAGACCGCAAACCAGCCAATCAAAAAAGACCTATTATGGAGTCTGGGAGCGCGCATGTCAGTACCGCAAGGTGAGTTCGGCAAAAAACGTCCGGCCATCGGTCTTGTAGTATTCGTAATATTCCTTATCCAAAATGTTGTCCACGCAAAGGGATATCTCCATCCACTTTAAAGGCGTTACGGTCAACTTGGCATCCATGAAAAAGGCCGGTTCATAGGTGCCGTACACCCCGTCTTCGGTGTCCTTGTTGTCCGAATCATTGTAGATCTTGCTGAAATAGCGGCCCACGAGGCTGCCCTTGAACCATTTGTAATGGGTGTCCAGGCCGATGTTCCAGGCGTTCTCCGGAATGCCGGGGACCCGCTTGTCCTCACTTGCCGGGTCCGTGGGGTTGCCGGTGATCTTGGCGTCCGTGTAGGTGAAATTGCCCCAGAGCGCCAGCCACTCGGTCACCTTCTGCGAAGCCTCCAGCTCCAGCCCATAGGTTCGCGCCTTTCCGGCGTTGGTCTTGATCTTGGTCGTCCCCTCGGTCCGGTAATAGATCAGATCGTCGATGTCGTTGCGGTATCCGGTAAGCGATAGCCGGGTCTTCTTGTCGAAAAAGTACTGATCGATGCCCATCTCATAGGTCCAGACGGTTTCGGGCTTCAGATTCGGGTTGCTTTGATAGGTCGTCCCCCAGGATTGCCAGGTTCGATAAAGCTCATAAAGGGTGGGGGGCCGAAAGGCATGCCCTACCGAGGCCTTGAAGGCGGTATTGGCAAGGACCTTCCATACGGCGGCGACCTTGGGACTGAGCTCGGATTCCGTATTGCTGTCGTATCGGGTCTCCGATCCCGGCGCACCCGAGGCCCCGTCAGAGACCTTCCAGTAATCGTAACGCAGGCCCATATAAAAGGTCAGCGGGTCAATGACTCGCCATTCGTCCTGGGCGAACACGGCCCATGTCTTGGAACTCCCCCCGGAGTAAAAGGTGCTCGGTCCCGCGCCGGAATAGCTCCGGTAAAAGGGGATGTCATAGTCATGGGTATCGGACTCGTCCGTGCGATAGGAGGTCCCCAAAGTAAAGATGTGGGACTCACCGATGGGCACATCCCCGCGCAATTCGCTGAACCAGCTCTCGTTCTCGGTAATCTTCAGAGAACCCGGTGAGTTATGGTAGTCGTCCGATCCGCTGCCAGACTCCAGGGTGTAGCGGTGATCCACCTGAACCGTCCCCGCCTGGGCGTTGATCTGTACCGGTCCGAACATTTCCTTGAAGGCCAGGGTGTACGTGTCGGTTTCTTTTTTGCCGATCCCTGTCCAGCTGATGAAGTCATTGGGTCGAAACCGCGCTCGCTGGCCTGGCCCTGCAACGGCATACGTGGAATTGTCCCCGAAGGTTCCCATGTAGGTGTTGGGCGGCCCGTAATCATACTCGTGCCGCCCTGAAAAGGCGGTGAAGGAAAGGTTGCCCGTGTCTGAGAAATCCAGGCTGAGTTTTACGTCAAAACTCCTGCGCTCAGCCCCGTTGTCACCCTTGTCGCCCACGACCCATCGGGTGGGATTCCCGTATTTGTCGTTCATCGGATAACCACCGGACACATTTCCGGCGCCGGCGGCAATCGACCTGACAACAGGCGTGGTTACATACCCGTCCGTGCTTTCCTGCTCGTAGCCGACACGAAGGCTCAATCGATCCCAAAAGCGATCTCCGGCGCTCAGCCGATACCGCCGCGTATCATGGGTTCCGTATCCCCCGCTTGCCTCAAGCTCGAGCTTTTCAGGGGTCTTGGTGATGATATTGATCACGCCGCCCATGGCGTTGCCTCCGTAGAGGGCTGACGCGGCGCCGCGGATCACCTCGATGCGCTCGATGTTTCCCACCGGAAGCGATCCCCAATCGAGACCGCCGGTATAGGCGTCATTGAGCGGCTGCCCATCGAGCAGAATCAAGGTGTATTGGTCGCCCTTAAAACCCCGCAGCCTCACGGAAGCTGTGGAATCCATCAATCCCTTTGTCCTTTTGACAAACACGCCGGAAAGGTGTTTGAATGCGTCGTCCACGGTTTGGATGTGTTGCTTCTTCAGTTCCTCCTGGTCGATAACGGTCACGCTTCCAGGGGCGTCTTCAACCTTCTTCTCAGTCTTGGTGGCCGTGACCACGATTTCCTCCAGCGTGACAATATCCGGGCCTGACCGTTCTTCTGCTTCGGCCACGTGAGGCGCCGCAAAACAAAAGATTGTAAGCGCTACAATCAACCAGATCCATTCTCTCATCGTTCATCTCCTTCCCTTGATATTCGTTCCTCATATTCAGTCATCTCAAAGCGCTCCTGTTGTTTCCATCGATAAAGCAAAAAACGCCGCCTTCAATTTCCGTGATTCCGGCCCCGGTGAAATGTCTGGACGGTGGCGTAATGTGACTTACGGTGCAAGGTATTCTTGCTCCGGCCGA
>DSAE01000086.1 GCA_011372855.1 Desulfobacteraceae bacterium
AAGGAAAAAGAAGAAAATCGTTGGCACCACGCTTTTGAGCTCAAAAAAAACTCGATCACGTAAAATCAACAGGTTACAAGGCAAGATCGACCAAAAATGGCCGCCAACTGTAGAAGAAAAGTCTGGCTGAACCTGCTCAACAACGCCGCCGATGCCATTGGTCAGGACGGGGTGATATTTGTTCAGTCCAGGCGCAACATCCGGCGGCAGGGAATCGAGATAAGCGTGGCCGACACCGGCCAGGGTGTGGACAAGAAGCATCTGGGCAAAATATTCGAGCCGTTCTTCACCACCAAGCAGGTCGGCAGGGGAACAGGCCTTGGCCTTTCCGTTTCCTTCGGCATCATCAAGGATCTTGGCGGCAATATCTCCGTTCTGAGCCCGCCGCCTGAAGAATATTTACCTGGAGACTTCACCGGATCCGAACATCATGGTCCCGGAACCGTGTTTATCGTTGACCTGCCAATGCCCAGGACGAAGTAGCCTGAATGGAGGACCTGCCCTCCCCGGACAACAAAAAACCCGCTGTCCATTGCTGGAGGCGGGTTTTCTGTATCTCATCGGACGGTGCCGGACTTGTCAATGGGGTGAGAGATGGGACTTGAACCCACGACCTCCTGGGCCACAACCAGGTGCTGCCACCAGCTGAGCTACTCCCACCACACGCGCCCCTTTTATACCCGCAAGCCGGGTGTTTGGCAAGCAGAAAGTCGGATCAGGCCAGCTCCTTGCCGCAGTGCTTGCAGAGTTTGGCCCTTGCTTTGATCAGTTCCGCGCAGTAGGGACACTCCTTGACATAATGCGCGGCCATGATCGCCGAAAGAGCCATATTGATCTCCTGCTCCAGGTAGGAATCGCGGAAATTGTGATTGCGCAGGGGCTCTATGCAGGCAAGGTCATTCAAGCCCTCCAGCAGCGCAACCGCACGTTTTTTCACCGCCAGGGAAACGTGATCGTCGAGCAGGAGATAGAGCACCGGCTCCAGATCATTTTCCTCGACGCAGGAATCCAGCCTGGCAACGGCCTCTTTTTCCTTCAGGTAGCGCTTGTCCGCCCTCCTGATCGCTTCCGGATCGACAATGCAGCCCGTGAAGGCATCCTTGCCGGCCACCATCATGTTGTAGCTTTCGTTGCTGTCCGGCAGCTTCATATACCGGTAGGAACCGACATGGCCGTAGTTGTCTTCAATATTCTTCCAGCCGTTGACGAACAGCCGGCATTCATTGTTCAGGCAGACGAAAAGATATTCCGATCCCCAGCCGAGCCCGTCGCCGACATGGATTGGCGGCGCATGGCACAGGGTAAGCCGGGACCGGCAGTGGGGGCACTCATGCTCTTCTTCGAGCAGATCAAATACTGAAACGGTTTTCATCATGGAACACACTCCGGGTTCAGGGAAATGAATTAAATAGCAATACAACAATAACCACTGCCCGGATAACGGTCAACCACGACGGCTAAATCATCCTGCCAAGGACCTCGTCGACCGCCTTGGCCTGAAGCATCCGGTCCCGGAGGAAATCGCTGGTCAGGTGCTCGCGGTTGCGGTCCATCAGGCGGCAGATATCACCAATGAGGGATTCATCCGCCAGGCCGATGACCCGCTGCAGGTTCCTGGCAAAATCGTGCACGATGCGGCGGCTGTCCCCCCCGGTGGACAGGATTTCCGCATAGGTCCGGGGGTTCTGCGAATGGACCCTGGCCATCGCCAGGATCGGGTAGAGGGAGGTCAGTGTGCAGTGGCTGGCGATATCTTCGCTGGTGATGCCGTGTTCATCGAGGGTCATGGCCAGGGCCACGGATATGGCCGTCGGCAGTTTCTGGCCGATGCCCATGAGCAGGTCATGCCGGACCGGGGAGTCGTGGTAGATGTCGGCGCCGTGCTTGTGGAGGAACTGCTCAAACTCGGAGCACAGCCTGCCGCTCCTGGCGGTCCGGACGACAATGGCGTTCTTGTCCTTCATGGTCACGACCTGCGGCCCCCAGAGATTATGCACCAGCATGACCTCGACGTCCCCGTCCGTCACCTCGAGGGCGGCATCCAGGGTGTGTTCCGATTCCCCCGCCAGCAGGATCAGGGCCTTGCCCCCCTGGATCAGGGGGCCGTATTTGCGCACCGTTTTCGTGGTGGCGCTGATCGGCACGCAGACCACCACCACGTCGACCTCGGGGATCATCTCCTCCGGCCGCAGCTTTGTGGTCCTGCCCGTCATCAGGACGTGATATCCTTCGTTCTCGAGACGCCCGGCAAACCATTTGCTCATGTCGCCGGTGCCGATGAAGCCGAAGGATTTGATATACTTGGTCCGCATGTCCACCCGCGGAAAGCTGCCCAGCAGCCGCACCGCGCCGCGCCTGCCGATCACCCGGTTTTCAATGTGGGCGATGGCGCCGGCGATATGTTCGTCCTGGATGTGCCCTTCGGCCTCGATATAGATCTGCAGCTTCTGGGTCTTGATGTCGCTTTCGGCGCGCATGTCGAGAATGTTGATGCCCCGCCGCGAGAATTCGCCGAGGATGTCGACCAGCAGGCCAAGCCGGTCATCCAGCGGCCTGGTAATGAACGCCGTGGCATCATAGCCGGTCCGGACGGCCAGCTCCGGCCCAAGAACGGCATACCTGGTCCGGTTGTGCGGCGCGACCTCCCGTTCAATGATATGGAAACCGCGCGATTTGAGCATCTCCTCGGTTTCGATCACCGCCCGGTCGCGAAGACCGTCCCGCCTGATTTCCTCCATGGCCTGGTCGATGTCCTGGACGATCAGCCGGGACAATTGGGGGAAATTGTCGCCGACATACTCCTCGCACTGGGGGAAAACCGAACCCTTGCCGACCAGCATCCGCAGGTCTTCCCGGGTGATGCCGGGGTCGATTACTCCCAGGGAAAGGTAGGAGGGCAGGACGATATTGTCTATCCAGTAGCCGGACCTGATTTTGTCGAACAGGCGGAAATACTCTTTATTCTCCCCTTCCCTGGTGTTATAGATAGGAACGATTGCCAGGGCGATTTCACCGCTGGAAAAGGCACTGATCAGCGCACCGGTATGGGGATAGGTCGTGATCCGGGCTTTGGGGGCATACTGGACCGCCGCCTGCCAGGAATGCGAATTCACCGGTCCGAGAGTTGCTATTGTAATCATTGTTCCGCTTTCCGTTTCCACTTGTTCGGGAAAATTCCCATTCAACCAATCACAGGGAAAGGTACAGGATATAATAAATACCGATAATGATAAACCGTAAAGTACCGCAGGTCGCAACATGAATCACGACAATGGCTCGGTTGTGGAATATATCGCGGCCCTGACGGGATCCGAACGCTTCGGTCCCCAGATCGCGGGCCGCCGAAGACAACCCGCGGCCGAAGCGCAAACCGCGGCTCCGCCGGCCGGGCTGGCCCCCGCCCTGGGGGAGCTGCTCGACAAGGCAGGGATCGACAGTCTCTATTCCCACCAGGCCGAGGCGGTCGAACTGATTCTGGACGGGAAAAATGTCATGGCCGCAACCCCGACGGCCAGCGGCAAATCGCTGATATACAATCTTCCGGTCTTCAACGCCCTACTGCGCGATCCTTCGGCCAGGGCGCTCTACCTCTTTCCCCTCAAGGCGCTCGCCCAGGATCAGTTGCGGACCATCGAAGCTTTTGCCGCCCATCTGCCCGACTGCTTCCGGGAGCGGGGACTCGCGCCGGCGGCGATCTATGACGGCGACACCTCCTCCCACCGGCGCAGGAAAATCCGGGAAAACCCCCCGGCCATCCTGGTCACCAACCCGGACATGCTGCACCTTTCGCTGCTTCCCTACCATGACCTCTGGGGCAGCCTGTTCGCCAACCTCACCCATGTCGTGATCGACGAAGTGCACACCTACCGCGGCGTCTTCGGTTCCCACATGGCCTGGGTCGTCCGCCGGCTCAAACGCATCTGCCGCCTGTACGGCTCCTCGCCGGTGTTCATCCTGGCCTCGGCAACCATCGGCAATCCCGGGGAGCTGGCCGCGGCCCTGATCGACGAGCCGGCGGCATCGCTGACCGTTTCCGGCGCGCCCCGCCCGCCGCGGAACATGATCCTGCTCAACCCGCTGGATTCGGCGCCCTACACCGCCACCCTTCTCCTGGAAGCGGCGATCCGGCGAGGCCTGCGGACCATTGTCTACACCCAGTCGCGCAAGATGACCGAGCTGATCACCATGTGGGCGGCCCGGCGAATCGGCGACCTCAAGGACAAGATCGCCTCGTACCGGGCCGGTTTCCTGCCCGAGGACCGGCGAGCCATTGAGCAGCGCCTGGCCGACGGGACACTGCTGGGCGTGATCTCCACCTCGGCCCTGGAACTCGGCATCGATATCGGCAGCCTGGATATCTGCCTGCTGGTCGGCTATCCGGGATCAATCATGGCCACTCTCCAGCGCGCCGGCAGGGTGGGCCGCGGCCGGCAGGAATCCCTGGTCGTGCTCATCGGCCACGAAGATGCCCTTGATCAGCATTTCATGCGCCACCCGGAAGATTTCTTCAGCCGCGACGTGGAGGCGGCCGTGCTCAACCCGGACAACAGGACCATCGCCGGACAGCATCTCGTCTGCGCCGCCGCCGAGGCCCCTCTGACCGCCGGCGACCGAATCTGCTCCCCCTCCTTTATCCCGGACCTGCTCGCCGGGCTGACCCGGAAAGGGAGCCTGCTGTCTTCAGCGGACGGCAAAACGTGGTTCGCGGCCAGGAAATACCCCCAGCGGGATGTCGATCTCCGGGGAGGCGGGGCGCGCTACCGGATACTTCACCGGTCGGGCCGGGAAGATCTGGGGGAGATCGACGGCTTCAGGGCCTTCAAGGAATGCCATCCCGGCGCGGTGTACCTGCATATGGCCCGGAGCTGGCTGGTGGACCACCTCGACATCGAGGGCAGGGAAATAACGGTCAGCCCGTTCAAGGGCCATTATTTCACCAGACCCCTCACCACCAAGACCACCACTCTTCTCCAGATTTTCGACTCCAGGACCGTCGGTTGCACGAGGGTGCATTTCGGCCGCCTGCGGGTCACGGAGGTCATTACCGGCTACCTGAAAATTCTCATCGGCAGCCAGAAGGTCATCGGCCGCTGCCCCCTTGACCTGCCGCCGCAGGTGTTCGAGACCGAGGGGTTCTGGCTTGAGATCCCGGAACCCCTTATGCGGCGGGCCGAACGGAACCGGCTGCACTTCATGGGCGGCATTCACGCCCTGGAGCATGCCATGATCGCCATGCTGCCGCTGCTGGTGCTCTGCGACCGAAACGACATCGGCGGGATTTCCCATCCGTGGCACCAGGAACTGGAGGGGCCCGTGGTCTTCGTTTATGACGGGTACAGCGGCGGTGTCGGCCTGACCGCCAAGGCGTTCTCCCTCATCGACCGCCTCCTGGAGCGAACCCTGGCTGCTGTCCGGGACTGTTCCTGCGAGCTGGGCTGCCCTTCCTGCGTCCACTCGCCGAAATGCGGCTCCGGCAACCGTCCCATCGACAAACAGTGCTGCCTGGACCTGCTGGAGGGACTGATGCGGCCGGGGGAGGGAAAACGGCCGGTGCCGCAGGCAGGGAAGCAGATTCACCTGCCGGGGCCGGAGTGCGCCGAGGCAACGGCGGCACCGCCCTTTACCCTGCCGGAACGATTCGGGGTCTTTGACATGGAAACGAAGCGATCGGCCCAGGATGTCGGCGGCTGGCACCAGGCCGAGCAGATGGGCGTCAGCCTGGCCGTGCTCTATGACGGCGGGCAGGACAGGTTCTTCAGCTATCTGGAGGAAGAAACCGACCGGCTGATTGACCATCTCTTCAGCCTCGAGCTTGTCATCGGCTTCAACAACAAGCGGTTCGACAACCGGGTGCTGTCCGCCTACACCACGCGGAAACTCGCCCGCCTCCCCACCCTTGACCTGCTCGAGGAAATTACCGTCCAGCTTGGCTACCGCCTGAGCCTGGACCGCTTAGCCGAGCACACCCTGAACGTGAAAAAGGAAGGGAACGGTCTGCTTGCCCTCCAGTGGTTCCAACAGGGGCGCCTGGACCTGCTCGCCGGCTATTGCCGAAAAGACGTGGAAATCACCCGGGATCTCTTTCTCTTCGGACTCCGGGAGCGCTACCTGCTGTTCCGCAACAAGGCCGGCAGCGTTGTGCGGCTCCCCGTTGATTTTCAACGGAAGATCAGCCATATCCTCAAAGACCGACCAGGACCGGATCAGGGCCAGACAAGCTTCCGGTGAATCCAGCCGGTGAGTTGCGGATGCTCGAACTGGATCCAGTCTCCCTGCTGGCCGATCTGCTTGAGGACAACCTCCCGGACGACCGTGCCCACCGTATCGTGATTGGTGCCCGGGCCTGACCGGACGTTGCCGTTGTTGACGGTGACGATCACGTACCGGTCATTGGTTACCAGCGGGGCGAACACCCAGCCCTGATCATTTTCGAAATCAGCCACCTTGAGCCAGTCCCCCTGTTTGGACAGCACCTTGAGCGGATATCCCTGGGGGAGTTCGTAAACCACGCTGTATTTGGTGTCGGGGCCGGAACGCAGATTGACGCCGTCCTTGCCGATGCTCACAAAATCCTGGGCCGCCGCTGTTGCCGCGGTCATCATCATGCCTGCCATGAGCAGAGCCGTCCTGGTCAACAACCCCTTTGTCCTCCGATGTTTCATAGTTCTCTCCTTATCTGGCTCACTTCATTCAAGTGTCGTTGTTTTCCCCTCCGATGTGCCAATGGACATCAGAAATTCCCTGTTCCCCTTGGCTCCCCTGATCGGGGAGGCAATTATGTCACGGCAGACGAGGCCGATCTCCCTGACATGACGGCGCACCGAGGCAAGCACTTCCTCGTGGAGAAGGCTGTCCCTGACGACGCCCCCCCTCGCCACCTTGTGCCGCGGCAGCTCGAATTGCGGCTTGACCAGGGCAATGATGGATACGGGGCCGGCAAACAGCCGGCTGACCGGCTCCAGCAGCAGCTTCAGCGAGATGAAGGACGCATCTATGACCGCCAGATCCAGGGGCTCGGGAATATGCTCCCTGGTCAGATAGCGGGCATTGGTGCGCTCCAGGACGACTACCCGTACATCCTGCCGCAGCCGCCAGTCCAGCACGCCGTAACCGACATCAACGCTGTATACCCGCCGCGCGCCGCGCTGGAGCAGGCAATCGGTGAAACCGCCGGTGGAACAGCCTATGTCTGCGCAGATCAGGCCGGCCGGGTCCACTCCGAAAACATCGAGTCCAGCAGCCAGCTTTTCTCCCCCCCTGCCGACGAAGGGCGGCCCGGCCAGGAGACGGATGGCGCAGTCGGGGCTGAACATGGTCCCCGCCTTTTCGCCGCGGGAACCGTCAACCTCAACCCTGCCCGCACCGATCAGGGCCCCCGCCCTGGCAAGGTTTTCGGCCAGGCCGCGCTCAACCAGAAGGCTGTCCAGTCTTCGCTTCCGCACCTTCCGAGAGGAAGTCCCCTTTACTGCAGGCTCTGTATCTGTTGTTCCGCCTTTGCCGCATCAGAGCTGTCCGGGTATTCGGCTATCAGTTTTTTATAAATTATTTTCGCCGTTTCGTGATCGGTCAGCTTCTCAAACGACATTCCCTGCTTGAGCAGGGCCGTCGGCGTCCGCTTGTGCCCGGCATGATTGGATATCACTTTCTGATAATCGAGGATGGCCAGATCGAATTCTCCCCGGGCGAACAGGCTTTCCCCCATGTAAAACAGGGTTTCAGCCGCCTCATCTCCCCGGGGGTTGCGGGCAAGAATCTGCTCAAAGGCTTTATATGCCTCGGCATAACGCTGGTTGTTGTACAGATCCATGGCCTCGGCCAACGGGTCGGCGGCTGAAGGAGCGGCGGGCGCGGCGGATTCGGCGGGTGGCGGCACCGAAGCGACCGCGGGGGCCGCCGGCTCCGCAACCGGAGCGGGCTTCGCTTCCGGGACCGCGGCTTCAACCTTGGTGCCGGCGTCGACCTTGACTTTCCGGCCTTCGGGCTTGACAGCCACCTGGGCGCCTGGGCCTGGAGCTGCAGCCGATGCCGCAGCGGTCCGCCGCCTGGCCTCTTCCGCCCTTCGGGCCGCTTCCCTGGCCCGTTCTTCGGCATCCCTGATGCGCGCCTCGCTCATCTGGTCAAGATTCCTTTCCAACTGGCTGACCCTGTCCTCCAGAAGTTTAAGACGACTGTCGTTCTCAGTCCGCATGCTCTCGATCATCGATTGCAGACCCGCGGTACTCTCCCTGGTCTGCTCGCGAAACTGATTTTCCTGGTGGGCCCGTTCGTCGATGGCGGAGCGCAGCTGGACAACCTCGTTCTGCACCTCGTCGATGCGGCTGACGGAACTGGCCTGCCGTTTCTGCATCTGATCAACGGTGGTGCCGCGGACATCCTCCACCTTCTGGTTGACCGCCCGGATCTGATAATTCAGATCCCTGATCTCGTTTTTCGATGCACATTGACACAAAAGCAGAACCGTACAGCCGGCAACAGCCAGATTTCTCACATGTTTCATTCGCGTACCCCTAAGTGATCGTTATATACCCGAAAACGATGGTTTCATTTCATCCAGACCGTGCTCCTCCGCCCGTCGGGAGACGAAGCACTTTTCCGGCGGCCGCCCGGGCCGCCCCTGTTCATCGCCATGACTTCATGAGATTCTCCGCAGCCTGCCGTTCTACTCCATGGGACCGGTCCATTGCGGGTAGGACTGGTTGCCCTTCAAATTGTAGAGCAGGCGCAATTCCCTGCCGTCCTTCATCATGGCCCAGATCTGCTGTCGGTTTCCCCCCCGCCGAGAAAAGGCAATCTGCCTGCCGTCCGGCGACCAGGTCGGGGACTCGCAGTCTCCCCAGCCGGTTGTAATCTGCCGCTGGGAAGAAGGATCATTCGGATTGATGGTGAAAATCTGGTACGTACCATCCTTGCGCCCGGTAAAGGCGATGAGATCGCCTTTCGGCGACCAGGCCGGTTCGGTGTTTTCGCGGCCCTCAAAGGTAAGGCGCCGGGTCTGCCTGGTGGCCATGTTCATCAGGTAGACCTGGGGGGTGCCGCTGCGGTCGGAAACAAAAGCGATTGTGCCGCCGTCGGGCGAAAAGGAAGGCGACACATTGATGCCCGCATTACTGGTCAACCGCTCCTTGATGTTGCCCTGCGGGTCCATCAGGTACAGGTCCGGGCTGCCGTCCTTGCTGAGGGTCATTATCATGGACCGGCCGTCGGGCGACCAGGCGGGGGCTAGGTTCATGCCCTTGCGCCGCGAAATAGCCCTTGTCTCCTTGTCCTGCCGCAGATCGGTGAGATAAAGATTCTGGTTGCCGGTATGGTATGATGAATAGGAAAGGTGTATGCCGTCCGGCAGGAATCGGGGGGAGACCACCAGGTGCTTGTGACGGGTGATCTGCCGGTGCCCCAGACCCAGCGCGTCGGCAACGTACGCCTCCTTCCGGCCGGTGACGTCGGACACATAGGCAAGCCTGGAGCGGCTGATGCCCGGCTCGCCGGTGAACTCCTCGATGATCGCGTCGCAGAGCCTGAGCACCATGCCGTCCTGCTGCTGGATCGTTCCCCGGAACCGCCGGCCGAAACGGACTTCGTCTTCCGCCACGTCGAGCAGGCGGCCTTCCACCAGCATGCCGGAGGCGGCGGTTTCATATCTGCCGATAATCACGTAATCCACGCCCAGGCTCCGCCAGTCCGCCTCGCTTCCTCCGCCATGGCGCGCCGGATCGACAACCTGGATGAAACCGTGGAATTCCAGGGCCTTGGCGAGCAGCTCCGCCATCTGCTTACCTTGCGCCGCGTCTCCGGAAAACCAGGGAACGGCAACCATGACCTTGCGGACGTCCTGGGCGGTTATGTCCAGGTAAAACCGCTCGGCATGGGCACCGGTGACGCCTCCGGACAGAAGGGCCAGCAGGGCCGCGAGGCAGGACAGGAAACGGAAACTGTTGATCATTGCTTTCATGGCTCGATTCTGTACCTCATGATTCGCTACATTGTCACCACTCCACCCGGTCGGAAGCGCAGGCCGACTTCGATGGACGATTCCTTCATCAGCTTGGGGAAGGGCGGCAGCGGTGATGCGTTCTGAACGGTCTTCATGACAAACTGGTCGAAAAACGGATCGGTCGATTTTTTCTCGACCAGGGTTTCGGCAACCGTCCCGTCCGGACGGATGGTCAGCACCACCACGGTCTCCAGGGCGGGGTCCCACTGGCGCATGTCCGGCAGGATCCAGAATTGCTGTACCCTGTCTTGCAGCGCTATAAGATACTGCTGGAGAACGATGGACTGCACCTCCTTCCCGCCCGACGATCTTCTGGCCGTCGACGCGGACTGCTGAACGCCCCTTTGCCGGATCACTTCCGCCAGGGCCGACCTTGCCCGCTCCGCTTCCAGACGCGCCCTCTCCTCCTCGGCCCGGGCAGCGGCCAGGGCCTTCTGCCGTTCCACCTCCTGCTGCCGCCTTACCTGCTCCTCGGCAAGCTTTGCCGGGTCAGCCTTCTGCACCTTTTTCTTCAAGGGCTGCAGGGAAACAGGCTTGACCGGCGCGGGGGCTTCCACTGTTTCCTGCGGCACCGGAGGCGGAACCGCCACCTTGGGGGTGACCGGCTCGAGCTTTGCCGGCGGTGGCGGCTCAGGCGGCGGAGCCTGCTCAACGGGCGGCGCCTCCGCGGGCGGCGCGGCCGTCGAGGCCGTTTCGGGCATCGAAACCAGATTGACCGTCACCACTTCGTCCAGAATCGGCTTACGGTCGAAAATCTGCGGCAAGCCGAGGGTGAGGGCAAAAGTCACGAAGTGAAACAACAGAGCAAGGGTAACCGGCTGCATCCAGCCCCGGTCCGCCTCGCGCTGCTGCAGGAAAAAATCCGTATCGCTGAAACTCACGCCGTTCAGTTGTCCATCTCCTAAAGCTTTTCCTCGGCCGGCTGGGTGATCATGCCCAGCTTTTCAAATCCCGCCTTTTTGATAACGTCCATGATCTGAACGACGTCGCCGTAGGCGACATTTTTATCCGCCCGCAGATAGATCGGCCTCTTTTTTTCCTCGTCGGCCATCGAGCCGAGCTGCTGGCTGAGCTGGACCGGCGAGACCGTGACCTTGCCGAGGGATATTTCGCCCTCCCTGCTCATGGTCACCACCAGCGGCTCCTCCTCCTGGCGCAGGGCCTTGTCCGTGGTCTGCGGCAGTTCCACTTCCAGCCCCTGGGTCATCATCGGGGCGGTGACCATGAAAATAATCAGCAGCACCAGCATGACATCCACAAAGGGCGTCACGTTGATTTCCGCCATCAGGCCGCGCCTGTTGCCGCCGTTAACCGGCCCCATCGCCATTGTTCCGTTCTCCTGGAAAAAATATTCTGATAACTTCTATGCCCGCGTCAGAAAATCACGCTCGACAAGATTGATGAAATCGGCGGTGAAGTGTTCGATGTTCGAATCGAACTCGATCACCCTGTTTGAATAGAAATTATAAAAGATAACCGCCGGGATGGCAACCGCCAAACCTGCAGCCGTGGCAACCAGCGCTTCGGAAATACCCGGTGCGACGACGGCGAGAGAGGCCGAGCCCCGGAGACCGATATCATGGAAGGAGGTCATGATGCCCCAGACCGTGCCGAAAAGCCCGATGAACGGCGTGGCGCTGCCGGTCGTGGCCAGCAGGGGCAGCCAGCGGTTGAGACGGTTGACCTCCATAACCTGGGCCTTGCGCATGGCACGCTTGACGTTGTCCATTGTCGCCAGCTGCATTTCCAGGGTTTCTTTCTCGCTGCCGTGCCCCTCCCTGGCCGCGCTGATTTTTTTCAGCTCGTGGAAGCCGGAAACGAACACCGCCGCTTCGGGACTGAGGGTAAAGTCCCGGGCCGCGGAATAGGCCTCGCTCAGCGTCTTGCTTTCCCAGAAACGGTCGAGGAATTCGGCGGAATTTCTTTTCGACCTCTTGAAAAGAAGGAGTTTCATGATAATGATACTCCATGACGCCACCGAGAAGGCAAACAGAACAAACATGACGGCCTTGACCATGAGACCGGCATTCATCATCATATCGACAATTGAAATATTCACGGCAACTTTTCCTTACGAAAATCGGTTATCAGATGAACTGTTGAATGCGGTTCCGCCAGCCAGGCCGGCCACTCGTCCGGGAGAGGGTGCTTTCTTCCCTCATTCCCGATCGCGGAGGAAAAGGCCCGAACCGCAGGACATGCCCGGGGCCGCACCCGCGAGCCGATACCATCCGGCCCGGCCAAGGCCGTCGGGACTGCGGGCCCGCGAAACCTTTCCGGCCGGCAGCACCGGCCGGTTCGTTTCCCCTCTCTCCGGCAACCGCGGTGAAGAAGTGAGGACTAACAGTCAATTTTCATAGAATTGAACAACATACCTGAAAAACATAAATCTGTCGACCTTGTTCTGAGGATGGTGTACAAAATGCGTGAAGACGGTTTCGGGACGAACATGTCCCCCCTGCCGCATTCTTTCAACCGGTCAGACAGTATCTGTATAATCAGAGCCACAAGGAGTCAAGCAAATGACGAACCGGGTGTATGATGTTGTTATTATCGGAGCGGGACCAGCGGGCATACAGGCAGCCATCCATGCCGCGCGCCGGAAGACCGACGTGCTGATGCTCGGACGCATCGAAAACAGTGCCCTGTATGCCGCCCACGTGGAAAACTATGCTTTCTGCGAGGGGGTGCAGGCGGGCAAGGATCTGCTCGATGCCGGACACCGGCAGGCCCGCCAGTTCGGAGCGGAAATTCTCCCCGAGGACGTCCTCAAAATCTCCCGGGACGGCGAAAATTTTCACCTTGAACTTGAATCAGGCGCCGCCATCGAATCACGAACCATCATTTTCGCCATGGGGGTATCCAAGAAAAAACTCGGCGTACCGGGGGAAAAGGAGTTGGCCGGCCGGGGAGTCAGCTACTGCGTCGACTGCGACGCCAACTTTTACCGGGGAGCGACCGTCGCAGTGGTCGGTGACCGCAGCGCCGCGGTCGACGGCGCCCTGACCCTGCTGGGTTATGCCGCCAAGGTGTACCTGATCAGCAAAAAACTCGACGTCTCGCCGGAACTGCGGGACCGGCTCATGCAGAGCGAAGTGCGGATAATCGAGAACAGCGGCGTCAAGCTCATCGAAGGCGACCAGGCCGTCACCGGCCTGGGGCTTGAAAACGGGGAGACGGTGAAGACCGACGGAGTGTTCATCGAACTCGGCTCCAAAGGCGCCCTGGAGCTGGCCACCCAGGTCGGGGTCCAGCTTGATCTCGAATCCTTCAAGTACATCGCCGCCAACCGGAAACAGGAGACCAACATCCAGGGCATCTATGCGGCCGGGGACATCGCCGGCCCCCCCTGGCAGATAGCCAAGGCCGTGGGCGAAGGGTGCGTGGCCGGCATGGAAGCCGCCACCTATGCCCGCCGGCTGAAAAAGGGGTAATCGTTGCCAAGCGGTCAACCCCCGCCCGGCAGCCCATGAAAACCCCGGCCACGGAAATACGCGTCAACGGCATAGTCCAGGGAGTGGGCTTCCGGCCCTTTGTCTACCGGCTCGCGGTGCAGTACGGCCTGGCCGGGTTCATAACGAACAGCCCCGAGGGGGTCGTTATCAAACTTGCCGGCGACAGCGCCGGAATCAACGCCCTGATCGACTCCCTCCGGCAGCAGGCGCCGCCTCTGGCGCGGATCATATCGCTGGAGCAATCTGAAACAACCCTGACCGGCGACTGCCGCCGCTTTGCGATCATCGACAGCGATACCGGCCAGCAGAGCAACACCCATGTCTCTCCGGACATTGCCACCTGCGCCGACTGCCGGAGGGACTGTCTTACCCCGGACGGCCGGCGGCACGGCTATCCTTTTACCAACTGCACCAACTGTGGGCCCCGGTATTCGATCATCCGGACCCTGCCCTACGATCGGCCGAGAACGACCATGACGTCCTTTGCCATGTGCCCCGATTGCCTGGCCGAGTATGGCGACCCCTCCGACCGGCGCTTCCACGCCCAACCCAACGCCTGCCCCCGCTGCGGTCCCCGGCTCGAATGGCGCGACCGGGCCGGCGGCCTCATTCATACCGATGATCCCCTGGGGGAGGCGGCGCTGGCGAACGGCTCCATAGTCGGCATCAAGGGCCTCGGCGGATTCCACCTGGCGGTGGACGCGTATTCGGCGTCGGGAGTCGCCCTTCTGCGGCAGCGAAAGAACCGGCCGGCCAAGCCCCTGGCCGTGATGGTCAGGGATACGGACACGGCCAAAAGGCTGTGCGTGCTTGTTCCCGGGGAGGAGGAACAGCTCACCTCCATCTCCGGCCCGGCGGTGCTCCTGGAAAAGCGGTCCGGCACCGGCCTGGCCCCCAACCTGGCGCCCGGCATCGGCGAGCTGGCGGTCATGCTGCCCTACACCCCCCTGCATCTCCTGCTGTTCAACCATCCCCGGACCCCGGACTGCCTGGTCATGACCAGCGGCAATCCCGCCGGGGAACCGCTGTGCAAGGACAACGACGAGGCGCTGGAGCGGCTCGGCCGGTTCTGCGACAATTTCCTCCTGCACGACAGGGACATCCACACCAGGGTGGACGATTCCGTGTCCGCATCATCGGCGGCACCCCGCGTTTTCTGCGGCGCTCCCGCGGCTACGCCCCGACCCCGGTCAGGCTGGCCGCTGCCGTCCCCCCCCTGCTGGCGGCCGGCGCGGAGCTGAAAAACTGCTTCTGCCTTGCCCGGGGCCGGGACGCCTTCATGAGCCAGCACATCGGCGATCTGAACAACGTTGCCACCCTTGATTTTTTCGTCCAGACCCTGGCCCGGCTCCGTGACCTGCTGGACATCGACCCCGGCCTGGTGGTCGCCGACCTCCATCCGGACTACCTCAGCAGCAGGTTCGCCGAACAGCTGGGCCTGCCCCTGCTCCACGTTCAGCATCACTTTGCCCATGCCGCCTCGGTCATGGCGGAGCACGGCCTGACGGAATCGCTGGCCGTCATCCTGGACGGTACGGGCTACGGTCCCGACCGGACGGTGTGGGGCGGAGAAGTCCTCCATTGCACCCTGAAGGAATTCCGCCGGCTCGGCCGCCTGTCTCCCCTGCCGATGCCGGGCGGAGACATGGCCGCCCGCCAGCCGTGGCGCATGGCTCTGGCGGCTCTGCACGGCGCCGGCATCGATGCGTCGGAGGCGGAAATCAACCTGGCCGGCATCGCGCCGGAGAAAAAACGATTCATCCGCGAAATGATCGCTAGTGTCATGTCACATCTCTAATGTTGGATAAAGACGGTTCAGTTTGATCCGGGCATCTTCAGCAGTGAACTGCCAGTTAACCCCGGCCTTCATTCCGTTTCTTGTCGACTCCCATGCCTTG
>DSAE01000118.1 GCA_011372855.1 Desulfobacteraceae bacterium
GCTTTTCCTCCTTTGCTCCTGCAAAGGGGCTTTCCCGGAGGAGAAGCCTATTTTATTTTTCGCCGGATCGGTAGAACCTATCCGGGTCCACCACCAGAGGTGGTGGGTTTATGAACAACTAATATAACACGAAAGTCTTCCTTTAACCAGGGCTGCGAGCACGGCATCCTCATCGACGATGGGACCGCGGGCGAAATTGAGCAGCACCGCGCCCGGCTTCATCGCCCCCAGGAACTCCTCCGCCACCAGGCCCTCGGTATTCCTGTTCAACGGCACGTGCAGGGAAACAAAATCCGCCCCGGCCAGCAGTTCCCGGCGGGAACGGGTTATCTCCGCTTCCGGGGACAGCTTGTGGATATTCCCCAGGACCGGATTGGGGTCAAAACCCACGACCCGCATGTGCTGCTGGATTCCCATGTTGGCAATCCTGACCCCGATCATTCCCAGGCCGATAACCCCCAGGGTTTTGCCGGCCATCTCCACCCCCTTGAATTCCTTCTTGCGATCCTCGACCACCTTGTCGAGCGCCGCTCCTTTCAGGCCGGCCAGCGACCTGCAGAAGGCGAGGCCCTGGTGGGTGTGCCGCAGCCAGTTGCCCAGCATGGTGAAGACCAGTTCGGTCACCGCGTTGGCATTCGCCCCCGGTGTATTGAATACGCAGATCCCCTGCTGCGACGCCGCGTCCACCGGGATATTGTTCACTCCCGCGCCGGCCCTGGCTATGGCCAGGAGGTTCGGAAACCGTTCGATCTCCACCCTGGAACTGCGCACTATGATGCCGTGGGGATCCTTTTCGGCCGCGTCCACCAGATACCTGTCCCCGAACAGGGCCAGGCCGTTGGGAGCGACCGCATTGAGTGTCTTTATGCGATATCTGTTCATCGATGCCGTTTGTCAGGTAAATATTGCGGCCTCCTGGACCCCGGTCAGCCAATGAGATACAGTCATGCCAAACGGCTCCAGACCTACAATAAACAAACCTTTGCTGTCAAGCAAAAGGAAGGGGACAATCGATCAGCCAACCCTTTTCTTTTCAGGAATAATGGTTAAGATAAATGGAACTTTTATCCATTTCCCTCAATGCACTTCAGGAAAAATACCATGTCCCTCAGCTCCTTTTCATCCCCTGCTTCCGGCTTTCTCCTGTTCGCGGCACTGTTGACCGTCCTCTTCCTGTTCCACGGCGAACGGGCCCGCGCCGATGAGGCCGCGCCGCCGGAAAATACCATTAATATCTCCTTTCGTCCGGAACAGCGATCCATGACCGGCACCGCCCGCATCGTTCTGCCGCCGGATACGCCCCTCACCCTCCATTGCGGACAACTTGATGTTTCCGGAGCCCTCCTGGAGAAAACCGGCCAGACCCCGCTCGCTCTCCGGCCTTCCGCCGCCAACACCCTGACCGTTCCGGCGACGGACGCAGTCCAGACACTGTATGTCTCCTGGTCGCTGATCGTCCCGCAGCACGGGGCCGGCGATAATCTCATCTCCCCCGCCGGCATTACCCTGGCCGGGCTCTGGCACCCCCTGCCCGACCGGGACATGATCTATCGGCTGGAAGCGCTTCTGCCCGACAATTTCACCGCCGTTTCCGAGGGCGAGACCTTGACCTATTGCAAGGACGACAGCGACGGGAACTACTTTTCCTCGACCTTCGCGCACCCGGTCCGCTCCATACACTTTGTCGCCGGGCCGTACACGGTGAAACACCGGGAGACGGCCGGCGGCGTCAAGCTGGCGGCTTTCTTTTTCCAGAAAGACCTCGACCTGGCCGCCGAATACCTCGACAAGACCGCCGCCTATATCACCCGCTACGAGGAGCTGATCGGCCCCTACCCGTACGACCGCTACAGCATCGTTGAAAACCGCCTGCCGACCGGCTACGGCATGCCGACGTTCACCCTGCTCGGCCAGGCGGTGGTCCGCCTGCCTTTCATCACCGACACCTCCCTGGGCCATGAGGTCCTCCACTCCTGGTTCGGCAACAGCGTTCGTCTGCCCGAGACCGGCGGCAACTGGGTCGAAGGACTGACCACCTACCTGGCCGACCACCTGTATGCCGAAGATGCTGGTGAAGGGGCGGACTACCGGAAAAACCAGCTGATCCGCTACGCTTCCTACGTCCACGCCGACAATACCATGCCCCTGGAGCAATTCGCCAATGCCAGCGATTCGCAGCCCATGGCCCGGCAGGTGCGGGCCATCGGCTACGACAAGTCCTCCATGGTTTTTCACATGCTGCTCCGCCGCCTGGGTGAAGAGTCTTTTTTTGCCGGCCTGCGGCAGTTTTATCTTGCCCACCGCCATGACCGTGCCGGCTGGGAGGACCTGGAAAAGAGCTTTTCCGCCGTCGCCGGGGAGGATCTTGCCCCCTTTTTCGCTCAGTGGCTGACCAGGAGCGACATACCCGCACTGGCGCCCGACCCCTACGCCATCGATGTCAGCCAGATAGAGGGCAGGTCCGTCATCACCTTTACCCTGCGGCAGCAGACCGATGAACCGTACGACCTCGATGTTCCGGTGGCCGTTAAAACACGGTCCGGCCAATCTATGCACACCGTCAGGGTTTCCGGCGAAAGCGACGAAGTACAGATCACCGTCGACGACATTCCGTCGGCGATGACCATCGATCCGTCCTATGATCTCATGCGGGCCCTGACGGCGATGGAGACTCCGCCCACCTGGTCCCGCTTCATGGGAGCGGGGAACAAAACCGCGGTTCTCCCCCCCGCAGAAAAATCCGCCATCTACGCCCCGCTGCTCCCGGTCCTGGAAGAAATGAGCTGTGAACTCGTTGCCGTTGACGAACTCGAATCTCCGGAGCTGGCGCAGGGCAGTTTTCTTTTCCTCGGTCCCTCGTCAAAAAGCCTGGGACTGTTTGCCGACCCGGGCCATGCCGCCGAGGGCTTTACCCTGGATATGCGCGCCAACCCCCTTGAACCCGGGCAGGTCATGGGACTGGTGACCTCGTCCTCCGCGGACCAGTCCGCCGCGGTTGCCGGGAAGCTCCGCCACTACGGCAAATACGGCTATCTGTATTTTGTCGACGGCCGCATCGGGGAGCAGAGTACGGCCCCAACCGCCGCAGGAATAGAAGTCGAACTGTTTCCCGGACCGGAGGGCTTCCTGGTGCCCGATATCCGCTCCTTTGACGATATCATCGCCGAGCTCGGGCAAAGCCGGGTCGTCTATTTCGGCGAGATCCATACCGACATGGGGACCCATATCGCGCAACTGCAGGTCATCCAGGCCCTCCACCAGGAAAATCCCGCCCTGGCCATCGGCATGGAAATGTTTCCCCGCTCCGTCCAAAAAGCGTTGGACCGCTATATCGACGGCATCACCACGGAAATAGAATTCATTAAGGAATCCAACTACTTCACGGTGTGGGGCTATGATTACAGGCTGTATCGCGAAATCATTGAATATGCCAGGCTGCACCGCATACCGGTCATCGGCCTGAACATCGACAAGGCGATTGTCAGCCATGTCTCCCGCGAAGGCAGCCCGGACGGGCTGCAGGACGATTTTCTGGACGACCTGCCGATCGAACGGAAACTTGACCTGCCCGGATACCGGGAACGGCTGTCCCGGGCCTTTTCATCGCACAACCAGAACAATGCCAACGGTATGCTCCTGGGCGGATTTATCCAGGCGCAGTCGATCTGGGACGAAGCCATGGCCGAGACCATTGCCGGATTTCTTCGCGCCAACCCGGAAAAGCGGATGGTGGTCATTGCCGGCAACGGCCATGTCTACAAGGACACCGCCATCCCTCCCAGGGTGGCGCGGAGAATCGATGTGCCCCAGACCGTTCTGTCCAGCATCAGCCACAACAACACCGGGCGGGAAACAGGGTATCTCGTCGATTATCTGCTCTATACAAGGGCCTTAGAGCTTCCACCGCCGGCCAAGGTCGGAGTGGTGCTGGAAATGCAGAAAGTCGAGGAGACCCCGGACCGGACCCGCCTGCGCGTCATTCAGATCAGTCCGCACGGCAAGGCCGGGGAGGCGGGCATGGTCAAAAATGATGTCATACTTGCCGTTGACGGCCAGGGGGTTGAGACGATCGACGACCTGAAGATTATTCTGCTGGACAGGAAGCCGGGAGACACTGTCAAAATCAGGGTGCTGCGCTCCCAGGTTCTGCTGCCGGACAAGGAACTGGAACTCGAGGTTGAACTGAGTTCCCCGGTGAACTCCGGCGGCCTGCCTGCCACCCATCCGTAGCGACGGCGGCCGGAAGGGTCGCGGGGATACCGAAACAGCGGCAGCAGGCCGTAAAGGATAAACCGGTCCGCTGCCGATTCACCCCGGGTCGGAGCAACCGCCCTGCACCGGCCAGACGTGGAAGTTCCGGCCCCGCTTGATCCCCACGCCCAGCGCCCCTTTGGTCAGGTAGAGGGCCCAGGCCCAATCCGGCTCATAGCAGCTGGTGGTTGACGACCAGTACGTCTCCCGCACCTGCTCAAAAGGATGTCCCGGCGGCAGGGCCGGCGAATGGGTTGAGCAGTCCACCAGCGATTCCAGCTCATTGATGTTGGGCAGGCGAAAGCCCTTGGCCCCATTCCCGTCTCGTCCATTCAATTCCGCCACCAGCCTGAGCGCTTCCGGCCAGCTCACCTCCCCCTCGGAGAGCGCGGCTTGCCGCAGCCACCGTAAACCGGTGAGCCGGTCCAGCACCACGGCGCCCTCCACGACAAAACGCTCCTCCGGCCACGCCGCTCCGGGCAGTCCATATCCGTTCCGGACCTCGTCCGGACAGGGGATGCCGCCGCCCAGCGCATCATGGCAGGCTTCCTGACCCGTCGCCGGCAGAACTTCGCTTGCGCCCCTGACCGGCCAGACAAGGGAAAACTGATTTTTGCCCCCGTAAAACATGCGGGCGCCGTCCATGTGCACATACCAGGCATAGGCCGGGTTGATCGCGGCACTGGTCGAGGTCCAGTACCAGTTCAGGACGACATTGACAAAGGGATGATTTTCCGGCAGGGCGGGCCGCTTCGTCTGGTAGGAGATCAGGCTGCGGAGTTCCCGCCTGTCCGGCAGGCGCCAGTCCGCGTGACCGAACGCGGTCCTGTCGTTCATCTCCGCGACGAAATCAAGTGCTTCCGGCCAGGCCAGCGGAAAACCGGCAAGGTTGGCATTGATCGGCCAGACAAGGCCGGTCAGCCGGTCCTCGACCGTTTCACCCGTTGTTCTGAAACGCGGCTCCGGCCATTCCAGGCCGCAGCCGAATTCCGCATCCTGTCCGCTGCCGGCGCACTCCACCTCGACACCCCGCTCATCGTAGCAGGACCGCTGACCCGTCTGCAGCACCCATCGAAAAATCCTTTCCATCCCTTCCCTTCAGGACCCGGCCGTTTTCAGGGCCTGGGCCAGCAGCACCGCCTGCCGGGACAATGCGACATCATGGACCCGTACCAGGTCGGCTTCGTTCAGGGCACAGTACAGGGACAGCATGGCGGTGGCGCAGTCCCTATGCTCGACGTCCAGACCAAGCACCCCGCCGATGAACGATTTGCGCGAGTGGCCGATCATCACGGAGCAGCCGAGCTGTTTGAACGCCCGAATGTTTCGCAGAATAGTCAGATTGTGTTCCGCGGTCTTGCCGAAGCCGATGCCGGGATCGATGACAATGCGCTTCCGGCTGATTTCGTTTTGTTCGAGCCAGTTGATCCTTTCGCGAAAAAAAGCTGTTATCTCGCCGATGACATCGTCATAGTGCGGCTGAATCTGCATGGTTTCCGGAGTGCCCTGCATGTGCATGATGATGACCGGACCACCGTAGCCCCGCACCACCCCGAGCATGGCCGGGTCGTGGCGCAAAGCGCTGATATCGTTGACCATGGTGGCCCCTGCGGCCAGTGCCGCCTCGGCGACCGCCGCCTTTCTCGTGTCAATGGAAACGGGCAGGTCCGACATTTCCCTGATGAGTTCAACAACCGGGATGACCCTGGCCGTCTCCTCCTCGGGGGAGACCGGCTCGGCAAAGGGCCGGGTTGATTCGCCGCCGACATCGAGGATGTCGACCCCTGCTTCGATCATGGTCCGGACATGCCCGGCAACGGCATCGCGGCCGAGCAACCGGCCGCCGTCGGAAAAGGAATCGGGGGTGATATTGAGAATGCCCATCACCCTGGTACGTGCGACTGTTTTCATAATTCCCCTGACCCGCCTATGAAAAAAAGGCACGGAGTACCTTCTCCGTGCCTTTTTGCTCCTGCTTCTTGAACCGGACTCCAAAAGCCCGGCGGGTATGAATCGAATCAATTATCCCTGCTGGACGGCGGCCTGTGCCGCTTTCGCGGGGACCTCCTCCGGCGGAGGAACCGCGGCGCCTTCCTTGTACTCCCGGATAATCCGGTCAATATCGTCGAGCATGATCGTTTCCCGAACCAGCAGTTCCCTGGCGATGATTTTGAGGATCTCTATATTCTCGCTCAGCAGCCCGGTAACCTTGTCCCGGGCATCCAGGACGATCTTTTTCACAGCCTCATCGATCTTTCTGGCTGTCTCCTCGCTGTAATCCCGATGCTGGGCAATTTCCCGGCCGAGAAAAATCTGCTCCTCCTTTTTGCCGTAGGTCAGGGGGCCGAGCTCGTCGCTCATGCCCCACTCGCAGACCATCTTCCTGGCCAGTTCCGTCGCCCGTTCCAGATCATTGCCGGCGCCGGTGGTGATCTGGTTGAAGACCAGCTGTTCAGCCACCCTGCCGCCGAAAAGGATGCAAATGGACTTCTCCAGAAAATCCTTTGAATGGGTGTATTTTTCGTCGATGGGGAGCTGCATGGTCAGACCCAGCGCCCGGCCGCGCGGGATTATGGTCACCTTGTGAATCGGATCGGTATCCGGCAGGAGCCGTGCTACAAGGGCGTGGCCCGCCTCGTGAAAGGCCGTCACCTCTTTTTCCTTCTCATTGATGATCATCGATTTGCGCTCAGCCCCCATCAGGATCTTGTCCTTGGCAAGCTCCAGCTGTTCCGTCGTCACCACTTCCTCGTTGGCCCGGGCCGCCATCAGGGCGGCCTCGTTGATGAGGTTTTCCAGGTCCGCGCCTGAAAAGCCGGGGGTGCCGCGGGCTATGACAGCCAGATCGACATTGGGGGCGAGTTTCGTCTTCCGGCCGTATATTTCGAGAATCTTCTCCCGGCCCTTGATATCGGGAACCGGCACCACGACCTGGCGGTCGAACCTGCCCGGGCGGAGCAGGGCCGGATCCAGCACGTCCGGCCGGTTGGTGGCGGCAATGATGATGACGCCTTCGTTGGCGTCAAAGCCGTCCATTTCGACCAGCAGCTGGTTCAGGGTCTGCTCCCGTTCATCGTGACCTCCGCCCAGCCCGGCCCCCCGATGGCGGCCGACTGCGTCAATTTCATCGATAAAAATGATGCAGGGGGCATGTTTCTTGCCCTGGTTGAACAGGTCGCGCACCCGCGAGGCGCCGACGCCGACGAACATTTCCACAAAGTCGGAACCGCTGATGGTGAAAAACGGCACCTCGGCCTCCCCGGCAATGGCCCGCGCCAGAAGGGTTTTGCCGGTTCCCGGCGCTCCGGCCAGCAGGACCCCCTTGGGAATGCGGCCGCCGAGTCTGGTGAATTTGTGGGGATCCCGGAGAAAGTCGATGATTTCCTCCAATTCAGCTTTGGCTTCGTCTATGCCGGCGACATCCTTGAAGGTCACCTTCATTTCGCCGCCTTCACGCAGTTTGGCCCGGGTCTTGCCGAAGGAAAGTGCACCTCCCTTGCCGCCAACCTGCATCTGCCGCATGGAAAATATCCAGACGCCGATCAGCAGGAGCATCGGAAACCAGGAGGCAAAAACCGTGAAGTACCACGGGGTTTCCTCCGGTTCCCTGACCGATATGTCGACCCCCGATTCCCGCAGCATGGGAATGAGTTCGGTATCGCTGGGAACGACTGTCATGAACGGCCGGCCGTCCTGGCCCGTGCCGACGATCTTCTCCCCCTGGATGGTCACGCGGCTGATGATCCCCGATTCAACGCTTGACCAGAATTCGCTGTAGGTCATCTGGCTGCTCTGCCCCTGGGGCTTGTTGAACACGTTGAAAAGCAGAATCATGGTCAGGCCGATGATCAGCCACATGCTCAGATTCTTATAAAATGTATTCAATCATTCCTCCTGAAGGATGAAATATCATCGTATACCACATTCTTTTATATTGTAATTCCTTTTTCAGCAATGTCCAGTCCCGGCCGGCTCTCTCTCCCGGGCGGAGAACTCCTGCACCGTCATGACCCCGGCCCTCTCGCGCTGCAAGGTCCCCACGGCCTGCACCATCGAACAGGCGCCGGAAATGGTCGTGCTGTAGGGGATATGATAATCCAGCGCCGCCCGGCGGATGGTATAGGAGTCTTCCGTTGTCCGGGAACCGGAGGAAGTGTTGATGATCCACTGCACCTTGCCGTCCATCAGCATGTCCAGGATATGGGGCCGGCCCTGGGAAATCTTGTTGACCTCCGTGCATTCTATGCCGGCCTGCCTGAGGCGGGCGGCCGTTCCCCTGGTGGCGAGCAGAATGAATCCGAGATCGCGCAGATCCCGGGCAACGGGGACAATGGCGTCCTTATCGCCGTGCCGCACGCTGACAAAGACCTGTCCCGCCATGGGGAGTTTCTGACCGGCGGCATGCTGCGCCTTGGCAAAGGCGAGGCCGAGGTTGGCATCGATCCCCATGACCTCGCCGGTGGACTTCATTTCCGGTCCGAGCAGCGTATCGACGTTCTGGAACCGGTCAAACGGAAACACCGCCTCCTTGACCGCCCAGTGACTGATCTTCTTTTCCTCCGTCAAACCGAGATCCCGGAGGGACATGCCCATCATCACCTTGGTGGCGATCTTGGCCAGCGGCACGCCGGTCGCCTTACTGACAAAGGGGACGGTACGGGAAGCCCGGGGATTGACCTCCAGCACATAGAGGATCTCGTCCTTCACGGCATACTGAACGTTCATCAGCCCGATTACCCCGAGTTCCGCGGCCATGGCCCTGGTGGCCCGGGTTATCTCCTCGATCACGGCCCCGGACAGGGTGTGCGGGGGCATCACGCAGGCAGAGTCGCCGGAATGGATCCCGGCCTCCTCGATATGCTCCATGATGCCGCCGATGACCGTCATGGTGCCGTCCGATACCGCGTCGACATCGACTTCAATGGCGTCCTTGAGGAACTGGTCGAGGAGCACGGGATGTTCGGAATGGGCAATCCCGGGGATCTGCATGAAATCGCGGATGCCCTGTTCATTGTAGACAATCCGCATGTCCCTGCCCCCCAGGACGTAGGAAGGCCGCATGACCACCGGGTACCCGATTCGTTCGGCCGCGGCCAGGGCTTCCTTCAGGCTGAAGGCCGTGTCGTTGTCCGGCTGGCGCAGTCCGAGCTTCTGCAGGAACTGCTGGAAGCGCTTGCGGTCTTCGGCCCGGTCGATGGCATCGGGCGGCGTGCCGATGATCCTGACGCCCTCCCTGTCCAGCGGAACCGCCAGGTTCAACGGGGTCTGGCCCCCGAACTGGACGATGACCCCGTCGGGCTTTTCCCGCTCGATGATGTCCAGCACATCTTCCCTGGTCAGCGGTTCAAAATAGAGCTTGTCCGAGGTGTCGTAATCGGTGGACACCGTTTCCGGGTTGGAGTTGACCATGATCGATTCAACCCCTATCTCCCTCAGGGCGAAAGAGGCGTGCACGCAGCAGTAGTCGAACTCGATGCCCTGGCCGATCCGGTTCGGTCCCCCGCCAAGGATCATTATTTTGCTGCGGCCGGAGAGCTGAACCTCGTCCTCTTCCTCGTAGGTCGAATAATAATAGGGGGTATAGGACTCAAACTCCGCGGCGCAGGTGTCCACCAGTTTGAACACCGGTTCGACGCCGTTCTTGCGGCGCAGGTCGCGGATGTCGTCCTCTGATGTGCCGGTGAGTTTGGCCAGTTGAAAGTCGGAGAAGCCGAGCTGCTTCACCCGGTAGAGATACCCGCGGTCCAGGCCGGGGAATCCCCTGTTCTGTATCTCCATGCCTTCATCGACGATTTCCTTGAGGTTGACCAGGAACCAGGGGTCGATCCCGCTGAGTGCATAAATCCGGGAAATGTCCATGTTCCGCCGCAGGGCCTCGAACAGGTAGGCGACCCTCCTGGAATTGGGCCTGATCAGACCGCCCTCCAGGTCGTCCGGGTAGAGGTCCGCCATCTCCTCCCGGCCGTCGAAACCGAACCCCATGCACCCGGTCTCCAGCGAGCGCATGCCCTTCTGGAACGCTTCCTTGAACGTACGGCCGATGGCCATGGTTTCGCCCACGGACTTCATGGCGGTGGACAGGATATCCTCGGCCTGGGGGAACTTTTCAAAGGTCCAGCGCGGAATCTTGACCACGCAGTAATCTATGGTCGGCTCAAATGAGGCGTAGGTCTCCCTGGTGATATCGTTTTTGATTTCGTCCAGGGTGTAGCCGACGGCGAGCTTGGCAGCGATCTTGGCGATGGGGAAACCGGTGGCCTTGGAGGCCAGGGCCGAGGAACGGGACACGCGGGGATTCATCTCGATGACCATCAGTTCCCCGTCAACGGGGTTGACGGCGAACTGCACGTTGGAGCCGCCGGTGGCGACGCCGATCTCGCGGATTATGGCTATGGCCGCGTCGCGCATGTCCTGGTACTCGCGGTCCGTCAGGGTCTGGGCCGGGGCGACGGTAATCGAGTCGCCGGTATGGACGCCCATGGCATCCATGTTTTCAATGGAGCAGATGATGACCACGTTGTCGTTGCTGTCCCGCATCACCTCGAGCTCGTATTCCTTCCAGCCGAGGAGGCTGCGCTCGAGCATGATCTCGTGGGTCATGGAAAGATCGAGGCCGGCGGCCGCCATTTCCCGCAGCTCTTTCCTGTTGTAGGCCACCCCGCCCCCGGTCCCGCCCAGGGTGAAGCTCGGCCGGACGATGAGGGGAAAACCGATCTCCCCGCCGGCGGCCATCGCCGCGTCAAGGGAATGGACAATGGCCGACTCGGGGACCTTGAGGCCGATCTTCTTCATGGCGGCCCTGAATTCCTCGCGGCCTTCGGCCTTGCGGATGACATCGATATCCGCCGCCAGCATTTCCACCCCGTATTTCTCCAGGATGCCGGTTTCAGCCACCATGATGGCGGTGTTCAGGGCCGTCTGCCCTCCGAGGGTCGGGAGAATGGCGTCGGGGCGCTCCCGCTCGATCACCTTGACCACATATTCGGGAGTGATGGGTTCGATGTAGGTCCGGTCGGCCAGTTCGGGATCGGTCATGATGGTTGCGGGATTGGAGTTGATGAGGACAACCTCATACCCCTCCTCTTTCAGGGCCTTGACCGCCTGGGCTCCGGAATAATCGAACTCGCAGGCCTGGCTGATGATGATCGGGCCGGAACCGATGATGAGGATTTTATGGATGTCTGTTCGCTTTGGCATTTCGCAAAACCGGGTTTGAGGGTTCTTTGTGAACGTCGTCTATCTGTTCTGCTCCCGGCGCATCATGTCGACAAACCGGTCGAAAAGGTACTCTGCGTCATGAGGACCGGGGGCGTGCTCCGGATGATACTGCACGGAAAAAACCGGAAATCTTTTGTGCCGCATGCCCTCCAGGCTGCCGTCGTTGAGGTTGATATGGGTGACTTCGATATCGTCGGGCAGGGAGGTCGGATCAACGCAATACCCGTGATTCTGGGAGGTGATTTCCACCCTGCCGGTGGTCAGGTCCTTGACCGGCTGGTTGCCGCCGCGATGGCCGAACTTCAGCTTGTAGGTCGTCCCGCCGTAGGCGAGGCCGAGCATCTGGTGACCCAGACAGATGCCGAAGATCGGCACCGTGCCGAGCAGGGCCCTGACATTTTCGACCACCCCGACGATGGCCGCGGGGTCGCCCGGCCCGTTGGAAAGAAAGACCCCGTCAGGCTGGAGGGCGAGGACCTCGGCGGCCGTTGTGCCAGCCGGCACGACCTGGACCGCGCAACCCCGCCTGACGAGGATGCGCAGCTGATTGTACTTGATGCCGTAATCAAAGGCGACGACCTTCAGCCTGCCCGCATCCGCATCCCCGAACCCGAGTCCCTCTTCCCGGCCGTGATCCGTCCAGCGGTACGGTTGAGCCGAGGTGACCTCCCGAACCATGTCGCGGACCAGCCCCGGCCATTCCCTCGCCCTCCGGGCCAGGGATTCCCCGTCCAGATCCTCGGTGGAGACGACCGCCTTCATGACCCCCCTGGTCCGGATGATCCGGGTCAGTTTTCTGGTGTCCAGGCCGCTGACCCCGAGGATATTATATTGCCCCAGCAGATTCGCCAGGGTGCCGGTCGAGCGGAAATTGCTGGGAATGGCCTGGTATTCGCGCATCAGAAACGCGCGCGGATAGACGGCCGCCGATTCCATGTCGTCGGCGTTGACCCCGTAGCTGCCGATCATGGGATAGGTCATGGTCACCATCTGGCCGGCATAGGAGGGATCGGTCAACACCTCCTGATAGCCGCTCATGCTCGTATTAAAGACAATCTCGCCGATTGCCTCACCCTTCCCGGTGAACGAACGGCCGGCAAGCACCGTCCCGTCCTCCAATCCGATTAACGCTTTCATGGATGTCCCACTCTGTCTCAGTTTTCCCTTTTTTCTTCAAGCAACCCCAAAATAATGGAAGCCTGTTTGCGTGCGGCCCCCCGCTGCGTGGCCACGGCCCTGACCGCATTGCGGCAGGCCTGTACATAAGCGGTCCTTTCCCGCATATGCCCCAGGATCGCGGCTGCCAGCTCATCCCCGTCCGCGACCCGGAATCCCGCGCCGTACCGTTCGAGCAGGTCGGCGGCGTCACTGAAATCCTTCAGGCCGCGGCCATAATATACCGGCCTGCCCCAGCGGGCAGCCTCCATGATATTATGCCCGCCCCGGTCCACCAGGCTGCCGCCGACAAAATTATAATCGCCGGCGCTGTACAGCCGTGACAGCTCCCCGAGACAGTTGATCACGACAACGTCGCGGCTTCTGCCCCGGCCGGCAAGTTCGGTGAACAGATCATAGCCCAGGCCGCGGCCCGTGAGCAGGGACAGGACCTCCGGCACCCTTTTCAGGTGCCGGGGGGCGATGATCCAGACCACCTTTCTGTCCCGCTCCGCCGCCAGCTGCCGGTACACGTCGGCGAGGATTTGCTCCTCGCCCGTCCGGGTCGAACCGCAGACGAAAACATCCTCGCCGTCGACCCCGAGAATTTCGCGGTACTTCCGCCTGACGGCTTCGGTGTCTTCGTCGGGAAAGTCATATTTCATGTTGCCGGTGACCCGGATGCGGCCGCCGTCCACTCCGAGACGGCTGAAGCGTTCTCCGTCCTCCCCGCGAATAACCGCTATCTCGGAGAATCCGCCCAGCAGTGGCCCGAACAGACTGCGGCCCAGGGCATACCTGGTAAACGAACGTTCGGTGACGCGGCCGTTCAGCAGCACCGCCCGCACGCCCGCCTTGCGCAGCTCGGCAAGCAGGGCGGGCCACAACTCGGTTTCCAGACAGGCATAGATATCCGGTCGGATATTGTTGATGACCCGGCGGGCGACCCAGGGAACATCCAGCGGCGCCAGCAGGCAGTTGACATGCGCCGGCAGCTGTTTCCCGGCGACCCTCCGCCCGTCGACGGTCATTGTCGTGACAATGAAATCAATGACCTCTCCTGCCGCCGCAAGCTCCCTGATCAACACGGAGGCTGCTCCTACTTCGCCGACGGAGGCGGCATGTATCCAGACCCTGGCGGCACATCCCTTTCCCGGCGGATCAAGGGGGGGTACAATGCCGATCCGCTGCCGCAGTCCCTGCCCGTCATGTGACTGAAATCGGATGATCAGGAGAAGAATTGGATAAAACAGGAAAAAAAGCGTGGACCCGATAACTCGATATAGCCAATAGAGCAAAGAAATTTCCTGTTTGATTACCTGGTTGTTTATTCAGTACACAAATCTGCTATTTAACCGCTATTCACTTTTGGAGTCAACAAAGAAGGGCACAATGCGGGAAAAATCATCCCGGTTTTGCTTGACAACGACCATGATGCTTTGTAAGCAACCTCTGAACATCAATTTTTCCCAAGTGACCGCCCCTGAAGGGTGCCCGGCGAACCGTCCCGGCCATTCGCTCCGGCGGCTCAACCGTGGTCCCCCGGTCGGCAGGACAGTGTGAGGTGAAGCAGTTATGCGAACGATATTGCCTGTTCTTTTTCTGACTTTCTTTTTTGCCTTTTCTGGAGAAACCCTCATGGCTCAGGAACAAAAACTCGAAGACGGTCTGTACGCGAAAATAATCACCGATAAGGGAGATATCCTTCTGCGCCTGTTTTACAGGGAAACGCCCCTTACGGTCATCAACTTCGTTTCACTGGCGGAGGGGACCAAGGTGCTCGGCGGGGCTGACAGGCCAACCGGAACCCCGTTTTACGACGGCCTCAAATTTCATCGTGTGATCAAGGACTTCATGATACAGGGCGGCGATCCCCTGGGAACCGGCACCGGCGGCCCGGGATACACGTTCCCGGACGAAATCGTCCCCTCCCTGAAACACAACGGCCCTGGTATCCTGTCCATGGCCAATGCCGGGCCGAATACCAACGGCAGCCAGTTTTTCATTACCCACCTGGCCACGCCCCATCTTGACGGCAGGCACACCGTGTTCGGCAAGGTTGTCAGCGGGCAGGAGGTGGTCGACGCCATTGTTCAGGGCGACATCATGCAGAAAGTTGAAATTATCCGGGTTGGCAAGGAAGCGAAAGAATTCCGGGCCGACCAGGCTGCCTTCGATGAAATAATGAACTCCCTCGATGAAAAAAAAGATACCGCCCGGAAGGAGCAGCAGGAGAAAATAGCCAAAATTCTGAAGGAGAAATATCCTGAGGCCGTGCGGACCAAGTCCGGGCTGCGGTATATCGTTAAAAAAGAAGGTGAAGGTGAATCCCCCGCCCCTGGAGCCATGGTCGTGGCCCACTACACCGGGACCCTGCTGGAAAACGGCTGGAAGTTCGACAGTTCGAGGGACCGGGGCGAGCCCATTTCCTTCCAGGTCGGCATCGGCCGCGTTATCACGGGATGGGACGAAGCACTGCTTGCCATGAAAAAGGGCGAAAAACGGATACTCATCATTCCCCCGGAACTGGCCTACGGTTCGCGGGGAGCCGGCGGGGTCATCCCTCCTGACGCCTGGCTGGTCTTCGATGTGGAGTTGGTCAATTTTTAACCCGCCTGACGGCGGAGTTGGCAGTCGGCAGCGCC
>DSAE01000075.1 GCA_011372855.1 Desulfobacteraceae bacterium
GATAAATTGTCGCAGTTGAGCTTTTCCCGAAGGGAGAGTACAGTATGCGGCTTGTGCGAACCGTGCGGTCGGAAAGAAACGTCAGGCTGGGGACGGTATCCCGTTTGCCGGACATGGAAAAAACAAAAGGGGGAATGCATGGACAATCCACGGATCGAATGGATTCGAAAAGAGGGGCGCAGGTGTCTGCAATTTATTTTTCACGGAAAATTTACGGAAACAGATGCCCGTACTGCCGTGGAAGAGTGGCGGCAGATCATTGCCGCCGCTCCCGAGGAACAAATAATCCTCATCTGGAACTGCCTGGAAATGAATGATTACGATCAGCAGGCCAGGACCCTGTGGCAGAACGCCTGCAAGGAAATGAAAAACAGAATTGAGGTGATCTGGGTCATTACCAATTCGATCCTGATCAGAATGGGCGCCTCCGTCATTTCCGTTTTCACTTCGCTGAAAATAAAGGTGGTCGGTTCGGAGAAGGAGATCCGGATATGATCCCCCCGGGCAGATGAGGAAGCAGTGGCGAATCTCCACTGAGACCATACAGCAGAAAGCCGTAACGAATTCGTTACGGCTTTCTGCTTATCTCTGGCGGGGCCGACGAGACTCGAACTCGCGACCTCCGGCGTGACAGGCCGGCGTTCTAACCAACTGAACTACGACCCCAGAGTATGTTTTGCCTGGTGGGCGGAACAGGGCTCGAACCTGTGACCCTCGGCTTGTAAGGCCGATGCTCTCCCAGCTGAGCTATCCGCCCGTTCACAACGTGTGCTGGTATTTATCAGGATAACCGCGCTCCGTCAAGAAAAAAGCGGCAGGCGGTGCAACGTTCATGCGGTTGCCGGCAGGTCTTCCGCCGCTGTCGACGCGCGCCGGCTCCGAGACCTGCTCCCTAATGGGCGGGCGTGTTGTGCGACGAAACCGTGATGTCCTTGTAAATGGACTCCAGGGGTATGTCCTTGAACAACTCTTCCCCTTCCCTCACCAGCAACGCCTTCTGGAGCACTTCATCGACGTGGTTGACCAGATCGATGGTCAGGCTGTTGCGGATTTTCGCCGGCACTTCCTTGAGGTCGCGTTCATTTTCCTGGGGCAGAAGAACATGGGTAATGTTACCCCGCCTGGCCGCCAGGAGCTTCTCGGTCAGGCCGCCGATGGGCAGGATCCTGCCCCGCAGGGTGATTTCCCCCGTCATGGCGATCCGCCGGTTCACGGGTATTTTCAACAGCGCCGAGACGATGCTGGTCACCATCGTGATCCCGGCCGACGGACCATCCTTGGGAATGGCGCCTTCAGGCACGTGAATGTGCAGATCGATCTTCTGGTAAAAGTCCGGTTCCAGTCCCAGCCGCATGGCCCGGGAGCGGACATACGACATAGCCGCCCGCGCGGATTCCTGCATGACATCCCCAAGCTTGCCGGTGACCGTCAGTTTCCCGGAACCCGGCATCAGGGTCGATTCTATCTGCAGGAGCTCGCCCCCAACCTCGGTCCAGGCCATGCCCGTGGCAAGGCCGATGGCGTCCTGTTCCTCGGCCAGCCCGTAGCGGTATCCGGCCGCTCCCAGGTAACGGCCGATTGATTGCCTGGATATTCGGTACGCCCGGTCGGGCTGATTCTTCTTGAGACGATCCCGGGCGACCTTGCGGCAGATGGAGGCGATGGTGCGCTCAAGACTCCGAACGCCCGCCTCGCGGGTATACCGCCGAACGATTTCCAGGAGAGCCTGATCACTGAACCGGATATCCCCCGGCTGGAAGCCATTGACTTCCAGCTGCTTGGGAACCAGAAATCCTTCGGCAATGCGCAGCTTTTCCTCTTCGGTATAGCCGCTGAGCTTGATGATCTCCATTCTGTCCTGCAAGGGCAGCGGAATGCCGTGCAGGCTGTTTGCCGTGGTGATGAAGAAGACCTCGGACAGGTCGTAATCCAGGTCCAGGTAATGGTCATTGAAGGCGAAGTTCTGTTCAGGATCCAGGACTTCCAGCAGTGCCGCCGAGGGATCACCGCGGAAATCCATGCTCATCTTGTCAACTTCGTCCAGGCAGAAAACAGGATTGATCACCTCCGCCCGCTGCATCGACAAAATGATTTTTCCGGGCATTGCCCCGATGTAGGTCCGCCGGTGTCCGCGTATTTCGGCTTCGTCACGAACTCCTCCCAGGGACAGGCGAATAAACTTGCGGTCCATTGCCCGGGCAATCGACCGGCAGATCGACGTTTTTCCCACCCCGGGAGGGCCCACCAGACAGAGTATCGGGCCCTTGATCTTCTTGACCTGGGCCTGAACGGCCAGATACTCGAGAATCCTCTCCTTCGTCTTTTTCAGCCCGTAGTGATCTTCCTCGAGAACCTGTTCGGCCCTGTTGATGTCTATGGTGGAGGCGGTTTTCTCGGTCCAGGGCAGACTGACTATGGCGTCGATGTAATTGCGGACCACCGTGGTTTCGGCGGACATCGGCGGCATCTGCTTGAGTTTCTTCAGTTCCTTGCCCACCTTTTCCCGGACCGGGTCAGGGAGTTTTTTTCTGGCGATGATCTCCTCGAGCTCGGCGATATCATCCCCCCCTTCTCCCTGGCCCATCTCTTCCTGGATGGCCTTTATTTTTTCTCCCAGGTAGTAGTTGCGCTGGGTGTCGGCCATTTTCTTTTTGACCTTGGCCTGGATGGTTTTCTCGAGCTCGGAGAGCTCGACTTCTCGATATATCGCCTCCATAAGGAGGGCAATCCGGTCGGGCAGCGAAACCCTCTCCAGTATTTCCTGCTTCTGCCCTGTCTTGAGGGTAAGATGAGAAGCAACCGTGTCGGCCAGCCGGGTGATGTTTTCCATGCCGGCAATGGAAGTGAGGATTTCCTTGGGAATTTTCTTGTTGGTCCGGGAAAATTCCTCGAAAAGCCGGTACAATTCCCTGCCGTACGCTTCGATTTCCGGTCCTTCCGTGTGAATATCGGGCAATTCCTCGACTTCGACGGAGAAAAAGGAATCGAACTCGGTCAGACCGGTTATTCTGGCCCTGCGCTTGCCTTCAACCAGAGCTTTGATGGTTCCGTCGGGCAGGCGCAGCAACTGCATGACCGTGGCAAGGGTTCCGATGTCATAGAGATGTTCCCGGCCTGGATCGTCGATACTGTCGTCCTGCTGGGTGACCAGAAATATCATCGACCTGTTTTCCATCGCGTTTTCCAGGGCGGCAATGGATTTTTTCCTTCCCACCACAAGGGGGGCGACCATTCCCGGGAAAATGACGATGTCCCGCAGGGGCATCAGGGGGTATCTTTTCGCAGTAGTTTCTCTCATGCTTGACTCAGGCGCTTTTCTTGGCCTCCTGGCTTTCATACAGGATAACAGGGTATTCACCGTTGGTGATGACCTGTTCGTTGATGACGCATTCCGTCACGTTATCCTCGGAGGGGAGTTCGAACATGACCTCAAGCATTGCCTCTTCCATGACCGAACGCAGCCCCCGGGCGCCGGACTTCCTTTTCAGGGCCTTGGCGGCGATTGCCTGCAGGGCGCCGGTGGTGAAGCGCAGGGTTATGCCCTCATATTCAAACAATTTCTGATACTGTCTGGTCAAGGCGTTCCTCGGTTCCTGGAGAATGCGGACCAGGTCGTCCTCGGTCAGTTCATTCATGGTGGCAATGACCGGCAGCCTGCCGACCAGTTCGGGAATCAGCCCGAACTTGAGGAGATCCTCGGGTTGAATTTCGGCGATGATTTCTCCGAATTCCTTCTTGGTGTCCGCCACCACCTCAGCCCCGAACCCGATGGACTTGGTGCCCGAACGGCGCTTGATGACCGAGTCCAGGCCGACAAAGGCCCCGCCGCAGATGAAAAGGATATTCTGGGTATTGATCCGCACCAGTTCCTGCTGGGGGTGTTTGCGGCCGCCCTTGGGCGGAACGGAGGCCATCGTTCCTTCGATGATTTTCAGGAGCGCCTGCTGCACCCCCTCGCCGGAGACGTCCCGGGTCAGAGAAGGACTGTCGGATTTGCGGGCGATCTTGTCAATCTCGTCGATATAGATGATCCCCTTTTCCGCCATTTCAATGTCATAATCGGCGGCCTGCAACAGGTTGACCAGGATATTCTCCACGTCCTCGCCGACATAGCCCGCCTCGGTCAGCGTCGTGGCATCGGCGATGGTGAAGGGCACATTCAGGATTCTGGCCAATGTCTGTGCCATCAGGGTTTTGCCGCTGCCGGTCGGGCCGATGAGGATGATATTGCTTTTCTGCAATTCCACGTCCCCCGGCTGTCCCGACTCACTTGACTCGATCCGCTTGTAATGGTTGTGAACGGCGACGGACAGAACCTTCTTGGCGAACTCCTGGCCGATGACATACTCTTTCAGGTATGTGTAAATTTCCTTGGGCTTGAGGACATTCAACCGGCCGGCTCCCGCCTTGCCGGCTTCCACAGAATCCTGGACGATCTCATTGCAGAGTTCGATGCATTCATCGCAGATATAGACATTGGGCCCGGCAACCAGCTTGTTGACCTCGTCCTGGTTCTTGCCGCAGAATGAGCAGGAGCAGGAAATCATCTGGTCGGAACGAAAATCATCTTTCATTTCTTTTTCTCGCTTTCTGTCTGTTCACGGCTGACGAGAACCTGATCAACTATGCCGTATTTACAGGCTTCTTCAGCATTCATGAAAAAATCCCGCTCCGTATCGGCCTGGACCTTCTTCAAAGGCTTGCCGGTATGCTTGGCCAGTATCCTGTTGAGGTCGGCGCGCAGCCTGAGAATTTCCCGGGCGTGGATGTCGATATCGGTAGCCTGTCCCTGAAATCCGCCCATGGGCTGGTGAATCATGATCCTGGCATTGGGAAGGGTAAACCTCTTGCCGGCCGTACCGGCGGCCAGCAGAAATGCCCCCATGGATGCGGCCTGCCCCATGCACAGGGTGGCGATGTCGCACCGGACATACTGCATGGTGTCGTATATGGCCAGTCCCGCGGTAACGGAACCTCCGGGCGAATTGATGTAAAAGGTGATGTCCTTTCCCGGATCATCGGCCTCCAGAAACAGCAACTGGGCGATGATCAGACTGGAAATTTCATCGGTCACCGGGGTGCCGAGAAAAACTATCCGCTCTTTGAGCAGCCGTGAATAAATATCAAAGGCCCGTTCCCCCCTCGGGCTCTGTTCAACGACGATGGGAACCAGGTTCATGGTGAATCTCCTAGCAAGACTTTCTACTGAACGGCAAGAGCAACCCCGCAACGGGAGGTCTTCCTCCCGGCGGCTCCTGTCCGCATATCGGCGGTCGGCCTAAGCCCTACGACTGGTCGCCGGTCCCTTCCACTTCCGGGGAGGCAGGGGGGGCGTCGATCAGCTTGGCCTGCTCACGAAGGAACCTCAGAATTTTTTCGTTGAGCAATTCATTGATGAAAGGCAGCACCTCCTCGCGTCTCTTGAAAAACTGCTTCACCTCGGCAACGGTCATATTGTACTGATCGGCGATGCGTTTGTAACCCCTTTCTATATCTTCGTCATTTATCTGAATATTTTCAAGCTCGGCGATCTTTTTTAAGATAAAATCACCCCGCACGCGCTTTTCTGCAACCTCCCGATTCCGGGCGGCAAGCTCGTCCCGGTTCAGGCCGGCCGACTCGAGGGTCAATCCGCTCCGCTGCAGGTTGCCCTCGGTCTGTTTGATCATCTCTTCAATTTCGTACCGGATAAGTCGTTCCGGCACGGCAAAACGGTTCTGCTCAAGGAGCCTCTGCATGATCCTGTCGTCCAGGTCCCCTTCCAGGGCGGCTTCCTTCTGCTTCAGGATCTCGTTCCTGATGCCGTTTCTGAGGTCCTCGACCGTCGCATAATCCTTGTTGACATCCTTGGCAAACTCGTCATCGATCGCCGGCTTGAGCCGCTGTTTCACTCCCTTGACATCGACCTTGAACTCAACTTTTTTGCCGGCCAGGATCGGGTTGGGATATTCGGGCGGAAATTCAACTTCGTACAGTGTTTTGTCACCTTTTTTCAAGCCGATGAGTTTTTCCTCAAACTCGTCGCCCAGACTGCCGGCGCCGACGTCGACGGAATAATTTTCATTGTGGACCTCCTTCATGACCTTGCCTTCATGAAAACCCTGGAAATCCACCACCGCCACATCATCCTTGCATATCGCATATTCGTCGTCGGCACTGCGGAGGACGCTGTGCTGGCGGCGCAGCTGCTCGATTTTCTCCTCCACCTCGGCGTCGGCGGCGTCAACAACCGGTTTTTCTATCTCCAGCCCTTTATATTCCTGCACCTCGACCACGGGCTTGACATCAACCTCCGCCACATAGACAAAGGTACCGTCTTCCCTGAAGGCATGCTCCTTGATCTCCGGGTGAACGACCGCATCCAGTTTTTCCTTTTCAACGGCATCAAAATAGGTCGCCTGCACCAGTTTTTCCCCCACTTCGGCTTCGACCCGGTCGCGAAAATTCTTCTGCAGCACCGACAGCGGCACCTTGCCGCGGCGAAAACCCTTGAGGCTGATTTCCCTGTTCAGCTTGTTATAGGCCTTGTCCAGTTCTTTTTTCACCTCATCCTTGGGAAGGGTTATGGAAAGTTTTTTCGTCAGGTCGCTGACATTTTCTACGACTACATCCATGGGGTGCATTCCTTTTTACCGTTTCGCCCGCAGGCAGCTAATGATAGAGAGGTTTTTTTTGGATACATCATCGTCTAACGGCTGGTGCGAGAGGGGGGAGTTGAACCCCCACGCACGCAGTGCGCTAGATCCTAAGTCTAGTGCGTCTACCGGTTCCGCCACTCTCGCGCTAAACTGATACTAGTAACATCTGCTGCCGCATTCGTCAAGCAGTACCAGCGGAGGCCGATTATTTTTACAAACAAATTCGAACAGTTAGAAAAAGACCGGGCAGCGGGAAAAATTGGAAATGTCTGCCCCTCCGGAGATCCCGGGCCAACCGGATCATTTTCGGCTTCTTCTGTCGCCCGCGCTGTGACAGGCCCCGGCCCCATGCCTGTTGCCGGATTTATGCGGACGGGAGCGGGATCAGGGGGTCCCCTCGAGATGCATCCTGGAAATATCGCCGACCCGGAGGACAAGCTGTCCGAGAGCCGTCAGCAGATTAAGACGGTTGCGGCGGACATCCTCATCCTCGGTCATGACCATGACCTGGTCAAAAAACCTGTCCACCGGCTCTTTCATCCGCAGCATGACCCCAAGGGCCTCGTCATACTGCCGATTGTCCAGGAAAGGGGCGGCCGCCGTCTTGACCGCCAGAAACGTCGAATGCAGTTCCTTTTCGGCGGCATCGGCAAACAACCGCTCATCAATGGCTGTCTCCCTGTTCTCCTTGACGATGTTTCTGATCCGCTTAAACGAACCGGCCAGAACCGTGAACTCCTCCCGGGCTCTGATTGCTTCAAGCCCGCGGACGCGAGCCATGCAGTCCGCCGCATCGTCAAAGCCGACGGAGGTCGCCGCCGCCACGACCTCGGGCCTGGTTCCGGAAGCGATGACATCGTTTTCAAAACGGAGACGGATGAAGTCAACGATCTGTTCCACCGCGCCCGGGACAATCTCCACCGAGGAGCGATACCCGTCGAGGGCCCGCCCAACCAGATCGGTCAGTGAAAGATGCACCCGGTGATGCTGCAGGATATGCAGCAGACCGAGGGCCTGCCTGCGAAGGCCGAAGGGGTCGGTGGTCCCCGTCGGCTTCTCCCCGATGGCAAAGCATCCGGCCAGGGTGTCAATCCGGTCGGCCAGACCGACAATGGCCCCGATCAGGCCGGCCGGCAGTTCACCACCGGCCCGGACAGGTTTGTAATGCTCATGAACGGCGTCGGCAACCTCCGAGGCTTCTCCGTCCAGGGAAGCGTACTCCCTGCCGATTATTCCCTGCAGCGAAGGAAATTCGCCGACCATTTCGGTCAACAGGTCACACTTGGCCAGCATGGCCGCCCGGGCGACAAGCTCTTCGCGGGACGGATCAATCAGTCCGGCAATACAACGGGCCAGGGTTGTCACCCGTTCGGATTTTTCCAGCATTGTCCCCAGTCGGTGGTGGAAGACGATGCCGGCCAGGTCGGGATACCGGTCGGCCAGTTTTCGTTTTTTATCCTCGCGGAAAAAAAACAGGGCGTCCTCCAATCGTGCCCGGAGAACACGTTGATGCCCGCTCGCTGCAAGACCGAAGTCTTCGACCAGGGTGTTGTTCACCGCCACGAACAGGGGCAGCAGGCTGCCGTCGCTCCCGGCCACAGGAAAATACTTCTGATGTTCGCGCATGGAGGTGATGAGCACTTCGCGGGGCAATTCAAGAAACCGGGCGTCGAAACGACCGCATATTCCCCAGGGCATTTCGACGAGATTAGTCACGGTGTCGATCAGTTCCTCGTCCAGGACGGGAACGGCTCCGGCCCTGCCGGATCGCTGATCGACGGCCATCCTGACCTGTCGGACCACCGCTTCGCGTCGCTCTTCCGGTTCAACCAGGACCCGCCTCTCCCGGAGCAGATCGATATACTGACGAGAGCCCGCCACGCTGAAGGGGTCCGGCGCCATGAACCGGTGCCCGCGGGTCACGGTTCCGGCCCGCAGGTCATCAATGACCAGTTCCAGGGGTTCTCCGTCGTACAGCGCCAGCAGCCACTGAATGGGTCGGGCGAAGGTGATGGTCCCCTCGCCCCAGCGCATGGATTTGGGAAAGGGAATGGTCCGGACGAGGGTGGCCAGGAGATCGGGCAGAAGGTCCAGGGTATCGCGGCCCTTGACCTGTTCAACGGCCGCCAGATATTCCCCCTTGGGCGTAACGGCGATCTTCAGCTCTTCAACGGCAAGACCACGTGACCGGGCAAAACCTGCGGCCGCCCGGGTAGGATTCCCCGCCTCATCGAAACCCGCCTTTGCGGCGGGGCCGATATGTTCCACGACCCGGTCGGGCTGCTTTTCCTGCAGATCGTACACCGCCATGGCGAGACGGCGCGGGGTGCCCATGGTCTTGATTTCCCCATGGTCCAACCCCAGTTCCCGGAAACGGTTGCCGGAGTGTTCCCGGATAAACTGCAGCGCCGGCTGAATGTATCCCGCCGGGATCTCCTCGGTTCCTATTTCAAAAAGCAATTCACTCATGATCGCGCGCTCTTTTCCTTCCCTTCAATGCCCTGCTTGCCTCCGCCTTCAAGGGAAGCAAAGGTGGCATATCCTGCCGCCAGATTTTCCACCACCACGTTGAACCAGGAAATCGCCGGATCACTCTCAATAACCCGGCCCAGGTTTCTGGTCATTGCCTCCACAGAACCGGGGCGGTCAGAGTCAGCCGTGATGCCCTGTTCGACCAGGCCGATCAGGTCCTCAATCCAGATAAACCGGTTAAACCGGACGCTCACCCTGACCGTTCCCCACCGGCCCAGCGAGCCGGGCAGAACACCGGGCCGGCTCACCGCGGTCGGCGAAAATACCGGCATTGTTATCTCCATCACCAGGTCGTCGGATTCCTGGAGAGTGCCGTGCATCCTGCATTCAATGCGCTCCGTGCCAATGGAGGACTGACCGCGCTGGAGAAAATAGGGAAACTGAATTTCCATGTGGGCTGCTTCGGCATTGAGCCGGTCCTTCATCTCCTGCAGGATGCGATGAAAACTCTTCAGGTTGATCTCACCGTGAAACCGGTTGAGGATTTCGATGAACCGGCTCATATGCGTTCCCTTGAAACGGTGGGGCAGGTTCACGTACATGTTGACCGTGGCCACTGTTTTCTGGATCCTTCTGGCCTTGTCCAGGACCGTGACCGGGTAGGAGATCCTCCTGACGCCGACGTTGCGGATATTGATCCGGCGATCGTCGCTTAAATTCTGGATGTCTTTCATGACAGGAAGCGGCGGCAGCAAAATGATGGATCACGCCCTGACATCAGCAAGCCCTTCCATCAAACCCCCACAGCCGCGGGGAACGGGAAAATCTGCCGGCACTTCTTTTCCGTCAGCCTATTTCAAGTGCTTGCGGACGGCGGTTTTCAGCTCATCCATGTTGGCGGACTTGACGATATACTCTTCCGATGCCCAGGAGCCGAAATCCTGCTTGTATTCCTGATAGGCGGAGCTGAGGATTACCGGAAGATTGGGATTGATCTCCTTCATGCGGCGGAGCACTTCAATCCCGTTCATGCCGGGCATATTGATGTCAAGGATGACCAGGTCGGGAGGCTCCTGGTTGAACTTTTCCAGGGCCTCTTCGCCGCTGTAGGCAGCAATCACTTCATACCCTTCTTCCTCGAACTCCTCCCGGTACAACAGTTGAATGCCTTCCTCGTCATCAACAAGAAGTATGCGTTTCCTGTCCAAAGGTACCTCCTATAACGCTTCCCGCAGATACCTGCATGTATCCTCCGGCGGCATTGGGTTGATATAGAAACCTGAGCCCCATTCAAAACCCGCTATGCTGGTCAGTTTGGGCACTATTTCAAAGTGCCAGTGATAGTGCTCCAGGGGAGCCGATCGCAGGGGCTGGGTATGCAGAACGAAATTGTACGGTACGTTGGGGATGCACGCGTCCAGGCGACGCATGCTTTCGGAAAAAATTTTCACCAGTTGTTCGAGGGACTCCTCCGACTGCTCCGTATAGGATGAACTGTGCTGCTTGGGAAGTATCCACATCTCAAAAGGCGAACGGGGGGCGAACGGCGTCAGACAGACAAACTTGTCGTTCTGGCAGACCATGCGGATGTCCTGCTGCAGCTCCTGGCGGATGATGTCGCAGTAGATGCACCGGTCCTTGTACTTGAAATACGACAGGGCCCCCTCCAGTTCCGAAGTGACCATGCGCGGCAGAATCGGCAGGGCGATCAGTTGTGAATGCGGATGCTCAAGCGAGGCGCCGGCGGCTCGGCCGTAATTTTTGAAAACCATCACGTACAGGAATCGAGGGTCCCGGGAAAGATCGAGAATGCGGTTCTTGAATGCCTTGAAGACAAGAATCATCTGTTCGGGGGGAAGATAGACAAAGCGGTCCTCGTGACCGGGGCTCTCGACGACGACCTCATGGGCGCCGATGCCGTTCATCCGGTCATAAAGCCCCTCGCCTTCTTTCTGCAGTTCGCCTTCGATGACAAGAGCCGGGAACTTGTTGGGGACGACCCGTAATTGCCAGCCGGCGGAATTGGGGGGCAAGCCGGGTTCCCTGCCCAAGACCATGACCTCGTTGGGAGTGGTCTTTTCATTGCCCGGGCAAAGGGGGCAGAAGCCTCCCGTCGATTTGAACTCTTCAATGACAAAATCGGTGGGCCGCTGACTGCGCTCCTTGGAGATGATAATCCAGCGTCCGAGGATCGGATCTTTGCGTAATTCGGGCATGGGCGTCTACCTGCCCTGCGCTTTTTCGCGCTGTTCCTGTCTGGTCTTGCAGTCTATGCAGTATTTTGCCACCGGGCGGGCTTCAAGCCTCTTTTCGGCAATATCCTCGCCGCAGCTTTCGCAGACTCCATATGTACCCTCATCGATGCGGGCCAGGGCCTCCTCGATCTTGTTCATCAGTTTCCGCTCCCGGTCCCTGATCCGCAGCTCGAAGTTCCTGTCCGATTCCACCGTCGCCCTGTCGTTGGGATCCGGAATGTTTCCGGTCTGGGTGGTCATGTCGGTGAGCGTCTGTTCAACATCACTGATAATTTTCGCCCTCATCTCTTCAAGCTGTGCCTTGAATTTCTTGAGCTGCTTGTCATTCATATCATTCTCCGCTCTGCAGATACTATCCGCCTGTCCTAATTCCCTGTTTCCGTTCCTGTTCTCTGACATACTGCCCGCTTTTCCCGCCGCTTTTTTCCAGCAGCCGGATGTCGGCAATCACCATGTTTTTATCCACCGCCTTGCACATGTCATACAAGGTCAACGCCGCAACGGCAACAGCTGTCAGAGCCTCCATTTCAACTCCGGTCCTGCCGCTGATTCCCACCGTGGCCCGAATGGCAATGGAACGGCCGTCCTCCTCAAAAGAAAAATCTATATCAACCCTGCTCACCGCCAGCGGGTGGCAGAGCGGTATCAGGCCGTCAACTTTTTTGGCCGCCATTATGCCCGCGATCCTGGCGACGCCGAGTGCATCACCCTTGGCGGCCCGCCCTTCCCGCACCATGCGCCATGTGTCCGGCGCCATGATCACTCTGCCGGCGGCAACGGCCAGCCGACTGGTGGTGTCTTTCCCGCTTATATCGACCATCCGGGCATTACCGGCAGCGTCAAAATGAGTGAATCCCTGCTGCTCCGTCATTGGTTGGCATCTCCGGCATGCTGCTTTTTGTCGGTCTGGGCAAAATGACCATGGAAGAGACGGGAGAAAAACCCCTCCTCCTGGCTCTCGCGGCTCAGTTCGGCAAATTCCCTGAGCAGCGCCTTCTGCTGTTTGGTGAGTTTGGTTGGAGTCTGCACCTGCACCTCAACGACCATGTCTCCGGGACTTTTGCCCCGCAGTCCGGGGACTCCCTGGTGCTTCAGGGTAAAATGCTCACCGGGCTGGGTGCCGGCGGGGATTTTCAGCTTGGCGCTCCCGTGGACGGTCGGCACTTCAACCTCGCATCCCAGAGCGGCCTTGACCATGGAAACGGGGTAGCGCAGGTATATGTTCTGCCCCTCGCGTTGAAAATACTCATGGGGCCGGACATAAATAACAACATACAGATCGCCGGACGGTCCGCCGCGGCGCCCTCCTTCCCCTTCACCCCGGAGGCGCATCCTGGCCCCCGTATCAACCCCGGCCGGAATCTTGATGGACACCCTCTTGGTCTTGTTGACCAGCCCCTGGCCGTGACAATCATTGCAGGGATCGGTGATGATCTGGCCTGATCCGCCGCACTGGGGACAGGTCGAGCTGACCTGAAAAAAACCCTGGGAACGGATGACCTGGCCCCGGCCGTGACAGGTAGGGCACATCTGGGGTTTATACCCCGGGCGCAGCCCGCTTCCTTCACAGGTCCAGCATGTTTCCCGTTTGGTCAGCTCAACTTCGCGGGTAACGCCATGCACCGCATCCATGAAGGAGATTTCCATGTCATAGCGCAGGTCGTCACCCGGAATCGGCGCATTGGGATTACGCTGCCGGCTGCGGCCGCCGAACCCGAAAAGATCGCCGAACAGGTCGTTGATACTGGAAAAAATATCCTCGGCGGTGCCCGGCCCCCTGTACCCCGTGTTTTTCAGCCCCTGGTGTCCGTACGCATCGTATATTCTTCTTTTCTGGATGTCACTGAGAACTTCGTACGCCTCCGCCGCTTCCTTGAACTTGGCTTCGGCTTCACTGTCACCGGGGTTATGGTCGGGATGAAACTTCATCGCCAGCTTCCGGTAGGCTTTCTTGATGTCATCCATACCGGCTTCCCTGGGGACACCCAGGACATCGTAATAATCCCTGCTCATCGCTTCGGACATCTATTGCAAAAATTCCTCATACTTCCCGCCTGACGGGCTTCAGGCCGGAATCAGTCCTCATCTTCATGGGGGCGTTCGGCTTCCGCCGCCTCGGCGGCGGCAGCGACTCCGGCCTTGCGGGACTTCGGCAGTTCGTGAATGTTGTCAAAGGTCACCTTGCCGGCGGCTATCTCCCGGAGAGTCATAACGATCTCCTTGTTTTTACCCTTGATCAGAAAAGGTTCGCCTTCGCGATGCTGACGTATGCGTTCAACAGCAAGGTGCACCAGGGCAAAACGGTTGTCGTCGCCCACCTGGGCCAGACAATCTTCAACTGTTATACGTGCCATAATCCAAAACCTCCATTGGTCAAAATCCTATGACCGGCCGGTGCCCTCAGGCGCCGATCGTGTCTTGCAGTCACATGTCCTCGCCGGTTCACTCCCGGACGGCTAAAAAGTTGCTCCGTTATTCGCCGGCAAAAGGGTTCTTCAGCAGCAGCGTTTCCTCGCGGTCGGGCCCGACGGAGACTATGATGGGCTCGACCCCGGTCAGATCCTCGATCCTGCGGACATAATTCCTGGCATTGACCGGCAGGTCTTCAAAGCTGCGGATATTACTGATATCTTCGTTCCAACCGTCCATCTCTTCATAAACCGGCTCAATCCGCGCCGTCTGGCGGATATTGCCGGGCATGCAGGTGAAATTCTCTCCATCGACCATATACCTGCCGGCGATCTTCAGTTTCGGCTGGCCGCTCAATACATCGAGCTTGGTAATGGCCAGACCGGTCAGGCCGTTGAGGCGAACGGCATCGTTGGCAACAACAGCGTCAAGCCAGCCGCAGCGGCGCCGGCGTCCGGTTGTGGCGCCGAATTCACCGCCCCTGGCCTGCAGGGCATCGCCTACGGGATCGCCTTCAGGCAGTTCGGTGGGGAACGGGCCGGCTCCGACCCTGGTCGTGTATGCCTTGAGTATGCCGACAACCGCGTCGATATTGACCGGCCCGAAACCGCTGCCGATACAGGCGTTGCCGGCTATGGTGTTGGAGGACGTGACAAACGGGTAGGTTCCGTGATCAATGTCGAGCTGCGTCCCCTGGGCGCCTTCAAAAAGAATATTGCGCCCTTCTCTCCGGGCTGCATCCAGGGCCATGGAAACATTTTTTATATACGGGGCAAATTTCCGGGCATAGTCGTCAAATTCCTTTCTGATCGCATCAAAAGATACCGGTTCAACGCCGAACTTCCGGGTCAGCAGAAAATTCTTTTCCTCCACATTGACCCGGAGCTTGTCGTTGAACAGATCCGGATCGAGCATTTCCCCCGCCTTGATGCCGCAGCGGCCCACCTTGTCCATGTAGCAGGGTCCGATTCCCCGTCCCGTGGTCCCGATCTTCTTTGCCTTGCTCAGTGAGGATTCCAGCGCCAGGTCGAGACTCTTGTGGTACGGCATGATCAGGTGAGCGTTTTCGCTGATCATCAGCCGCTCCGGGGTAACGGCAAAACCCCGGCCGGCCAGGTCGCTGATCTCCTGGAGCAGCACCTCCGGATCGATAATTACTCCGTTGCCTATCATGCAGGTTTTTTCTTCATACAAAATCCCTGAAGGAATAATATGAAAAATATACTTCCTGCCGCCGACAACCAGCGTGTGCCCCGCGTTATTTCCTCCCTGAAAGCGGACAATGCAGTCCGCATAACGGGTCAGAAGATCGACGATCTTGCCCTTGCCTTCGTCTCCCCATTGGGTGCCGACCACCACCACACTGGCCATGAACATCTCCTGGATGTGAAAAAAATAAACAAAAGAAAAGGCAGATCACCCTTTCGCCGAAGAGTAATCCTGCCCTTAAAC
>DSAE01000076.1 GCA_011372855.1 Desulfobacteraceae bacterium
AAAATCAGGCGGGCATTGGCGATATCGGTCAACGGGGTGACGACCGGGGCGCCCACGGTGTGAATGGTGGTCAGGGACGCGTCGACGATGGACAGGATGATGTCGATGTCATGGATCATCAGGTCGAGGACGACGTCGACGTCCGTGCCCCTGTCCTTGAAAACGCTTATCCGATGGGCCTCGATGAAAAGGGGATGGGTGAGAAGGGGCTTCATGGCCATGACCGCCGGATTGAAGCGCTCCAAATGCCCCACCTGCAGGATGCGGCCGCCCTTTTCCGCCCTGGCTATGAGGTCGTCCGCTTCTTCAACGGTGGTTGTGATCGGTTTTTCGACCAGCACATCAACCCCATGGTCCAGGCAGGCGGCGGCAACTTCATGATGACTGACCGTCGGCACAACGATGGAGACGGCATCCACCTCCTCCAGCAGTTTTGCATAGCCGGTGAATGCTCTGGTCCCGCACTTCTGCGCTACCTCTTCCGCCCGCAGCGGATCGATGTCCGCGACGCCGACCAGGTCGGCGCCGTCCATGGCCGCGTATTTCTGGGCATGAAAAAAGCCGAGATACCCTACGCCGATAACTCCAACCCGGATGTTCTTCACGTGTCCGCACCTGAGAATGAAGGCAGGTTTCCCCGGGGAAGGAAATGCCCGCCGGTTTCCGTTTTCCGCGTCATTTTCCCGCGGGCGGAGCATTGACCCGGCTGCCCTGCCCGCGGCGGTCCGCCTGTCGTGACCTGGCTATAATGCAATTTCACCAACAGTGCAATCCTCATTAAATGCCGAGGTAGGCTTTTTGCACTTCCTCATTGCGCAGCAGGGCGGGAGCACGGTCATGGAGCACTATTCTGCCGTTTTCGAGAACATAGCCGCGGTTGGCGATCTTCAGGGCCAGGTTGGCATTCTGTTCGACGAGCAGAATGGTCGTGTTGTTCTCCCGATTGATCCTGCCGATTATTTCAAAGATCTGTCTGGTCACCAGCGGGGCCAGCCCCATGGACGGTTCATCAAGCAGCAGGAGCTCCGGCCTGGCCATCAGGGCCCTGGATATGGCCAGCATCTGCTGCTCGCCGCCGGACAGGTTGCCGCCGGGCTGGTGCTGTCTTTTGCCGAGGATGGGGAACAGGGAATAGATATAGTCCCGGTCCTCCCTGATCAGCTTCCGGTCCCGCCGCAGGAAGCAACCCATGTCAAGATTCTCCCTGACGGTCAGGCCGGGAAAGATGTGCCGGCCTTCGGGCACCTGGCACAGGCCGAGGGCGACAATCTTCTCAGGGGGCATGGCGTGGATGGGGACATTCTTGAACAGGATCGTTCCCCTGCGCGGCGGGACGATGCCGCTGATGGACATCAGGGTGGTTGACTTGCCGGCCCCGTTGGCGCCGATGAGGGTGATGATCTCACCCGCTTCGACCTCGAAACTGAGATCGTGCAGTACCCGGATATTGCCGTAATAGGTGCTGACCTTCCGCAGTTCAAGCATGGTCATGAACGATATCCTCTCCCAGATATGCCCTGATGACCTGCGGATTGCGGCGGACTTCGGGGGGAGGACCCTCGGCGATTTTTTTACCGTAGTCCATGACGAAAATATGGTCGGACAGGCTCATGACCAGCTTCATGTCGTGTTCGATGAGCAGGATGGACAGGCCTTCGTCCCTGATGCGGCAGATAAGCTCGTCCAGCATTCGGGTTTCCCGGGGATTCATGCCGGCGGCCGGTTCGTCCAGGAGGAGGAGAACAGGATCGGTGGCCAGGGCCCGGGCGATTTCCAGGCGGCGCTGGGCGCCGTAGGGGAGGTTGCGGGCAAACTCGTTCACCTGATCGGCCAGGCCGATTTTTTCTATTATCTCATAACTTCTGCGAACGATTTCCCGTTCCTCCCTGCGGGTCCGCGGATCGCGGAAAACGGCCCCCAGGACCCGGGCCCGGGTCCGGCAATGCCGGCCGATCATGACGTTTTCCAGCACGGTCATGTTGGGAAAAAGACGGATATTCTGAAAGGTCCTGGCCAGTCCCTGCTCGGTGACCTTGTTCGGCTTCAACCCGTTGAGACGGACCGTTTTCCTTCCGGGAAGGAAGAAGAGCATGTCGCCGGCCGTCGGAGCGTACATTCCGGTGAGACAGTTGAAGAACGTCGTCTTGCCGGCCCCGTTCGGTCCTATCAGGGCGGCTATTTCACCTTCCCGGATTCGCAGGTCGAAATGATCAAGGGCCTTGATGCCGCCGAAGTCCATGGTCAGTCCCCTGACCTCGAGGAGGGTCCTGTTTGGCGCAGCCGGGGGCCGGTCAGGCTGCATTGCCCGACCTCCCTGCATCCGGTTTGATGGTATAGGTCCGCCGCCGGTGGCCGATGAGCCCCTGGGGCCGGAACACCATCATCAGGACAAGAACCGCTCCAAAGACAAGCATGCGGTAGTCGGAAAACGCCCGCAGGTATTCGGGCAGCAGGATCAGGATCAATGCCGCCAGGATCACGCCGACAATGGAGCCCATGCCGCCCAGCACGACAATGCAGAGAATGATCGCCGATTCGAGGAAGGTAAAACTGGCGGGGTTGATGAAGGTGGTTTTGGCGGCGAATATGACCCCGGCCATCCCGGCCCATGTCGCGCCGAGGGCAAAGGCGGTCAGCTTGGTCCTGGTCTTGTCGATACCCATGGCCTGACAGGCGATTTCGTCCTCGCGCAGGGCATACCAGGCCCGGCCGATGCGTGAATCCTGCAGGCGGCGGACAACAAAAACGGTGAACAGGACAAGGCCGATCATAAGAAAATAGAGATAGGTGATGGCCGTCTCCAGGGGCATTTCGAGTCCGAACAGGCCGGGACGGGGAATATTGGAGATGCCGCTCGGACCCTTGGAAAATTCGTTCCAGTTTTCCAGAATCAGGCGGATGATTTCTCCGAAGCCGAGGGTGACGATGGCCAGGTAGTCGCCCCGCAGACGAAGGACCGGGAAACCGAGGAGAATGCCGAAGGTCATGCCCAGCAGGGCGCCGATGGGCAGCGCGAACCAGAAGCCGACGCCGAAATGGAGGTTGAGCAGGGCGTAGGAATAGGCGCCGACGGCATAGAAGGCGACATAGCCGAGATCGAGCAGCCCCGCCACCCCCACGACGATGTTCAACCCGAGGCCAAGGACCACGTACATGAGGGCGGTTATCATGATGTTGGTCTGATAGGTCGAAAAAACAAAAGGGAAGGAAAGGGCGAACACCCCTGCAACAGCCATCAGGGTGTACGCGGGAACCGGGTTTTCACTCAGCCGCCGGAGGAACCGCTTTGTTTTTTCCTCCATGGACTGCCGCCGGGAAGACTCAAGCCTCCTTTCTCTGTATTTCAGGTACTGGCGTCCGGCCAGATAGAGCAGGAAGCTGAGCAGACCCACATAGGCCATGTTGTCCCAGCGCCAGACCACGGTCCGTTCAATGGGGTTGACCTTGATAACCATGATGGGAAAGGTGAGGAACATGAACCAGAGGGAGATCAGCAGCGCGCCGCGGACATCCCGCAGGAAAATCATGATTGTCCGCTTCCGCGCCACACCGGCCTCCTCAGACCTTCTCCGCCGATGACTTGCCCAACAGGCCGGCGGGGCGGAAGATCAGGATCAGTACCAGCAGGGAGAAGGCGAAAACATCCTCGTAATCGCTGGAAACGTAGCCGGTGGCGAAGCTTTCCGTCAGGCCGAGGATGAAGCTGCCCAGCACGGCGCCGGGCACCGAGCCGATGCCTCCCAGCACGGCCGCGGTAAAGGCCTTGATGCCGGCAATGAAGCCGATGAAGAAATTGATCTGCCCGATGTGCGAAGCGATCAGCAGCCCGCCGATGGCGGCAAGCCCGGAGCCGATGATAAAGGTGGCGGAAATGATCATGTTGACATTGATGCCGACAAGCCTGGCCATGGTCCGGTCCTGGGCAGTTGCGCGCATCGCCTTGCCGAGGCGGGTGAATTTTATGAACAGGGTAAGGAGCAGCATGAGCGACGTCGTCATGGTCAGGATAACCAGTTCGGATGAGCCGATGACCCCGGAAACGGGCTCCATGAAGGCGAATTCGGGAATCAGGGGGGGAAAGGGGAGAAAATCCGGGGTCTGGGCCAGAAGGACATAGTTCTGGAGAAAAATTGACATGCCGATGGCCGAGATCAGGGGCGAAAGCCGCGGGGCCTTGCGGAGAGGCTTGTAGGCCAGTTTTTCAACGGTAAAGCCGTAGGCGCCGGCCCAGATGGCCGAGGCCAGGACGGTGAGAACAAGGATGGCGGCGAGGGGCATGTTGTAGATCGACAGGACGGTTGACACGATCAGGGCCGTGAAGGCCCCGATCATGTAAATTTCGCCGTGGGCGAAATTGATCAGCCCGATGATGCCGTACACCATGGTATATCCAAGAGCTATGAGGGCGTAAATCGAACCGCGGGTCAGGCCGCTGAAAAAAAGCTCAATGAAGTAATCCATGGTCTCCGGGACAGAATGTCTCCTTATCCGCCCGCCCCACCCGGCGGCTCCGGGTTTTGCGGACTATGGCCGGGGGGCGCCGCCGCAGCACGCCCCCGGTCTGTTATCGCGGCCTGCTACTGCACCTGAATGTACTGTCCGTTCTGAACCTGGTACACGGAAAAGCCGACGCCGGTGGCATCCCCGCGCTCATCAAAGTGGATGTTGCCGAAGGGAGTGGCGACTTCCTTGGTGCGCAGGGCATCGGCAATGGCTCCGGGTTCGGTTGAGCCCGCCTGTTCGAGGGCGTGGGTGATTGCCAGGGCCGCGGCATAGGCGTTGTCAAAAAAAGCCCCGGGCTCAACTCCGTAGGCCGTGACATGGGCCTCGCGTGCCGCCATGGCCAAGGGGTTCGCCGTCACATCGGCGGGGCCGGTGGCATAGACGCCCTCAGCATATTGGCCGGCAACCTTGATAAAGGTGTCATCCTTGACGCCGTCATCGGAAATGAAGATCGTCTCCATTTTTTTCTTCCGCATCTGAGTGACGATTTTTGACGCTTCCGGGTGGTAGCCGCCGAAAATGACTGCCTCGGCCTGGGATCGCCTGATTTTCTGGACCACGGCGGAGTAGTCCACCGCACCCGGCGTGACGCCTTCGTACAGGACCACCTCGGCCGCACCGGACTGCTCGACAAAGGTTTTGGCAAATTCAGCCAGGCCTTTGCCGTAATCACCCTTATCGTGTATGATGGCGATCTTTCTGACGCCGAGCACCTTTACGGCAAAGTCCACTTCGGTCCTCGCCTGGGCGTCGTCGGAGGCGATGGTCCGGTAGAAATTGGGATAGTCGCCGCTCTGGGTAAGGTCAGGATTGGTGGCCGACGGGGAGATGACGATGGTGCCTGATTCCTTGTAAATGGGCAGGGCGGCCTTGGTCGCTCCGGAACAGATATGGCCGATGATCACGTGCGCGCCCTGGGAGATCAGCTTGGTCGCAGTATTGGTGGCTATTTCCGGCTTGCACACATCGTCCTCGATGAGCAGTTCAACCTTTTTGCCGTTGATTCCTCCTCTGGCGTTGATGTCATTGACAACGAGTTCCGCCGCCTTGACGGTGGGCAGGCCGTACGAAGCGAGGTCGCCGCTGTGGGCGCCGGCGACTCCGATTTTGATGGTTTCCGCGGCGGCGGGGCCGGCATGGACGGCTGCCGCGACGACAAGGGCACAAAGCATGGCCAGAATGTGTCGTGCGTTTTTCATGTAGCGCTCCTCCCTGCTGTTTTGAACGATGGGTAGGGATAATACCCCGATAATATGAGCAAGTAATTCTTACTCAATTACCCGTTTTTTGCACTGAAAAATGGTCGGGCCGGGAAAGAATCACCCGGAGCGGGTGGCGGCGCCGAACCGGCGGACCTCCCGGCTTGCCGAACGGGATGCATCCTCACCGTGACCGCGAAGAATGGTGATCAGGCCCGGATCTTTGCCGTTTCTCCGCACAACCATCGATCGGCTTTATTTTTATGAAAAATGGTATATATTGCATGCTGCATCATGACGATGCGATAAATTCCTGGGAATTTCTGTTATGGATCGGACCCTTCTCTATGTGGCTGGAAGACCGCTTTCGCCTCTGTACTGCGTCGCGATGCGCCTGCGGGAGTCATTGTACAATGCCGGGATGCTCCGCGTCAACCGGGTCGACGTTCCGGTCATCAGTGTGGGCAACCTGACCCTCGGCGGTACCGGGAAAACCCCGGTGGTGCAGTATATCGCCCGTCTGCTGCAGAAGGAGGGGCTGCGGCCGGCGGTCATCAGCAGGGGATACATGGGCATGGCAGGGGGCAAGGTCAATATCGTCTCAGACGGTTCGTCCGTGCTGCTCGATGCGCGCAAGGCCGGAGACGAGCCCAGGCTGCTGGCCGAAACCCTGCAGGGGGTTCCGGTTCTCACGGGCGCGGCGAGGACCCATCCCGCCAGAAAGGCGGTGGAGCATGGCGCCGAGGTCCTGATCCTGGACGACGGTTTTCAGCATCTGGCCCTGGCCCGGGATATTGACCTGGTCCTGTTTCATGCCGACACCCTGGCGGGGAACAGCCGCGTCTTTCCCGGCGGTGACCTCAGGGAGCCGGTGAAGGCGCTCAACAGGTCCCATGCATTCATCCTGACCAATACCTGCGGCAGAAACCGGGAGCGCGCCGTCCGGTTCGCCGACCTGCTCAGCAGGCGTTTTCCCGGGCGCCCCGCATTCCTGGCGGAATATGTTCCCACCGTGGCTGTTTCCAGCGAGGACGGGTCATGGGACAAAGAGATCGCCATTGAAGAAATCAGGGGAAAAACATTGTTCGCCTTTGCAGGCATCGCTTTTCCCGGGCGCTTTGTCCAGACCCTGAACGACTTGCAGCTTGATATCTGCGGTTTCACGCCCCTGGCAGACCATCAGCGATACGGCAGGTCCAACCTGGCCGAGATACTCCGCCAGGCGAAAAGCGTCGGCGCCGAGGCCTGCGTAACAACGGAAAAGGACATGGTCAAATTGAAGGGGCTCCGTCCGTCCATGCCGATTTATGCTCTTCGCATGGAGGCACGGATGAATGCGGATTTTCACGCGTTTCTGACCAACATGCTCCGCTCCGGGTAGGGTAAGAGCCCTCCCGGAACCGTCCGGGAAAAGGGGCGCGGTGGGGCGTGATCCGGATGGCAGCCCGCTTGGCAGGGAATCTGTCCGGACGATGTTTCACTGTGTAAAAAATGCAACACTTCCGGCCCGGCCCTCCAAAGTGTGTTTTTTTTTCAACATAATGGGGAGTGCCGGACGAGTTGCGGACGGAAGTTGATTGACCAAAAACAAGTTGATATTACGAGTTTTTTTGAACGCTGGAGCCTTTGTGACCCTACGCTTTCATATTGGCCTGTTTTTTGCATTTAATATAAAAATTTTTACTGCCAGATCCAGCAAAGCACTGTATGAACGGATAACCAATATGATCGCCATCGAACCGTATCAATATACCCTTAAACAACCCGTCAGCTGTTGCGGTGTGGGCCTCCATGCCGGCAGAACGGTCAACCTGACCATCAAGCCGGCCCCGGCCAATTCGGGAATCCGTTTCATCCGTTCCGATCTGGACGAGAACAGGACGATCCAGGCGCACATGAAGCAGGTCGTCGATACGCGGCTGGCCACCACTCTCGGCAACGGGACGACCACGGTCGCCACCACCGAGCACCTGCTTGCCGCTCTTCGGGGGTCGGGCATTGACAACGCGGAGATCGAACTTGATTCGTATGAAGTCCCCATCATGGACGGCAGTGCCGGACCCTTCATGCATCTGTTGTCGAAAAGCGGCCGCAGGAGGCAGAGAGTCTTGCGCAAGGTTCTCCGCATCACCAGCCCCATTGTCTTCACCGAAGGCGAAAAATCCATTCGCATTGAGCCGTACGAGGGGTTCAAGGTGACGGGAAGGATTGATTTCGGAGACGACCTGATCGGCGACCAGATGTACAGCATCGAGGTGACCCAGGATCGTTTCCGGAAGGAAATCGCCCGGGCCCGGACCTTCGGTTTTGTCGAACAGGTTGAGAATCTTTGGGCCAACGGCCTGGCTCTGGGGGGCACCCTGGACAGCGTGATCGCCATTCACTGGGATCGGCGGTCGATCCTGAACGAAGACGGACTGCGTTTTGACAACGAATTCGTCCGTCACAAGGTGCTGGATCTGATCGGTGACCTGACCCTTCTCGGCAGCCCGGTGCTGGGCCATGTCATTGCCGACCGGTCCGGGCACAGAATGCACCTCGGCCTCATGCAGGCCATAGCGGAAAGCCCTGACCGCTGGGAATATGTTCAGTTCAGGAAAAACGGTGGGTCGGTTTTCAAGCAGGTCGTTGTCCAGACTAAATCGGCCGGGGACAGGATCAACCAGTTGCTTGTACCTTCATTGGAGCCCTCGGCCGCCATCCGGCCATCCTGTGCGGTTTAGATTTTCCTGTGGGATAACGCTGAATCCCACCGGCCTTGAAGGTCGGTGGGATTTTTTTTGCTATTTTGGCGCTGTCACTGGTATATAGCAAATGGTGCAAGGATAGCGCCGGGCCAATCCCCGATTACCGGCCGGTGAGGGACGGCAGCCAGCATGAACGCCGGCGACCCGTGAGAGAAAGCACGCCTTTTGCCGGAACGGCAGGGCATACGGGAATAATTGTTAAGTTTTGCATTAAATTTCTGGTATAAATATGGATAATATCGATACTATCGGTCTTGTTGGCGGCGGTCAGATGGGCGAGGCCCTCATCCGGGGCATGATTCAATCCGGCCTCACGGCGGCCGACAACATCATGGTTGTTGAGCCCGATACCGAAAGGACGGCGCATCTCGAGCGCGAGTACGGAGTACGGCCTGCTGCTGATGCGGCCGCCCTGGCCGCAGCCTGCCCTGTCCTGATTCTGGCGGTCAAGCCGCAGATCATGGACAAGGTGCTTGGGGTGTACAGGAATCATATCACCGGGGACCATCTGGTCATTTCCATTGCCGCCGGCATACCGATCAGGACCCTGGAAAACGGCCTGGGGAGTAATAAGCGCATTGTCAGGGTCATGCCGAACACGCCGGCGCTGGTTCTGGCCGGTGCTTCTGCCTTGAGTCCGAACAGCAGGGCGACCGCCGCTGACATGGCAGTGGTGCGGAGGATTTTTTCCGCCGTCGGCATGTGCGTGGAAGTCGGCGAGGGGTTGCTTGATGCGGTGACAGGGCTGTCGGGCAGCGGCCCCGGGTACGTCTTCATGTTCATCGAGGCGCTGATCGACGGGGGTGTTCTGGCAGGTCTGCCCCGGGACACGGCGGAGAAGCTCGTGCTGCAGACGGTGTACGGAGCAGCCAGGCTGGCCATGGAATCCGGCGAACCGGTGGCGGTCCTGAAGGGCCGCGTCACCTCTCCAGGAGGAACCACGATCACCGGCCTGCAGGTCCTGGAGGAGTCGGGTTTCCGCGGCGCGGTCATGACCGCGGTCGAGGCCGCCGCCGATAAATCGAGGGAACTGGGGCAATGACCATCCGCGTGGTTGGCATTGTCACCAAGCTCGATTCCCCCCGGGTTCTGGGGATCGGCCGCGAACTGGCCGGCTGGTTGTCCGGACGGGGAATAGAGGCGAAACTTGACGTCATTGAACCGGGGATGGACATGCTCGTCATCCTCGGCGGCGACGGCACCCTGCTGCACGTGGCCGATCGGGCCAGCCGCCTTGATATCCCTGTGATCGGCATCAATCTCGGCAACCTCGGCTTCCTCACCGAAGTGGCGGAAAGCGAGATGTATCAGGCACTGGAAGAGGTGCTGTCCGGCCGGGGCTGCGTTGAGCAGCGGATGATGCTCAAGGTGCGCCTCTTCGGGGAAAATGACCGGCGGGACAAAGGTGTGCTGTACTGCCTCAACGACGTGGCGATCCTCAAGGGGAACGTTGAAAAGGTCATCCGCCTCAGTTCATGGGCCGATGCCGAGTATATCACGACCTACAAGGCGGACGGCCTGATCATCTCCACCCCGACCGGGTCGACGGCGTACAATCTGTCAGCCGGCGGCCCCATCGTTCACGCCGGCCTGGATGCCATCCTGGTTACGCCGATATGCCCGTTTATGCTCGAGAGCCGGCCGGTCCTGCTCTCCCCGCAGACCCGCATCACCGCCCAGCTCGCCGACAGCGCCAATGATGTCAAGGTCATGGTGGACGGGAGATTTTCCTGGGATATGCGGGAAAAGGACTGTCTGATAGTGGAATCGGCCGACAAGCCGCTGAAGCTTTTCAGCTCCCCGCACAAGGGCTATTTTGCTATCCTGCGCAACAAGCTGAACTGGGGCGGACGGGACAGGGGCTTTCCCCTGCCGGAAACTGCCGCCGCCATGCTGGAGGACAGGGAAAAATAATCCCTTTCAGCTCTTCTTCCGCTGCAGTTTGTACTTCTTCATCTTGTACTGCAGGAGGCTCTTGGTAATGCCGAGTTTTTCCGCGGCCCTCGCCTGGACGTAATTTGCCCTTTCCAGTGCCTGGTGCACCAGCTTTTCCTCGATGCCGTTCAGAACATCGGCCAGCGGCAGATTGTCGGGAATGAACTGGTTGATGTCCAGGGTTGAGCTCCATTCCTGTCCGTCAGAGAGTTCCGATGAATCGGGCTGGACGTCTTCGGGCTCTATCCGGTTGTTGTTGCACAGGATGGCGGCCCTCTCAATGGTGTTTTCCAGTTCCCGGACATTTCCCTCCCAGGGCAGACTGACCAGGAGCCGCAGGGCCTCCGGAGATATCTCCAGCTTCCTGCCGAGCTGCTTGCTGTTCTTCTCCAGAAAATAGGTCACCAGCATGGGGATGTCATCCACCCTCTCCCGCAGCGGGGGCAGGTGGATGTGAATGACGTTGAGACGGTAATAGAGGTCCTCCCGGAAGGCGCCCTTGTCAACTTCGTCCCGCAGGTCCTTGTTGGTGGCGGCAATGATGCGGACGTCGACATTGAGGGACTGGCTGCCGCCGACCCGTTCAAAACTGCGTTCCTGCAGGACCCGCAGCAGCTTCGCCTGGAGGGCGTGGGGCAGTTCGCCGATCTCGTCGAGGAAGAGGGTGCCGGTATCGGCCAGTTCGAACCTGCCCTTGCGCATGGCGATGGCATCGGTGAAGGCTCCCTTCTCGTGCCCGAACAATTCGCTTTCCAGCAGGGTCGGGGACAGGGCGGCGCAGTTGACGGAGATGAAGGGAGATTCATTCCTGGGGCTGAGATTGTGGATCGCCCTGGCGACAAGTTCCTTGCCGGTACCCGATTCGCCGGTAACCAGCACGGAGGAAGGAGCTGGGGCGACCTTTTCGATCAACTGGTAGACGGCCCGCATCCTCTCGTTCTTGCCGACCATGCCGCCGAAGCCGGAGCGGGGGGTAACCTCGTCCCGCAGCCGTCTGATTTCACGGACCAGGTTGTAGTGTTCAATGGCCTTGTTGACGCTCGCCAGCAGGGCCTGGTTGGAAAAGGGCTTGGCGATGTAGTTGAAGGCGCCAAGACGCATGGCCTCCACAGCCATTTCAACCTCGGCGTAGGCGGTGATGAGGATGACCGGGAGCTGACGGTTTATTTTTTTAATGTTTTCCAGGAACTGGATGCCGTCCATCCCGGGCATTTTTATGTCGGAAATGACCAGGTCAAGGTCTGTGCTCTGGACGATGGGCAGGCCCTGGTCGCCGCTGTTCGCGGTATAGACTTCAAAACCTTCGTCCCGGAGGATTTCGGCGAGGACTACCTGATAGTTCGGTTCGTCGTCTACAACGAGTATTGTGTACATGGTGCTTCCTGTGCAAATGGTTCTGTATTGGAACGGGGCAGCGAGCCGAATTTTTCCTCAAGGGCAGCGAGGATGGAATCCGGAGGACAGAACCCGCCTTTTCCGCGGGCCATGGATGCGTAATTCCCGTTGTCCCCGTGATAGTCGCTGCCCCCGGTTGCCAGGATTGTATATTTTTTTGCCAGGGCAAGCAATCGTTTCCGCATCGATGGTGGATGGGTGGGGTAGTATGCTTCGATGCCGTCGAGTCCCTGGCCGACCAGTTGGGCGACAAGTTGTGGCAGGAACCGCAGTTCCGGATCAAGCTGTCCGGGATGTGCCAGAACCGCTATGCCGCCGGCCCGGTGGATGATGTCGATGCTTTCCGCGGCGGTGAAAGATGTGCGGCCGGCCCAGGCCGGAGCGCCTTTGCGCAGGTACTGTTTAAAAGCCTCGTTTTTCGATCCGACGATTCCCTTGTTGAGCAGCAGGGCGGCAATATGTGGACGCCCGGTCTGTCCGCGGCGGGAAATCGCCTGCAGTTGATCTAGATCCACATCGAATCCGAGGCGCTGCAACCCGGCGATGATCTTTGCATTGCGTTCGGTTCTTCCCCGCTGCAGGACCTGCAGAAATTGATGCAGTTCGGTGTGGGTGTGGTCAATGCCGTAGCCGAGGATGTGCAGTGAGCGGTCCCCATGGGTGGCGCTGATCTCGACTCCGGACAGGACATGCATGTTCTTTGCCCGCCCGTGATCGAACAGCTCGCCGATGCCTTCCACCGTATCGTGGTCGGTCAGGGCAATGCAACGGAGGCCGTTCTGCACCGCCCGCTCCACCAGATCGGACGGGGAGAGAGAGCCGTCGGAAAAATTCGAATGAAGGTGAAGGTCAACGCACATAATTTTGCTCCCTTGGGAAAATGTCACTGTACCTGCCGGGATGATAATCCGCAACGGTTAAAGCCTGTTTTCAGGAATAGCTATTCTTGTTATTTAAGCGAAATGCATTACCTTTTTCAGGAAAGCAACCATGGAGTGTATATGAAAAACGAAATACGTCTGGATGAGCACAGAATAGAACGGGAACCGTTTTACCTGCCGCTCGGACAGGAAGTGCGGCTGGCCGAGGCCGCCTACGAATCCAGATTGCCGCTGCTTCTCAAGGGGCCGACCGGCTGCGGGAAAACCAGGTTCATGCAGTACCTGGCCTGGAAACTTGACCGACCGTTGATCACGGTTTCCTGCCACGATGACCTGTCCACCGCCGACCTGGTGGGCCGCTACCTCATTCGCGGCGGCGAAGCGGTCTGGACCGACGGGCCGTTGACCCTGGCGGTCCGGGCCGGGGCGATCTGTTACCTTGACGAGATTGTCGAGGCGCGCAAGGATACCACGGTGGTCATACATCCCCTGGCCGATGACCGCCGGGAACTGCCCATAGAAAAGCGCGGCGAGCTGCTGGTGGCCCCCCCCGGGTTCATGCTGGGCATTTCCTATAATCCAGGCTACCAGAGCGTGCTCAAGGACCTCAAGCCCTCGACCAGGCAACGTTTTGTCGCTCTGTCCTTTGATTATCCCGATCCGCCCCGGGAAGTGGAAATCGTTGTCAGGGAGAGCGGGGTGAGTGAGGACCTGGCCCGGTCCCTCGTCAAGCTGGCGGGGATGACGCGCGGGCTGAAGGATGCCGGGCTGCCCGAGGGCGCAAGCACCAGGCTCCTTATCCAGGCCGGCAAGCTGATCGGACACGGCATTGATGTGCGCACCGCCTGTCATCATGCCATCACCGAGGCCCTGACCGACGATTCAGAGCTGCTCCAGGCCATCGATGAGATGGTCAGCTCCGTTTTTTGACACCGATGAACAGCGATATTCTCAAGGAGACGTTTTATACCCTCGTGGCGCCGGACCTGCCCAATGAGTGGGATGTGGAGGAAGCCGTCGAGCATCTCCGGTCCGCCGATCCGGACCAGTGCCATTCCATCCTCAACCAGGTCCCGGTGATCTGGCCCATCAGCCATTCCCTCTGTTTCGATTACCTGAAAACGGCTGTCAGTGCCCTTGACTGCATTGAACTGGACAGTCTCTCCGAATGGGTCAACAGGACCCTCGATCAGTATGAAAAAAACGGCTTGCGGGCCGCGCAGCGCTTCATGCTCGAGGTGGAAGAGAACTTTCTCTGCCCCATGCGGGGCGAAACAGGCCTGCGGTTTGAACAGGTTGAAGGACGGCTGCTGCCGTATCTCCGCGGCCTGAGCGGCAGAAACCTGGACCTTGCCCCGGCGGCGGAAGCGTTCACGGACACGGCAACGGTTTTTGTCCCGCCGGAGGTGAACAGCTACACGGCCGAGATCGACAATTTCTTTCTCTACAAGCTGATCGTTTCCTACCAGTGGGCCTTTATCGACCAGTCGACCTTCACTGTCCGGCCACCGTTGACCGACGGGGAGGGGCGCCTTCCCGACCCGGATGATCTCTGGCTGGAAAAGTACCTGCGCTCCTTTCCCTGCTACGAGCTGGCCGCCGACATCTATCACGTGTTTGAAACAATCCGCATTACCAGGTTTCTCGAGGGGGAACTCCCCGGCCTGATGCGGCGCAAAAGGGAATTGTTTCCGGCCGCGTTCCGCAAGGGGCGAAGCGCGGGCAAGGGAGCCGCCCCCATACTTGGCGGCGTGCGGGACATGGTTTTCCAGGACGGAACGGAGGAATGGGCCGGGGCGTGTTCCGACGATTTGCGCGACCTCATCCTGCGCCAGGTGGGAAACGCCGCCACGGCGGACGATTCCGTCAAAGCGGTTGCCGCCCTGTACCCCCTGCTGGCGGACAGCGAAGAGCCGTATACGCCGCTCGAGCCGCTGGTCTTCCAGGGACGGCTGGTCCTGGAAGCGGTGCGCCGGGCCCGGTCCGCCCGGCTGGCGGAACTCGAGGAACAGTTCATCGATGGCCTGGCCACCCGGCTGCTGACCATGCCCAGGGAAAAAAGGCAGGCCGTGAGCGAACGGCCTGATGCCGAGGCCGTCGGTTCCGGTCCGGAGAAGCCGGATGTCTCGATTGTCGTTGACAGCCCCCCGGGATCTCCCTCACCCGCGGCGGAAAGAACCGTCCTGGTGACCATTGACAACGAATCCATCGAGTTGGGTGAAGAACTGCAGGAAATCGCCCTGGACATAATCAGTGAAGTCGGATATCTCCCCCCCGCTTATGTTTCCAGCGCGGCGGGCAGGGCCGGCAAGGGTTACGGGGGATTCAGGACGGCGGAACCGAAAAAGGGGCAGGAGCTTGTCGCTCCGGTCGTCTATAATGAATGGGATTTCCGCCGCTCGGATTTCAGGAAGAACTGGGTCAGCGTGGTGGAGAAGGAAATCCCGCTGCTCCACACCTCGTTTGTCAGCACCACCCTGAACAGGTATCACGGCGAGATTGTCCGGCTGCGCCGCCAGTTTGAAATGATGCGGGCAACGGAGCGCTTTGTCCGCCGGCAGAGG
>DSAE01000257.1 GCA_011372855.1 Desulfobacteraceae bacterium
GAAAGGCTACGGCATGAAGTTCTTCTCCCATGCCTCATTATATAAAATCGCACGAAGAAAAACCAGCTTTTTCAGAAAAAGTTGTAAACTCGATAAGATTAGCTCATAAGTGACGCGGTCCTGAGGTAATACACGGTAGGATGTCGGAAAAAACAGAGTCACCCCCCTTTCACCCTGCCAGGAGGCGTTCAGCGTTGTCGCGGACGATTTTCCGGTACAGGGCGGGATCAAGTTCAAGCTGCCGGAGGAGCCGAAGGGTGTTTTCCTGGTCCGACCAGGGGGAATCGGAACCGAACAGGAGGTATTCCTGGGGGTGGCTGATGATCATCCGCCGTGCCGTTGCCGGATCGAGGAAGTCGAGGGCATAGGACAGCTCCATGTAAACGGGACGGCCGATGAGGAGCCGGCGCGCTTCGTCCCAGTGGTCCCAGGCCCCCAGGTGGGTAGTGATCATTTTCAGGCCGGGAAAACCATTCAGCACTTTGATGATGCGGGACGGGTCGCACAGGGGGATGCGGGGAAAGGCGATGTCGAAGCCGGTGTGCATGACCACCATGAGGTTGTTGTCGATCAGCGCCTCATAGATGGCGGTCATCTGCTCCGTGTCCAGGGCGAAATTCTGGTAGTAGGGATGCATCTTGATGCCGGGGAACCCTTCGACGGCAATGATGCGGAGCTCCTCGGCGGGGTTTTCGGACAATGGGTGGATTGAGGGAAGGGGAATCAGACGGTCGGATCGGATCGATTTCGACCACTCGAGAATCGAGCGGAACTGCCGGGGCTGGGTCGCTATGGAACAGATGACACTTTTTTCGATGCCGGCCCGGTCCATTGACCGGAGCAGGTCGGCCACCGTGCCGTTCAGCCAGGCCTTGACATTGCCCTCCTGTTCGAGAAACGGAATGGCCCGGGCCGCCAGGTCATCGGGAAACGCATGGGTATGGAAGTCGATTATGCCGTTCACTGCCCGGCCAGCCTCCAGATGATTTGCACCAGCAGCAGAGCGTAGAGCCCGGCAATGACATCGTCAAGCATGATGCCCAGCCCGCCGTGGATGTGCCGGTCGAGCCAGCCCACCGGAAAGGGCTTGAGGATGTCGAAGAAGCGGAACAGCAGAAAAGCTGCCAGCACCGCCAGGGGATGGTGCGGTACAGCGGTCAGGGCTATCATCTGTCCGACAACTTCATCGATTACGACGAGGCCCGGGTCGGCATGGTCGACGATTTTTTCCGCCGAGCCGGCACAGGCCGTGCCGACGAGGAACAGGGCGGCGGTGAAGATGACATAGGATGCCGGTCCCAGGTTGCGGAGCCCGAACCACAGAGCCACTCCCAGCATCGACCCCCAGGTGCCGGGGGCCATGGGCAGGTAGCCTGTTCCCGCCCCGGTGGCAATGAACATGAGCAGGCGGTCCATGGGTTACGACGAAACACTCCGGGAGCAGAGCGCAACTTCTTCATACACCGTTTGGACGGGGACCCCGTTGTCCAGGGCAAGACGGCGGCACTCTTCATATTCGGGGCGGATGACCGGTCCGTCAGGGGTAATAATCTTCTTGGCCCGGACCGGTCCCCATCTGGTCTGCAGGGTCACGGTCTCCCGCGGCAGGGTCCGCCGCTGTTCCGTGTGGTACCGCAGGCCGATGGCGCTTGTTTCCCGGAAGATGATATGTTTGACCGCCTCGGCGGCGGACGGGTCGCAGATGATCCGGAGCAGAAAACCGGGGCGGCCTTTTTTCATCTGGATCGGGACCAGCACTGCATCGAGGGCCCCGCCGGTCAGCAGCTTTTCAGCCACATGGGGCCAGGTTTCCGGGCTCCAGTCGTCCAGGGCGGTTTCGATCACCTCGACCGTCTGGGCTTCCGCCGGGGCGAAGCGTTCGCCGGTAATCAGCCGCAGCAGGTTGGGCCGGCCGTCGGACCGGCTCCGGCTGCCGGCGCCGTAGCCGATGCGGTTTATCCGCATGGGCGGCATGGGCCCGAACCGGCTGGCCAGCACCGTGACAATGGCGGCGCCGGTCGGAGTGACCAGTTCCTGCTCCACGGCCTCCCCGTAGACCGGGATGCCGCGCAGCAATTCGCAGACTGCCGGTGCGGGCAGCGGCAGCTCGCCGTGGGCGCAGCTGATCCAGCCGCGCGGCATCGGCAGCGGCGAGCAGTGCATGTCGGTGATGCCGAGCCGGAAAAAACCGCTCACGGCCCCGACAATGTCCACCATGGCATCCAGGCCGCCGACCTCGTGGAAGTGCACTTCATTGACTCCGCAGCCGTGAACCGCCGCTTCGGCCTCGGCCAGGCGGTGAAAAATTTCCATGGCCTTTGTCCTGACCGGCAGGTCGAGACCGCCGGCGGCGAGGATGTTTTCGATGTCGGGCAGGTGGCGGTGCGGCTGCTGTTCGTCAACCATTACCTTTACCCTGGTGGCCTGCAGCGGAGAGCCGGCCGTCCGATGAATTTCCAGCCGATAACCGGACAGGGCAAGCGGGGCAAGGGAGGCGGTCAGGTCGGCCTCCGGCAGGCCGGCGTCCAGGAGGGCGCCGAGGAGCATGTCCCCGCTGATGCCGGAGAAACAGTCAAGATACGCGGCCCGGGTCATGTGAAGCGTTCCCCGACCGGCAGTTCGGCGCCGCAGAGCAGCGACCGGACATCCATGCGTTTTTTTCCCTCGAGTTGTACTTCCCGGACCAGAAGATAATCCTTGCCCGTCGCGATCAGCAGACCCCTGTCGTCGGCCCGGCAGAGGGTGCCGGGATGCTCGCCCACCGGGCCTTCGACCACCAGGGGGCGGAAGAAGCGGACCCTGCCGCCGTTCAGGAAGCCGAAGGCGGAAGGCCACGGATCGAGACCGCGGATGAGGCAGTGTATTTTCCTGGCATCCCGGCTCCAGTCGATATGGCCCATTTCCTTGGACAGCATCGGCGCCTCGGTGGCCAGGCGGTCGTCCTGTTTCCGGGGTTTAAGCTTGCCCTCCTTGAGGAGGGCGATGGCCCGGACTACGTTTTCGCCGCCCAGCTCCGCCAGCCTGGCGAAGAGGGTGCCGGCGGTGTCGTCCTCCCCGATGGGGATCGCAACCGGGAGCAGGATGTCGCCGGTGTCCATGCCTTCGTCCATCTGCATGATGGTAATGCCCGTTTCCCGTTCACAGTTGATCACCGCCCACTGGATCGGCGCCGCGCCCCGGTATCGGGGAAGCAGGGAGCCATGGATGTTGATCGTGCCGAGAGGCGGTAGGCGCAGGAGTTTGCCGGGAAGAATTTTCCCGTAGGCGGCGACCACGATCAGGTCGGGGCGGAGTTCCCGTATCGTGTCGAGAAAGGATTCGGTCCGGATGGAGGCTGGCTGGAGAACGGGTATGCCGTATTCGGCCGCCGCAATCTTGACCGGCGGGGCGGTCAGTTTCCGGCCCCGGCCCCGGGCCTTGTCCGGCTGGCAGACGACGGCGACCACCTGGTCCGGCCCGGCCGCCAGCACCCGCAGGGCGGGCACCGCGAATTCCGGGGTGCCCATGAAGATGAGGCGGAGAGGAGGAGAACTCATGCCTCGGCCTGGAGGATTTTTTTCAGCTTTTTCTTGTAGAGGGTTCGTTTCAGGGAACTGATCCGGTCGATGAAGAGCTTGCCGCGCAGGTGGTCGACTTCATGCTGGATAATCCGGGCAAACCGGTCTTCGGCGGTGAATTCAAGGGGATTGCCGTCGAGGTCCCGGGCACTGACCCTGATCTTTCTGAAGCGTTTGACCGGGGAGGTGTAATCGATGACGCTGAGGCAGCCCTCCTCGTCGACCACGCTTCCTTCCCCTTCCGAGATGACGGGATTGACCAGGGTGATGAATTTTCTTCCCTCCATCTCGCTGATGTCGACAACGACGATCTGGAGCAGTACGCCGATCTGGTTGGCCGCCAGGCCGACGCCCGGGGCATTGTACATGGTTTCTGCCATGTCGGCGGCGAGCTGCTTCAGCTCGTCGTCAAAACTGGTTACCTTGGCGGCCTTCTGCCGCAGAACAGGATCGGGGAAAGAGAGTATCGTTCGGATGGCCATGATCGTGATCTGGAATACCTGTCAAAAAGATGAAATAAACAACAACAAAGAAAATATGCATGAAAGTAGATACTGTAAAGAGCTTTTCCCTGCCAGTAAAAAGAGAGAGCTGATGCCGGCCTGCTTGTGTTCCCCGTCCATATTGTGTAGGATCAGAGGCAATTATGGACGCGCGGGAGGCAAGGTTGACCCAATCGAACATTCAGTACGCCGACGGCCTCAGACTGCTCCGGCAGCCTGTCCTGCCGCTGGTCTCCATGCTCCAATTCCTGTTCATGTTCGGGACCCGGACCTCGGTGGCCGAGGTTATCGGCGAGCTGCCCGAACCCATTGAAACCGCCGGGGCGCTGTATGACCGGCCCCGGGACCTGCTGAGGAGATACGGGCGGAGCCTGGCCCGGTTGGAGACGATGAAGCAGGGGCAATATTCTCAGGACGTTGTGGTTGATGAAGAAAACAACCCCCTGGACCCCTTGACGGCCGATTTTGTCCTGCTGCAGCAGGAAGTGCTGACCGCGGAGCTGGAAAGGATCAACAGCCTGCTGTGCGGTCCGTGCGGCTGCGACCTCTGCTGTACCGGGCCCGATGCAGGCATGGCCCAGGAATTTTTCGAAATACCGCTTGATCAGGCTGAACTGGAGTCGTTTCCACTGACCCGGCATGACAGTCCCGCGAGCCGCCGCCACCGGGCAGACGATGAGGACGAGCTGCAGCTCGACGGCCGGCCCTTCTACCGCCTGGATGAACCGGTCCTTGTCCATTGGCAAAACGGCTGGAGCCTGATCCTGCCGAAAGGGTCCGACTGTCCCAATCTTGCGCCGGGGACGACCCGCTGCCTGATTTACTCCGGCAGGCCGGAGGTGTGCCGCCGGCCGCAGATTTTTCCCTACATGGTCGAGCCGTTCGAAGGCTCCGGGGAAGCGAAAGCCGCCTACCGCCTCCGCCGGTCCCTGCTGGCGGTGACCGACTGTCCCTATGTCAGCGACTTGCGGGACGAAATAGCCGCCTACGCGGCGGCCTGCGAACTGCACCTTGTGTTGAAGCAAAACAAACTCTGATTGTCCGCCAGTGAGACCGGCCGCATGACCCCTCTTCCCTTTCTGCTCATCCTTGCTTCATACCTTGTCGGCGCCGTTCCGTTCGGCGTTCTCCTGTCCAGGAGCAGCGGAATAGATATCCGCACCCGGGGCAGCGGCAATATCGGCGCCACGAATGTAACCCGTCTGCTGGGGAAAAAACTGGGGATGCTGACCCTGCTGGCCGATGTGGCCAAGGGATATCTGCCGATGTTCGTTGCCGCGCGGCTGCTGCCGGATTCATCCGAAAAGATGACGATCATCGCCCTGTGCGGGGGAGCAACGGTTTTGGGCCATATGTTTCCGGTCTATCTCGGGTTCAAGGGCGGCAAGGGAGTGGCCACCGGACTGGGCGTTTTCCTTTTTCTCGCCCCCAAGGCCGTTCTGCTGTGCCTGCTGGTGTTCGGCGCGGCCGTCGGGCTGTCCGGTTTTGTGTCGCTCGGCTCCCTGCTGGGCTCCCTGGCGGTGATTCCCGGTCTGTGGCTTCTGCATGAACCGGTATGGAAAATCGTGCTGGCATCGTTCGTGGTCCTGCTGATCTGGTTCAAACATTCGCAGAATATCACCCGCCTCCTGCGGGGAAAGGAAAAAAGCTGGAAGGACAAAGCATGACCCGCAAAGAATGGCAGGCCATTGAAAGGGCGCGGAAACTTCTCGGCCTGGGTGAGCGGGCCACCGCGGCGGAAATGAAAAAAGCGTACCGCCGGCTCAGCAAGCAGTACCATCCGGACACCCGGGACAAGGCTGCCGGGGGCGACAGGGAAATGATGTACAGACTGACCGAAGCGTACAATCTGCTCATGCGTTACTGCGAAGCCTACCGTTTTCCCCTTGTTCCGCCGGAAGATCATATTTACGATGCCGAAGACTGGTGGCTGGATCGTTTCGGGCAGGATCCCCTGTGGGGAAGGCGGCACTGAGATCTGTCCGCCGGAGCGGGGCCGGTGAGAAAAGGCGGCGCAAATCAGGTGAGCACCTGTTCAGGCAGAAAAGCAAAGGAGGATATCGTGAAGGGCAAAATTTTCGGACTGTTGATGGTTATCGCGGTAATGGCGTCAGGCTCAACCTGGGGCATGGATGATGCATCACAGTCGGCCCCCGATTTCAGCGCCATCGAGGAGCTTGACCTGGGGACGGCGCAGAAAATGGCCCTCGCCGCCAATCCGACGATGAGCGCCGCCCTGGCGCGAGTGGAACAGGCCAGAGCCCGGGTCGGGCAGGCGACCGCCGCCTGGAGGCCCCGCCTTGACGCGACAGCCAGCGGCGGGCGGACCAGGATGTCGGAAAACGCCTGGGAAATAAACAAGGCCCTGAGCCAAATCTCGGGCCGGGATTTCGACCGCACTTCCAAGGATTATGCCGCCGGTCTCCAGGCCTCCTGGGTCCTGTTTGACGGCTTTTACCGGTCTTTCAATGAACAGCAGGCCCGGTACGGCGAGGAATCGGCGGATGCCTCCCGGATCGATGCGCAGCGTCTCCTGGTGGCGGCGGTTGCCGAGGCGTTTTTCAATGCCCAGCTGGCCCAGGCCAATGTCGGGATTGCCGAGGCGGACAGCGAATTTTATTCCCAGCAGCTGCGCGACGCGGAAAACCGCTACGAGGTGGGGGCGGGTCCCTGGGGCGATGTGCTCAATATCCAGGTCCAGATCAACTCCGCCCGGACCGCCGTTCTCCTGGCCAAGCGGGAATTTGAGGCGGCCTGTTACGGACTTGCCGCCCTGCTCGGCGTCCCCGATGCGGCCTTCCCTCCGCACGTCCGCTTGAGTCCCCTGGACGAGGAGATCGACGTCACGAAAAACGGGGACAACCCGGATATGCTGATCGAGGAGGCCCTGGAGCAGCGACCGGACGTCGCCGAACTGGAGCTGATCGTGAAGCAGGCCGAGGCGGCGATCGGCAAGGCCGAAGCCCTGTTTTATCCCGTCCTTGAGTTGGCGGGAGGCGCCAGCGGCGTCAACCAGGGCGACGGCACCCTGACCGAGGATGATTTCAGCACCTCCGTCGTGCTCAATCTGTCATGGAACCTGTATGCCGGCGGCGAGGACAGGGCAAGGCGGTTCGAAGCAGAGCAGGCCCGCCGGGAGGCGAAGTTCGCCCTTCTGGACCTGCGCAACAGGATTGCCGCCGAGGTGCGGCAGGACCTGACCCTGCTGGAGGCCGCCCGTGAACAGGTTGTGCTGCAGCGCGAAAGCGTCGGGCTGGTGGAAGAGAATCGCGAACTGGCCAAAAACGAATATGAAGCGGGGGAGGCCCCTCTGGTACGGCTGAATGAAGCGCAGCGAGACCTGACCGCGACCTATGGTCGGCTGGTCCTGGCCCTGGCCGCCTATTATTCCGCCCGGGAGCGGCTGCTGGCGGCGACGGGCCGCAATCTCGCCCTTGTGGCTGGAGGAGAGGCCAGGTAGGGTCAGTTTGGGGATGCCTGCCCGCCGCCATGCAATGTCTGGCGGATCGTTTCGGCCAGGACGCGGTAATCGATGGGCTTCAGCAGGAGCCGGCTGGCTCCCGCCCGCCGGGCCGTCTCCTCGGTCAGCTGTTCGCTGAAACCGGTGCAGAGTATGACCGGCAGGTCCGGCCGCCGGCGCCGGATTTCGCCAAGCAGTTCCGTCCCGGTCATCCGGGGCATGTTCTGATCGCTGATCACCAGGTCAAAACGGCGGGTCGAATCGCTGACCAGGGACAGCGCCTCGATCGGTGTTTCGCATGCCGTGACCCGGTATCCGAGCTGTTCAAGCATCATCCGGTACGTCTTTCGGATTTCCTCTTCATCGTCGACAAAAAGGATCGATTCCGATCCGTGCGGGGGGGTTCCATCCCTGGGCTGCTCCTCGGCCGCCGGCCGCCCGGTTTCAGGGATCGTCACGGTAAATGTCGTGCCGCGGGCATCGGAATCGACTCCAATCGTCCCGCCCAGATCCTGGACGATGCCGTGGACGACACTGAGCCCCAGGCCGGTCCCCACGCCCGGTTCCTTGGTGGTGAAAAAGGGATCGAAAATCCGGCCCATTATGGCCCGGTCGATGCCGTGGCCGGTATCGGCGACCTGCAGTTCCAGGCAGGAAAAATTTTCGGCCGCATCGCCACCGCTGCCGGACACGGCTTTTCTGCGCAGACCCACCGTCAGGGTGCCCCCTGTGTCGCTCATGGCATGAAAGGCATTGGTGCACAGATTCATGATGACCTGCTGCACCTGGACCGGGTCGGCTGATATCCACCCCTCGGGCTCGGCGATTTCAAACCGCATGTCGATGGTTGTGGGTATGGAGGCGCGCAGCATTTTCAGGGTTTCCTTGAGCAGGGGAACGATGTTGACCGGTATTTTGCCGCGCTGGGCCGACTGGCGGCTGAAAGTGAGAATCTGCTGGATCAGGTCGGCCGCCCGCTTGCCGCTGTTGCGAATATGGTGAAGATGTTCGCGCACCGGGGACCCCGAGGGGGTCTGGAGAATGGACAGTTCGGTGTAGCCGATTATTGCCCCTAAGATATTGTTGAAATCATGGGCGATTCCTCCGGCAAGGGTGCCGATGGCCTCCATTTTGTGGGCCTGGTGGAGGCGCGATTCCAGTTCGACCTCGTGGCTGATGTCCCGCTTGACCGCAACAAAATGCGTGATCTCGCCGTACTTGTCCCGGATCGGGGAGATGGAGGCTCGTTCGGTATAGAAGGATCCGTCCTTCCGGCGGTTGATCAGCCTGCCCTCCCAGACCATGCCCTGCAGGAGGGTCCGCCACATGTTTTCATAAAATGGCCGATCCTGACGACCGCTTTTCAGTATCCTCGGGTTTTGGCCCATGGCCTCTTCCCTGCTGTACCCGGTAATTCTGCTGAAAGCCGGATTGACGTACTCGATGGTTCCGTTTCGGTCGGTGATGACAATGGCGTCCTGGGTATTGGCCATTGCCGTGACCAGGCGCTGCTGCTCCTCCTCGATCCGGAGGCGCCTGCTGACATCCTGCAGGACCGATACCCCGCAGCGCTGGCCGGAAAAGTCAAAAGAGGAGGTGTGTATTTCCATGCTGCGCATCTCCCCTTCGGGCAGGGAGATTCTGAGGACGTACGGATCGCTGGGGTGTCCCCGCAGGGCTTCCCAGAAGCGCTGCCTGGCAAAGTTGCGGTAATCGGGGTGGATGATGTCGAAAATATTCATCCCCTCGAGGGGGGCAGGGGAGTACTGCCGCCACATCTCCCTGGCGGTGTTATTGGCGTAGAGCAGCGTCCCCCGGATGTCATAGACGATGATGCCGATGGGGGTGAAATCCATGAGTTCCACCATCTGTTCCTCGTACCGCTGCTGTTTTTTCTCCTCTCTGGCCAAGGCCTGGGAGCGGATGAGAAAAAAGCCCAGGCCCAGCAGGGTGAGGAGGGTAACGGACATGGCCTGGAGCCAGTTGTTGCGGAAATGGTTCATGTTCGCCAGAACCGCCGGTTCGGGAACGGCGGCGGCGATGGACCAGTGATTGTTGCCGGGCAGGCGGATCGGCATGAAAACAACATGATTGATTTCCGGGCGGGAGTCGTTTCCGGGGAGGTTGCGAAAAATGAAGGAGCCGGTGCCCTGTCCGCCCCGGGCCGTTTCCCGCATGATGGCCGGCAGCGAGGATCCGTCGACGGCCTGGGCCGTTTCGCTGATATGTGTGCCGGAGTGTATGGGATCGGGACAGTGAAGAATGATGCCGTCGCCGTTGATGACCCAGGTGCGCCGGTTTGGGTCCGCCTTGAGAGGCTGAATGTAGCGGTTGACAAGTTCCTCAAAGGACAGGATAAAGATGAGACCGCCCGCCGGTGTGCCGCCGTTGTCAATGGGACTGAACAGAACGGCCAGGATGGAGTCCCGGAGAAAGATGTTGTGGACGGCCGTTGATGTCGACAAAGGGAGCCGGGCAAGCACGGTGGCCGGTAATTCCTCCGGAAGCGCTTCCGGCCGGGCGACGCTGTAGAGGATTCCGCCGTCGCGGTCCAGGCGGAGTATGGCCAGAAGATCCGGGGAATGGGCGGCAAGGAAGGCCCTGAGCCTGTCCCGCCCGGTATCGTTCAAGGTGATGACTGCGGGGTCCTGGGTGAAATACCGCAGGTCCCTCTCGAACATGGCAAACATATTGCCGATCCCCTGCGAGGCCTGGCCGGCCAGAAGGATCTGCTCCTTGTTGAAGGCGGTGATGGTTTTTTCCTTGACGCTGTGGTACGGAAGGGAAAAAAGAAAGGCCAGGCCGATTATGGCCGACGGAAACAGGATGATATGAAAAAGGAAAGATTTTTTCATTCCCGACCGGTCTGCATTGGAGTAAATGAAAGGGATCGAACTATCATAGCAGAAGAAAAACTGTTTTCCAAATAAAATCGAATATTTTCACATCTCCCGGCAACGAGGGATGAGGAACTGCCGGCCGACTGAAATAACATGTTGCATCTTGTCCAGTCCAACCGCCTCGAATCGCTGTTCGGGAGGATGATGGAAATCCTCGCCGATCCCCTGGCGGATCCGTTTGCCCCGGAGACCATTGTGGTGCAGAATCAGGGAATGGCCCGCTGGCTGTCCCAGAGGATTGCGCACCATTCCGGAATCGCGGCGAACCTCGATTTTCCCTTGCCGGCCCGTTTTATCTGGCGGATTTTCGCCGGGCAGCTTGATGTGCCCGAACACCTGGATGCTTTTGAACGCCCGGTCATGCAATGGCGGATACTGTCGCTGTTGACGGGCCCGGGCGCCGCCTCCGTTCTGGCTGAAGCGGCCTCCTATCTGGACGATGATCCGGATGGCCGCAAGGCCTTTCACCTGGCGGCCAAGATAGCCGACCTGTTTGACCGGTATCTGGTGTATCGGCCGGATATGCTGCTGGAGTGGGAATCCGGCCGCGATCAGGGGTGGCAGGCCCGCCTGTGGCGGCAAATGACCGCCGCCGATTCGCCGCACCGGGCGGAGCTGCTGCGCCGGTTCAGGGAAAGGCGTCTTGCCGGGGCCCTCGATCGGGAGGTCCTGCCGGAGAGGATCTGCGTATTCGGGGCGAGCTCCCTCGCCCCGGTGTACCTGGAGGTCCTCCAGGGGATCAGCCGCGGCACGGAGGTGCACCTTTTTCACCTCAACCCCTGCCGCCACTATTGGGCCGATCTGGCGTCCGAAGCGCAAATGGCCCGGAGGCGGCGGAACTGGCGCAGGAAGAATCTGGCCGATGTCAGCGGCTATTTTGAGGCCGGCAATCCCCTGCTGGCCTTCTGCGGCATGGCGGGACAGGAGTTTTTCCGCCAGTTGAGCGGCCTGGAGCTGACCGAGGAAGAGCGGTACCATGAACCGCATGGGGACGGGCTCCTGGCCTCTCTGCAGCGTGATCTGCTCGACCTGCTCGATCGGGCCGCTCCGGACGGAGAAAAGGCAGTCGTTCCGGCCTCGGACTGTTCGGTCCAGTTTCATGCCTGCTACAGCCGGCTGCGGGAAGTCCAGGTCCTGCACGACCGCCTGCTCGACCTGTTCGCCGGGGACCGGGACCTGCAGCCGCGGCATATTCTGGTCATGGCGCCGGATATCGAGAACTACGCCTTTGCCGTCCGGGCGGTATTCGACCGGGCCGGAGACGGGCGTTACATTCCCTGGGCGCTTGCCGACAGGGCGCTCCTGCTGGAGTACCCCCTGGCCGGAGCCTTTTATTCCCTGTTTGAGCTGGCCGGGGGCAGGTGCACGGCCCCGGAGGTGACGGCTTTCCTGGAGAATGAGGCGGTCATGCGCAAATGGCGGATGGACGAAGAGGGACTGACCGTCATCCGCCGCTGGATCAGGGCGGGCAACATCCGCTGGGGTTTTGACCGGAGCCACCGGCTCGAGCACGAACAGGAGATGACGGACCTGCATACCTGGTCCTTCGGGCTGCGGCGGCTGATCTTAGGATATTTCGGGGGTGCGGAAGCGCCGGTCTTTCATGATATTGTTCCCTGCGGCTCCGTATCCGCCGAGGAGTCGATCCTGCTCGGCCGGCTTGCCGCCTTTCTCGAGAGATTGCGGCAGAGCTGCGGAAGACTGCGGGAGGCGCAGACCCCGGATCAGTGGCAGGAAACCCTGCTCGAAATCCTGGATGATTTTTTTGAGCCCGGCGGCGACGAGGAGCAGGCACTGACGGCAACCCTGCGGGAAACGGTCTGCCGCTTCAGCGGCCATTGCCGGGCCGCGGGTTTCGTCGGCATGGTCAGCCCCGCCGTCATGCGGGCTTATCTGGCGCAGGAGTTGTCGGCGTCCACAGGCGGCCAGTCCTTCCTGACCGGCCGGGTCACATTCTGCAACATGGTTCCCATGCGGTCGGTCCCCTTCAAGGTGATCTGTCTGCTGGGCATGAACGATACCGATTTCCCTCGCCGGCAGGAGACGGTCTCTTTCGACCAGATGGCCGCCCGCCCCATGCCGGGAGACCGGAACCGCAGAAACGACGACCTCTATCTCTTCCTGGAAGCCCTTCTGTCGGCAAGGGACGTTTTGTATATTTCCTGGATCGGCCGGGACCAGCAGGACAACAGCCTGCGCCACCCCTCGGTGGCGGTGGCCGAACTCATCGACTATATCCGGCGGGGATACCGTTCCCGGGGGGACGAAGCGGCGCTGCCCCGGATCGCCGAACATCCCCTCCAGCCGTTCAGCCGCCGCTGCTTTGACGGCTCCACCGGCTGGTCCAGTTATGCCCGGGAGTGGCATCCGGAGAGCGGCCCGGCCTGTCCTGGCATCTTTTTTCCGGCACCCCTGACCGAGCCGGAGGAAGAATGGCGGACGGTCGATATCAGGCAGCTGCGGCGCTTCTGGTCGCACCCCGTCCGTTTCCTGCTCCGGGAGCGGCTGAGCCTGGAGCTCAGGGAAGGGGACGACTTCCTGCCGGAAACCGAACCCTTTGTCACCGACGGTCTTGACCGGTACCGGCTGGTCGCCGGACTGCTCGAGGAGCGGCTGGCCGGGTCGGAGGCCGAGGATCGGTGCCGGCGCCTGCTGGCGTCGGGGGAGCTGCCCCACGGGGGGTTCGGGATCCTTGCCTGCCGGGACCTGGACAGGGAGGCCGGAGAGATGGAGGCCCGGTTGGCCGGGCTCCTGGCCGACCCCAAACCCCCCATGGAAGTGGATCTCAGGATCGGGGAATTCAGGCTCACGGGGTGGCTGGACGGCCTGTACGCGGCCGGATGTGTTCGGTTCCGTCCCGCCGCGGTTAAAGGAAAAGACCGTCTGCGGCTGTGGATTGACCATCTGCTCCTGAACGCCCGGGCCGGAAAGGGCTGCAATCCGACAAGCACCCATGTGGCCGCCGACACCACCTTCATCCTTGAACCGGTCCACGATCCCCTGAACGAACTGCGCCGCCTGCTCGATCTGTACTGGCAGGGCCTGCGTGAGCCGCTGCACTTTTTCCCCGAGACCAGCCTTGCCTGGTGCGCGGCCGGAGAGCCTCGGAAAGACAGGGCTGCGGAACAGTGCTGGTACGGCACCGGATGGAAGCGGGGGGAAAGCGAGGATGCCGCCTACCGGATCGGGCTGCGGGGCAGGGATCCCCTGGATGTACGTTTCCGGGAATTGGCGGCCGCGGTGTACGGTCCCCTTTTTTCCGCCGCGAGGAAGTGATGCAGCCCTTCGACCCTTCGACAATCCCCCTCAGCGGCCGGCAGTTGATCGAAGCGAGCGCCGGCACCGGCAAGACGTACTCCATCGCCCTGCTGTACGCCCGCCTGATCCTTGAACGGCGGCTGGAGGTCGATGAAATTCTGGTGGTGACCTTCACCACCTCGGCCACCGAGGAACTGCGGGGGCGGATCCGGGACAGGCTGCGGGATATGCTGGACCTTGTCGAAGGGAAAGAACGTCCGGCGGCTGCGGGGGACGAACCGGCCCCGTTCCTGCCCGACCCCGCCGGGACCGGGAGCCGCCTGCGGGATGCACTGCGTCGCATGGACGAGGCCGCGATCTACACGATCCACGGTTTCTGCCAGCGGATGCTGCAGGACAATGCCTTTGAATCCGGCGCCCCTTTCGCGGCGGAGTTCATCGAAAGCGAACAGATCCTGCGCAGCCGGATCATCGAGGATTTCTGGCGGCGGCAATTTTACTCCGTCCCGCCGGAGGAAGCCTCCTGGGTCCTGGACGTTTGGCAGGGGCCGGAGCAGTTGGCCGCGACCCTGCAGGGGGTTCTGACCCGGTCCGAGGTCGTTTTTGTCCCTGCCGTCTCCGCCGCCCAGGTGGCGGCGGACCGGGAAAAGGTCCGGGAGGCCTTTGACCGGGTCCGGGAAAGCTGGCGGGCGCAGGAGGAAGAGGTAACGGAGGTGCTGCGTCATGATCCGTGCCTGAGCCGGGCCAGGGACGGGTATGGGCCGGAGCCCCTGGCCGAGGCCCTGGCCGGTATGCGGAACCTGGCCGCCGCGGAGCGGATGCCCCGGCTCCTGCCGCCAGGCGTTGACCGGCTTGCCGCCTGCGTGATGGCGGGAAAGCTGAAGGGTCGGAGAATCATCCCCTCCCATCCGTTCTTCAAGCTTTTCGAGGAATTCTACCTGGGGCTTCAGGCGTTCAACCGGACGGTCAGGGCGCACATCATCGCCGAGGCCGACCGCTATCTGCGGGCGGAGCTGGACCGGCGGAAGCAGGCCCTGGACCGCATGTATTTTGACGATCTGTTGACCCGTTTCGCGGCGGCGCTCGACGGGCCCGTCGGCGGAGCCCTGATCCATCGCGTCAGAAGCCGGTTCGCCATCGCCATGGTCGACGAGTTCCAGGATACCGATCCCCTCCAGTATCACATCCTCGACACCCTGTTCGGCCGTCCGCCCGCTCCCAACCTTATTCTGATCGGCGATCCCAAGCAGTCCATCTATGCGTTCCGCGGCGCCGACATTTTCGCCTACCTGCGCGCCCGCCACGACACCCCGGAGCAGGCCCGCTTTACCATGGCCACCAACTACCGGTCGACTTCGGCCATGGTCGGGTGCATCAACCGGCTTTTTGACCGGGAGCGGGCCTTTGTCTTTGA
>DSAE01000019.1 GCA_011372855.1 Desulfobacteraceae bacterium
CGATCTGCCGGGCCATGATCGACCGGATGGCTGCGGGATCCTCTTCCCTTTCCGCCGTGACATTGAAAACGACCGGAACGGACGGCCTGTTGAAATCAATGTCGCGCAGGACAGCGGCAAGATCTTCAACCGCCCCCCCCAGCAGGGGGCTGTGATTGGGGGCGCTGACGTTGAGCGGCACGATCCTGGCCCCATTCCTGCTGCAGACGTCGCTGAATCCCCCGAGTCCGACCAGATCCCCGGAAATCACAACCTGCCGTTCGGAATTGTGGTTGGCGATGACAACCATGCCGCCGGTAAAATCCTCGAGCAGGGATTCGACTTCATCTACGGTCAGGCCCAGCACCGCCCGCATCCCTCCGGGACGTTTCGCTCCTTCCCTCTCCATAAGCTCGCCGCGGCGGGTGACCAGGGCCAGGCAGTCCCGCGGACTGACCACCCCGGCCGCGCACAGGGCACTATACTCCCCCAGACTGTGGCCGGCAAAAAAGGCCGGCCGGAAATCGGGCAGCGCCCTGACCAGGGCCTGCCAGCAGATCAGGTTTACCGTGGTGATGGCGGGCTGAAGATGAAGGACCCTGGTCAGTTCCTCCATGGGTCCGTCGAGGCACAATTTCGTCAGCCCCACGCCGCTTTGTTTTTCCGCCTTTTCCATCAGATCACGGGCGGCCCCATCCAATTCCAGAAACTCCCTGCCCATGCCGAGATACTGCGACCCCTGCCCGGGGAAAAGAACAGCTGCCTTTTTCATAATTCACCTCGTCGTACCGGTTGCCCTGCAGTCATGGCTTTTCGATTCCGATACTGCTTCTCCTTCGTTGTTGCGTCAACCCTGAACCCATCGGGGATCGATCTGCACCGACAAGCCGGCAGGCCGGCAGGCTTCTTCACGCCCGAAGCTGCCAACCGCAAACTGACAACTCCCGGCGTCAGCCGGGCTCCGTCTTCCCCTGTGGTTTCCGACTTACCCCTGCCTGTCAAAAAAGAGGTTGTAGACCAGGAAGATTCCCACACCGACCGTTATGGCCGAATCGGCCAGGTTGAACGCCGGCCAGTGATGCCTGCCAACATACACGTCGAGAAAATCGATCACCGACCCCAGGCGCACCCGATCAATCAGGTTGCCCGCCACCCCGCCTCCAATAAGTCCAAGAGCGGTCACATACCAGGCCGATGTCTTTCTCAGCCGGCGGTACAGAAAGCCTATGACCACCAGCGCCGTAACGGCAACGACGATAAAAAACGCCTGCCGCCAGACCGAGGGTTGCCCGGCCAGAAAACCGAAAGCGGCCCCGGTGTTGGTCAGGTAGGTGAGGTTAAAAAAGCCCGGCACCACCGGCACGGATTCATACATCGAAAAACGACCGGCAATCCAGAACTTGCTCGCCTGGTCGAGAACGACAACCAGGAGAATGAGGGCAGCAAACCACATGGGCGAATCCGCTCAGACGGTAAGGGAGCGCACAACGTCAGCGCAGCGGCGGCAGACCGACGGGTGGTCCTCCTCTTTCCCCACCGAGTCGGCAATGGTCCAGCACCGCGCACACTTGGTGCCGGCGGCGGGCAGTATGGCTATATTCAGTTCCGGCACATTCTCGGCCGGGACCACATCGGTCACCGCGCCTTCCTCAAAACCTTCAACCTGCCGCAGGCTGGAGACAATGCAGATCTCCCGCAGCAGGTCCCACTTGTCCGCGAGAAATTCGGCGGTCTTCCCGCCAGCCTGGACGAGGACTTCCGCGTCCAGCGACAGGCCGATGACTTTCGCCTGGCGGGCCGCTTCCAGAACCCTGGTTATTTCCCCGCGGATGGCAAGAAGACGATCCCAGGAGGCAAAAAACTCTTCCTCAATGGGGATGTCGCCCGTTTCCGGGAAGGAAGCGAAAAAGATGGACTTTTCGGCCGGCAGCTCGGCGCCGTCGGCATGGAGGTGCTCCCAGGCCTCGGCCATGGTGAAGCTGAGGATCGGAGTCATGAGGCGGAGCAGTCCGTCGGCGATGCGGTGGATCACGGTTTGCGCCGACCGCCGGTCGACCGAATCCGGGGCGGAAACGTACAGACGGTCCTTGAGGATGTCAAGATACAGGCTCGACATGGTCGTGACGCAGAAATTGTGCAGGCTGTGATAGACGGTGTGAAATTCATATTTCATGTAGCTGTCGACCACCCTGTTGACCATTCGCGCGTAGCCCGCCAGGGCCCAGCGGTCGAGTTCCGGCATCCGGTCGAAGGCCACCGCGTCGCGGGCCGGGTCAAAATCGTAGAGATTGCTCAGCATAAAGCGGATCGTATTCCGCATTTTGCGATACGCATCCGACACATGGCGGAGAATTTCATCCGACACCTTGACATCGTCGCGGTAATCCTCGCTCGCCACCCACAACCGGAGGATTTCGGCGCCGTACTTGTCAATCACTTCCTGGGGGGCGACAACGTTGCCGATACTCTTGGACATCTTCTTGCCCTGGCCGTCGACCACGTAGCCATGGGTCAGCACGCCCTTATAGGGGGCCCTGCCGCGCGTTCCCACCGAACAGAGCAGCGAGCTCTGAAACCAGCCGCGATGCTGATCGCTCCCCTCGAGGTACAGGTCGGCGGGCGAGGCAAGTTCGCTCCGTTCCTCGCAGACGGCGGCGTAGCTCACCCCGGAATCAAACCAGACATCGAGGATGTCGTTCTCCTTCCTGAAGTTGCGGGAAGCGCAGCCTCCACAGACAGTCCCGGGCAGCAGGAAATCCCCGGCCTCCCGCTTGAACCAGGCATCGGCCCCCTCGGCGGCGAAGATCTCTTCGATTTTCGCGCACACCCCGGCATCGCGCAGTATTTCCCCGCACTCCGCACAGATGAGCACCGTCAGCGGCACGCCCCAGGACCGCTGCCTGGAAAGGCACCAGTCCGGCCGGTTCTCCACCATGCTGTAAATGCGCTGCATTCCCCACGCCGGCGTCCAGCTCACTTCCCTGATGGCGGCCAGCGCCTTGTCCCGCAGGCCGTTTTCCTGCATGGATATGAACCATTGCTCCGTGGCCCGGTAGATTACGGGCTTCTTGCATCTCCAGCAATGGGGATAACTGTGGCTGACCGAGGCCTCATGCACCAGGGAACCGGCGCTGCGCATATCCTCGTTGATAACCCCGTTGACCTTGGGGATCTGCATGCCCCTGTACCTGCCGGCCTCTTCGGTGAACATGCCCCGATCATCGACCGGCGACAGGATCTCCAGGCCGTAGCGCAGACCGGTGAGGTAGTCCTCGGCTCCGTGACCGGGGGCGGTGTGCACGCACCCCGTGCCGCTGTCAATGGTGACATAATCCGCCAGCACCATCAGCGAGTTCCGGTCCATGAAAGGATGGCGGCACTTTCTTCCCTCCAGGCCGGCCGCGGAAAACGTCGCCAGGATCGAATAACCTTCAATCCCGAACTCGCCCATGCAACGTTCGACCAGGTCTTTGGCAAGGATCCACACCTCGTCCCCCACTTCCACCGCCGCGTAGACAAAATCGGGATGGAAGGCCACGGCCAGGTTGGCCGGCAGGGTCCAGGGAGTGGTCGTCCAGATCAGAACACTGACCCTGCGGCCGGCCAGTTCCGGGGCGATATCGGACAAATCGTCGGCAACCGGGAACTTGACGTAGATGGACGGGGAGGTATGGTCATGATATTCCACTTCGGCCTCGGCCAGGGCCGTGCCGCAGGTCGAGCACCAGTACACCGGCTTCTTGGAACGGACAACGGAGCCCGACAGCAGGAACCTGTTGAATTCCCTGGCAATGGCCGCCTCATAGGCGTAGTTCATGGTCAGGTAGGGATCATCCCAGTCTCCCAGCACTCCCAGCCGCCTGAACTCCTCCTTCTGAATCTTGATCCACTTTTCGGCATACTTGCGGCAGGCGCCCCGCTTGGCAAGGGTGGGGATCTGCTCCTTTTTTTCTCCCAGGTCCCTGTCCACGTTATGTTCGATGGGCAGGCCGTGACAGTCCCAGCCGGGAATATAGGGGGCGTTGAAACCCGCCATCCGCCGAGCTTTTAGAATTATATCCTTGAGCACCTTATTGAAGGCCGTGCCCAGGTGAATATGGCCGTTGGCATAGGGAGGCCCGTCATGCAGCACAAAGAGGGGGCTGCCGGCGGAGGCCTCCTGGAGCTTCCGGTACAGACCCTCTTTGTCCCAGCGCTTCAGCATGGCCGGCTCTTTCTGGGTCAGATTGGCCTTCATTTTAAACTTGGTTTGCGGCAGGTTCAGGGTATCACGGTAATCCATGATGCTTCTCTCCCGGACAGATAAATAGTCGTGCGTTCATAAATGGGTAGCAAAACTGAAAATAATACCAACCAGGCGGAAAGTTGCAAGGGCAAAGAACAGTATTGTCGAAATGAGGGGAGAAACAACCGCCGCGGAGGCCGGGCAGACAAAAAAGTGGACCTCTTCCCCCGCTCAGCGAGCCGTCATTGAGATTTTTCTCTCCCGGGGTTCGGCCTGCTCAGAATTCAATGCCTTTCCTGGCCATGATGCCGGCCGCATAATGATGTTTTACGTCACGCATTTCGGTGACCAGGTCGGCGGCCTCGATCAGCCCTGAAGTGGCTCCCCTTCCGGTCACAACCACATGCATGGTGTCCGGCCGGGCAGCCAATCCCCGCAGCACAGTCTGTTCGTCTATCATGCCGTAGGTGACCAGGTAGGTCAGCTCGTCCAGAATCAGCAGGTGGTATCGACCCTCCTCGATGATTTTGACGGCGAAGTGCCAGGCCGCCCGGGCGGCCTCGATATCCTTGCGCAGGTCATCGGACTGCCAGGTGAATCCCCTCCCCATCACGTGCACATCGAGAAGATGGGCGAACTGCTTGGCGGCCTCAAGCTCGCCATAGCGCCAGTTCCCCTTGATGAACTGAACCATGCAGACCGGCAGTCCATGGCCAATGGCCCTGAAGGCGAGACCGAGGGCGGAGGTGGTCTTGCCCTTGCCGTTGCCGGTAAATACGAGCAGCAGACTTTTGTTTTCGGTATTTTCGTCGTCCATGTCTATTCCATGTCTATTCGCTTCCGCCGGATAACAGACAGTCCCACCCCGGCAATCCTTTTGATCACATTGACTTTTACCCGTGCCTCGGGGTATGGTTGATTACTTTCAGATTGTACTCTTTCGAGGAACGAAAGACAACCTGGCTGCGCATCGTATGACAAAATAACAGGAGGGGCGTCGTGCCGGAAAAGAACAATGACAGTTGCTGCGAGATATGCGGCGCAATCAGAAAGACCCGAAAAACCGGCGGCGTTGAGGCCTGCTCAACCTGCCGCACGGTGATTTCATGTGTCAGGAATCATCCTGATCTGGTCCGGAAGATCTGGCCCCTTTACCAGGACGAGCCGATCCTGCTCCACGCGGAAAGAATTTCTTCCGCCGAACCGATGGAATTGCCGGACGTTCTGGACGGCAAACGCTACCGGACCGTGGACCGGGAAGACAACAAATGGTATCTTTCGGTCAGCGAGATCAACGGCAACCCGGTCGAGGTGTTCGCCTCCACCGCCTTTGACCGGAACCATGAACTGCAATCGAGGATTTCCAATCTCACCACCATTACCCGGCTCATCTCCCTGATCCTCAGGCATATATTCCTGCATGAACCGTTGACCATGTCCAAATGCCTCAAGCAGATCCAGCGGTCCTCCCGCCAGAAAAACGATCTGCCCGACATGCTCTACGGCGTTTTGAGCCGCTATAACAGGAATCCGGAGGAAGCCGGCAGGAATCAGTCGGTCCCGTAATCCTGATTCTTTTCCTCGCCAAAGAGCTGCAGGAATACGCCGTACCCCTCCTCTTCCATTTTTTGCAGGGGCACGAAACGGAGCGCGGCCGAATTGATGCAGTAGCGAAGTCCCGTGGGCGGCGGCCCGTCGTTGAAGACATGGCCCAGGTGGGAATCCGCCAGCCTGCTCCGGACTTCGATGCGCACGCTGAAAAGCCGGTAATCCTTTTTCTCGACGATGCTTTGGTCATTGATCGGCCGGGAGAAGCTGGGCCAGCCGGTGCCGGAATCGTACTTGTCCAGGGATGAAAAAAGCGGCTCCCCAGAGATGACATCCACATATATTCCGGGCTGCTTGTTGTCCCAGTACGCGTTCCGGAAAGGCGGTTCCGTGCCTTCCTCACGGGTCACTTTGTACTGCAGCGGCGTCAGGGTCTTGCGCAGTTCGTCGTCGCCGGGCCTGACATAGCCCTTTACCCCGCCCTCCCGACTCTTTTCCTGCCAGGTCTTTTTCAGGAAGGCCTCCCGCCCCGAACCGGTTTTATACCTGGAATAGTGCAGGGCATTTTTGTGGGCGTAGTCCTGGTGGTACTCCTCGGCCGGATAAAAAGGAGCCGCCGGCAGAATGGCCGTGACCACAGGTCTGCCGAACATGCCGGACTCATCCAGCTTCTTTTTTGATTCCTCGGCCGCCAACCGCTGCTCTTCATCCAGGTAGAAAATGGCGGTGTGATACGGCGAACCCCGGTCGGCGAACTGACCGCCCGGGTCGGTCGGATCTACCTGCCGCCAGAAGACATCGAGCAGTTGCTCGTAGGATACCCGCGCCGGATCGTAAACCACCCGCACCGCTTCATAATGGGCGGTGGTCCCGGAGCCGACCTCTTCGTAAGTTGGTTTTTCCGTCTTGCCTCCCGTATACCCCGCGGTCACTTCAACAACCCCGTCGAGCTGCTCGAAAGGCGGTTCCATACACCAGAAGCAGCCGCCGGCGAATATCGCGGTCCTCCTCCCTGCCGCCTGCGCAGAGGCAGCCGTGGAGGCCGACAGCAGAACAACCAATGCCGACAAAGCGATGAATGACATGACCAGACTCCTTTTACACTGAAGAGCAGACCTATTTTTCCTGTCCGTTTCATATCGATAATGATAATCATCTTTTGCAAAGGTGGAGAAAAATTGCTGCGGCCTCGACCTTGCAGGGCGCGGTGAGCATGTCCTGCGGCTTTCAGAAAAGAAGAGGAAAAGGGAAAACAGGAAAATTATGGCAGGAAAGGAAGCGAAGCCGGGGCCGGAGGTCCGCCCTGTCCCGCTCAATCGTCGGCCCCGGCAACCGCGATCCTTTTCGTGGCGCTTGCCAGTTCCACTTCCTTGGCCCTGTCCAGGCCCAACCGGGCTGCAATCGAGTCCGGATAGCGCTTGTAATATAATTTCGCCGTCAGGGAAACCGTCTGGCCGGCGTTATCCGGCACCTGCAGCAGAAAAATCTCCTTCCTGATCTCGTCGGCCTGCAGCCGGTTGTCAAAGACAATGCGCTCGGCATCAAATGAAAAAAGGGTCTGGCGTCCCTCGGGATCCACGCAAATGGCCCGGTACAGCCGTTTCCCGTCGGGAAAATCAGCGGTGAGGATGTCGGCGTCAAACCTTCCCCGGCCGGAAACATCAAACATTTCCTCACTGAACGATTCGACCGCCAGTGGAATGACCCGGTCGTTGATTTCGGCCGTGAAATCCAGATAGAGAAACCTGAACTCTGCGCTGCCGGTGGGCATTTTATGGCCCGTCTTGGAATTATCCACGATCACGTTGACCTCAATTTCCTCTCCGGCGGTCAGCACGTCCTTGTCGGCCCTGATCTCCAGCTGAATGGCCCCCTTGACCTGGGATGCAGAATGAGCTCCCGGGAACCGATGGGTTTACAGTCTTTCCCGTTCCGGTGAAAAGGTCAGAACGTTTTGTGATGCCCGGCCCGACGCATAGACCGGTTTGCCGGCGGTCAGGAAGCCCTGTACCGTCATATGGCAGTCCTGGCACTGAATATCGTGCTTTGCGTACCTGCTCTCCCGCCATTCAGTGTAGGTGGAAATGATCTCCAGCCCATGACGGTTGGTCCTGTTGTGGCAGATCCCGCAGATTTCACTCCTGGTCTGCAGTTCGGAATAGACATGATGCCAGTCCGAGGTCTGGGCAAACGGGCCGAACTTCTGTCTCCCCGGTTCGGCGACATAGTTCGCGCTGCCGGGCTCTTCCCCTTTGTAGCCGCTGATGCGATGGCAGAAATCGCATTCGACCCCTCCAAGGTCAGGGCCGTCGCTCTTAATCGAGACCGTTTTGCCTTTCATCTGCGTGTACATGACCGGCGCATGACAGGCAATGCATCCGGCCGCCTCCCCGGTCAGGGTCCTGTCCTCCCTGTGCCGCGGCAGCAGCACCTTGAAAAAAGCCGCCCTGAAAAATGGATTTTCGTATGATTTGGCATGCATGGACTCACTGAACTGGGCATGGATGTTTTCATGGCAGATGCTGCACTGGGACGAGGGTTCGAAACCTGCCCCGTCCCCCTGGTATCCCGGATACGCCGAGGCGGGCCCATCAGGCGGGCCCGGTGAATCCGCGGCCGAAGCGCCGGCCGGCGGCACCACCATGACAGCCGCGACAGTGTACCAAACGACCCAGCGCCGCACCCTGTCAACAGCGGCACAAAAACCACTCCAACTATTTTCCCGCAGAAAAGACATTGACAACCTCACCCCGGTGTTGACGGAGCGCGCCGCGCCGCCCCAAACCATGACCCTGTTGCTTCGATATTCCCTGAAAAAATTATATGGTTTTTCCCTTCCCCATGTCAACGGTATCTGAAGCCGAAAGCCCGGGGACAGAAGACCGGGTAATCCGGGCAACGGGGACGAACGGGGAGAAGAACATGTTGAGGCACCCGGCTGTGCAGGTAAAGTCGGCGGTTGGCAATGCCCCACCCCGCGCCGGCGGCGACGATTGAGGAGGATATCGCAGCTGCATGTCAGCCGCTTTGATCAGGCTTCAGGCTGGGAGGCTGGAGAGAATTTGGCAGGCGGCTGTAGGAACGGCACAGGATGTACGGGAAGGGTATTGGGCGGGGCGGAGGAAACAGATTGAAGTTTAAAATTGCCTGGCATTTGAAATGGTCGGGAAGAGAGGATTCGAACCTCCGACCCCAGCGTCCCGAACGCTGTGCTCTACCAGACTGAGCCACTTCCCGACCGCATCCTTATAAAATAAAAAACAGCCGACAAAAATGCCAGCTGTTTTTTGAGAAACTTGTCTGTAAAAATTATTTTTTTACAGCGTCGGCGAGCTTGCTGCCCGGCTTGAACTTCGCGACTTTTTTGGCCGGGATGTTGATCATTGCGCCGGTACGGGGATTCTTGGCTTTACGCTTGGCGCGCTTGACCACGGAAAAAGTACCAAAACCAACAAGAGTAACCTTGTCGCCTTTGGAGAGCGCCTTGGTCACGGACATCAGCATGCCGTTCAGTGCCTTTTCCGCAGCAGCCTTGCTAATGTCGGCCGCACCTGCCATAGCTTCAACCAATTCCTTCTTGTTCATGCTTCCCTCCCAATTTTTTCATCTTGCCCGCTAAGGCTCCTCTTAAGGCGCATCAGGTGGACCCTGATTCACAACCTCTCTTCATTGCTGTGATTTAATCCGATACAAAATCCTTTGTCAAAGGAAAAAATACCTTTTTTTCCCCTGCAGTGCTTGCTTTTAGCCGATTTTAAGATCTATTTTTAGATGTCGAACCGGTCGCCTTCATCTTCCCCTCAAATCAAGAGCAACACTGGTTATGTGCATATTATTCAAAAAATCAATAAGATAATCGCGTTGCGGGCTTGCGGCGATGCGCGGCAGATCTTTTCTTTGCACCTGGATCAGGACCCTGGCGGCATCATGCTTGTCAAGCCTGACCCGGCACCCCGAAAAACCTGCATCGTCCAGATACTTCTCCATCCCGGCAACCCGTTCCAGGCGATCGGCGGTGACGGGCAGCCCGGTCGGCAATCTGGTTGCCAGACAGGACGCCGAGGGCTGATTCCATGTTTCCAGTCCCAATTGCCGGCTCAACTCCCGCACCTCGTCCTTGGTCAGACCGGCCGCCGCCAGGGGAGTCTCGATCCCCAGTTCACGTATCGCCCTGAGTCCCGGCCTGGCACTGTTCATGTCGTCAGCATTAGTGCCGTCGGCCAGGACGGCAAAACCTCTCCCGCGGGTAATTTCGCAAAAAATAGTATATATTCTGGATTTGCAGAGGTAGCAGCGGTGCTCGGGATTGCGGACGAAGTCGTCCCAGAGCAGGGGCTGGAGATCGACAAATTCGTGAACAGGGGTGGGAGAGACGGCATGGCGGATAAACCAGTCTGCCGCCCGTCGGGTATCCGCCGGCTTGACCAGGCATGACCGGGCGGTCAGAACCAGGACGCGATCCGGACCCAATATGTCCAGTGCCAGCTTCAGCAGGAGCGAGCTGTCGGCGCCGCCGGAAAAGGCGATGGCAACCTTCCCGTACTGATCAAGGATGCGGCCGGCGTTTTTTTGCTTGTCGTGCAGCTTCATTGCTCAGTCGGGACCAGCAAACGGTTACTCCTCGACATCCCTGGAATAATCCACCGAGGGGAAGCGGGCGACCGGCTGGCCCAGTTCAAATTTCCGGTCCAGGATCCAGCCTTTCAGGGTTTCGGCAATCTCAAGGGCCTTTACGCGGCTCGACAGGGGAAAAGCGGGCACCTTCCTGCCGGCCACCTCTATTTCGCCCGACCGGAGCTGCGCATAACTGACTTCACCGTAGTTTCTGTGCACGCGGTTGGTGTAATCATGCCCGTAATCAACGACCTGGGTAATGATGTCAGCGTCGGCGACGCCCGTAAAGAGGGCCATTTCCTCGTCGAGGATCGGTATCGGCACACCCAGGCCGACCGCCAGTGAACATCCGTAGCCCTGCAGACTGACGCCGCGCAGCCACTGAGGGGTCATCTGCTTCAGGTCGCCTTGAACCATGAGCGTCCCCGATGGCCGGCGGGGCGTACCTTTGGGACTCCTGGGCACGTCCGGATTGTGCTGGGTACCGTGCCAGGTCACGTAGCCGATGCCGCCGCCGAGGAAAATCCTCGTGCCCAGGCCGATGGTCCGATAATAGGGATCGTTGAGCAGGGGACTGAGCTCCCCGGCGCTGCAGTAATTGGCATTGCGGCAGTGGGGTTTCAGCATGCCCATGTAGGTGTAGACGGTCCTGTCGGACAGATTGACGGCGCAGTTGTAGTTCTGGTAGGCGTTGCGGGGATTGCAGAGCAAAGCATGTCCGAAATCGGCCAGGGTCAGCTCCATCTTGCATTTTCTGTTGGCATAGCAGTCCGTCTGATAGGCCTTGGCCTCGAGAAACACCTTTTTGCCGGCCACCAGGTCCTCGATAATGTGCCCTCCGCCATAGCGGAATTCACCGGGATAGATCTTGTTCTGCGGATCATCCTCGGCGAGTTCGGTGGCCCCGAGATAAAAATCGACGGCGGCCAGGCCGCCATAGGCCGGCACCTTGTTGATCCAGACCTTGCCGGCCTTGATGGTCGGCGTTGTCTGGGGGAAATTGAAAAAGGCACCCGAGGAGCACATGGTGGAAAAGGTCCCGGTGGTCACGACATCCACCTTGCGGGCAGCCTCGACCGGTCCTTTTTTTCCGACGATATCGATCATCTCCTCGGCATTGACCACCACCGCCTCTCCCGCTTTGATCCGGGCATTGATTTCCGCGTAGCTCTTGTTGACCTTGAATTTGCTCATTTTTTCCCAGGGATTCCGTATAAATTTGCAGACGCCGCTTCCCGCGCTTCCGACCGGCGTATATTATTGCAAACGAAGACGAGCGCAAGACATTTCAATTTTTTCTTTGCTTCTCACCGAAAATGCTTTACATATCCGGATACCTTGGAAAATGCCCGGGCGGCGGAACAGCCCGGCAGTCTCCTGATTTTACGTTTTGCTCCGACGGGGCGCAGCAATGACAACCAAGACAATTCCCGGATATACCCAGGCTGGTATGGACGAACTCGGCCTCCCGACATGACAGAAAAACCGACAATCATTGAAGTACGAAAGCGAATCGATGCCATCGACGACAATATCCTGCGGCTGCTGAAGGAGCGCCTTGAATGCGCCCTGGAAATCGGCCGCCTGAAGGACGCCTCGAGCCGGGCCAAGTGGGACCCCCTGCGGGAGCGAGAGATTTTCAGCCGGCTGCTGCGGGACAACAACGGGGTTTTCCCTGAAAATTCCCTGTATTCAATCTTCCATGAAATCATTACCACCTGCCGCCTGTCCCAGAAAAATATCGAGGTTGCCTACCTCGGCCCCGAGGCCACCTTCACTCATCTGGCCGGGGTTGAATACTTCGGCCAGTCCGCCACCTACAAGCCGATGGAATCCATCGATGAAGTGTTTCGCGAGGTGGAAAAGGGCCGGACAGCCTACGGTATCGTGCCGGTGGAAAATTCCATCGAGGGCGCGGTTTTTTCCACCCTCGACTCCTTCATGAAGTACAACGTGAAAATCTGCGGAGAAATCCAACTGCCCATATCCCACAACCTGGTCTGCCGTTCCGGCAACATCGAGGACATCCAGACCGTCGCCTCCCATGCCCAGCCCCTGGCCCAGTGCAGGAAGTGGCTGCGCAAGAACATGCCGAACATTCCGACCCTGCCGGTCTTTTCCACCGGGGCCGCCGCCCAGATGGCCGCCAACAACCCTAACATCGGGGCCATTGCCAGTTCCCTGGCCATTAAGACCTATGCGCTGCAGGTGGTGGTCAAGGGCATTGAGGATTACCAGGGCAACACCACCCGTTTCCTGGTCATCGGCCGTAAATCACCCAACAGGAGCGGCAATGACAAGACATCCCTCCTGCTCGGCCTCGTTGACCGGCCCGGCGCCCTCAATGAGGTGCTGACCATCCTCTCGTCCAAGAACATCAACCTGGCCAAAATCGAATCACGGCCCGTGAAGGGCAAACAGTGGACCTATCTTTTTTTCCTGGATATGATCGGCCACATCGAGGATCCGGTCATCGAGGAGGCAGCCAACATCCTCCGGCGGACCTGCGCCTATTTCGAATGGCTGGGCTCCTATCCCCAAGCCGAGGATATCGAGCCGTAGCTGCACGGCTGAACACGTCCGCGTCTGTCCTGGGGGGAGCAGGGCACTCGGTCCGGACCTCCCTGTACGGCCCGCTGACGACCAATAACCGACAATTTTTTCCTTGCCCGGTTTTCCGACACACGGGTTGTTATTTATCCGGTCATCCCGTATATTGTCTATGTTTCCACCCTTGCCCCTGTTCTTGTATCGAGACCGGCTCGTACCCCTGTTGCCTGACTGGTGCATGAAGGACAACTATGCTGATTCTGGCCATTGAAAGCTCCTGTGACGATACCGCGGCGGCGGTTCTCAAAAACGACCGGACCGTACTCTCTTCCGTCGTCAGCAGCCAGTTCGACATTCACGGCCGATACGGAGGAATCGTTCCGGAACTCGCCTCCCGCAGACATATCGAAGCCATCTGGCCCGTGGTCGAGGAGGCTCTCCGGCAGGCCGATGTCTCCCTCGGAAACATCGATGTCATCGCCGCCACGCGGGGTCCCGGCCTTATCGGGTCTCTGCTCGTCGGGTTTACTTTTGCCAAAGGGCTGGCCATGGTCCTGAACGTCCCCTGTGTCGGGGTTGACCACATGGCCGGTCACCTGCTTTCTCCCTTTCTCGCCGAACAGCAGCCGGAATTTCCCTATGTGGCCCTTGTCGTCTCCGGGGGCAATACATCCCTGTACCGGGTCAGGGACTATACCTCCTTTGACTGTCTTGGCCGGACCCGTGACGACGCGGCCGGAGAGGCCTTCGACAAGGTGGCCAAACTGCTCGATCTCGGATATCCGGGCGGCCCGGTGGTCAGTCAAACCGCGGGACGGGGCGCCGCCGACGCGTTCGACTTTCCCCGGGCCTGGCTCGACCCCGACAGCCTTGATTTCAGTTTCAGCGGCCTGAAGACCTCCGTGGTCAACCAGGTCGGTTATTTCCGACGGCAGCAGCGCCCCCTGCCCGTCGCCGACCTCTGTGCCTCCTTCCAGGAGGCGGTGGTCGATGTCCTGGCCGGGAAAACACTCAAGGCGGCGGAACGGACCGGTTTGGACCGCATAGTCCTGGCCGGCGGCGTTGCCGCCAATGCCAGGCTCAGGGAAGTCATGCATGAGCGCTGCGCAGCCGCGAACCTGCGGCTGTTTGTCCCCCCTCCCTGGTATTGCACCGACAATGCCGCCATGATCGGGCTGGCCGGTTTTCACCATTACCGGCTCGGAGGCGGCATCACCCCCGACACCGATGTCTATTCCAGACCTCGTCTGCATTGAACATGCGTGTTTTATACACCCTGCAAAGAACCATAAAATACTACATTCTGAAATTCGTGCGCCTGCGCGGCAACCCCCAGGGTCTTGCCATGGGCGTGGCGATCGGTGTTTTCATCGGCATATCGCCGACCATGCCGCTGCATACGATTGCCATCATCGGCTTCACCCTGCTCATGCGGGTCAGCACCGTAGCCGCGCTCATCTCGGCAACCATCGTCAGCAACCCCCTGACCCTGGTTCCCCTGTACTACCTGTGCTGGCTGACAGGCAATTTCGTTCTGCCCGGGCGCCTGACCTGGGGAAGGATAGAGGAGGTATTGCATGTACTGGCCAACCAAGGGTTCATGGACAGCCTCAGGGCAGTCAGTCATCTCGGCATCGACGCCATCGCCGTCATGCTGACCGGGGGCTTCCTTCTGGGACTGCCCGCTGCGCTGCTGAGCTACTTTTTTTCCTATTATTTTTTCATGGCGATCAGGCGAAAACGACAACAGAAACATCTGCTCAACTGAGGCGGAAGAAATGGCTCACGGACTGATACGAACGACCTTGCGCCGTCACGGCCTGGCGCCCCACAAAAAGCTGGGACAGAATTTCCTTGTCCACCGCCATACCGCTGAACGGATTGTCGACTTGGCTGCTCCGGCAGAGGACGATGTCATCGTCGAAGTCGGCGTCGGCCTGGGCGCCCTGACCAACCCTATCGCCGCCCGGGCGGCG
>DSAE01000282.1 GCA_011372855.1 Desulfobacteraceae bacterium
ACCGGCAGCTGTTCGCCACCCCGGACCTGGTGGGTGAAAAAAAGGCGGAAGCCGCGGCCCGCCGGGTCGCGACGATCAATCCCGCTGTGACCTGCCGGCCGGTGGCCGAAGCCTTTACCGAACAGAATGGCAATGAACTCCTGCGGGGGGTCGATGTGGCCGTTGACGGGCTGGACTCCATTCCTGCCCGGCTGCTGCTGGCGGACAGATGCGAGGCCTGCTCCATCCCCCTGGTGCATGGGGCGATCGCGGGCTGGTACGGCCGCCTGGCAACCCAGTTTCCCGGCGACGGAACCATGCGGCGGCTCTACCCCCGCAACCATGAACTTCCGGGCATCGAAGTTCATCAGGGCAACCCGTCGTTCACCCCGGCGGTGATTGCCTCTCTGCAGGTCGCCGAGGTCGTCAAACTGGTTCTGCATATCGGCGAGCCGCTCCGCAACCGGTGCCTGGACGTTGACCTCTATCATTTTGAAGTGGAAGAGTTTTCCCTGAAGGAGGATCAGGCATGAACCATCACCCGATGTTGCTTGGCCATGCCCGCTGATAAACCGGCGGTCATCCGTATGTTCGGCCTCCTGCATACCCTGCGGACCAGAAAGGGACTGCCGGCCATCGTGGAGTTCCGGGTGCCGCCCGGGGGCAGAACCGCCCGGGAGATAGCCCGGGAACTGGAACTGCCCCTGGACAAAATTGAAGCCGTGTTCTGCAACCATGTCGCCCGGCCGCTTGATCATGTCATCAGGGCCGGGGACCGGGTGGCCTTCGTCCCGTACGGCACCCCGGGCCCCCACCGTTACTGCCTGGGAATCAAGCAGGCAGGCGACCGGAGCAGATAACCTGTCGAGCCGAGGCCAGGGAGGATGCCGGTGAATCTCGACCAATGGCTTGACATGGTCAACTTCGGCCTGGTTGTGCTGATCTGGCTGGTGCAGCTGATCATCTACCCTTCCCTGACCCATGTCGCCGAAGCGGCATTCGGAACCTGGCACCGCCGGTACATGCTACTGATCAGCATCATCGTCGGTCCCCTGATGGCGGCCCAGCTGGCGCTGGCGGCCGCGGTTTTCCTGACGGCCAGGGACATCCCCGCCCTGTTGATCCTGGGGGGCGTCTGCATCGTCTGGTTGTCCAGCCTTCTGTTGTCGGTCCCCTGTCACCGATCACTGCGGCGGCGGGGCAAGGACCGTGCGGTCATCAACCGGCTGGTCCGGACCAACTGGATCAGAACCGTTCTCTGGTCGGGAATTTTTCTTCTCGGCCTGAGCAGGTGAGGCGTGGACCTGGCTGATTCGTCCGGTTCACCGGCCAGCGGAGGACGCTGGCAGAGCTCCACACCACCAATACATATTGATGATCTACTCATTACTGGCCGACACGGTTGTCCTCATCCACCTGCTCTTTATCGTCTTCGTTGTCACCGGCGGCCTGCTGGCGAGATGGAGCAGGAGGTGGATCTTCGTCCACTTGCCGGCGGCGGCCTGGGCGGCCGCCATCGAGTTCCGGGGCTGGGTCTGCCCCCTCACCCCCCTGGAAAACCTGTTGCGGCAGAAAGCCGGCCAGGCGGGGTATGCAAGCGGCTTCATCGAACACTACCTTGTCCCGATACTCTATCCGGCGGCCTTAACACGGGAAATCCAGTTTCTCCTCGGCGCCGCCGTCATTCTCATCAACGCCGCCGTCTATTTCCTGGCCCTGCGAACGCCGCCAAAAAAAAATCCATGACCCTCACCGCTTCTCTCTGCTTCCTCCCTTGCCTTTCCCCGTAAGCATCCAACCCCTGTTTGCTGCCGGCTGCTCCAACTCCTGGCGGACCCATGTTCCGTCCTCTGGTTTCTGCCTTCGCTAGTACGCTGCCGACTGCTTCCTCAAATTCCTTCCCGCTCCCCGCTTCATCTTCACCCTCGCCTTGCATCTCCCATCAAATCCGAATAGGATAGACCTGCGAACCGTTCCTGCGCAGGGAGCTGTAGGAACATTTGTCGCGGGAACGGCAACACCGGCAAGCCAGGAGATTTCGATAATGCGGGTTCTCAACCATCTTTTTGAACGAAACAGGCACTGGGCTGCGGGCATAAAGCAGGCCGACCCGGATTTCTTTCTCAAACTTTCAAGGCAGCAGAAACCCGAGTATCTGTGGATCGGCTGCTCCGACAGCCGGGTGCCGGCCAACCAGATCGTCGATCTGCTGCCCGGCGAGATTTTCGTGCACCGCAACATCGCCAACCTGGTCATCCACACCGATCTGAACTGCCTGTCGGTGCTGCAGTATGCCGTCGAAGTGCTGCGCATACGCCATATCATCGTCTGCGGCCACTACGGCTGCGGCGGGATCAAAGCTGCCCTGGAAGGCGGGGGGCACGGCCTGATTGACAACTGGCTCCGGCATATCAGGGACATCTGCCGTCTGCACCACGCCCGGCTCGAGGCAACGGCGGGTGACGAGGAAAAGTTCGATCTGCTCTGCGAACTGAACGTCCGGGAACAGGTCATCAACATCTGCCACACGACAATTGTCCGGAATGCCTGGAGCAGCGGCATGGAACTGGCCGTGCACGGGTGGATATACAGCATTGGCGACGGCATCCTCAAGGATCTGGATCTCTGCACCACCGGGCCCGAAGAGGTTGAGCGCCTCTACACCATATCCTGAAGCCGTGCCCGGCGGGCCGGACCGGGGTGGGGCTGAAACCATGAGAAGGAGGGAACCATGAAGATCAGCGGCATCGTTTTCCTGGCGGCAGCCCTGGGACTATCCGCAACTGCGGCCCTGGCCGCGGAAATCATCGACTGCAAGGTCGTCTCCGCCCGGAAGGACACCCTGATTCTCGATTGCGGCCGCAAGGCCGTAAACCTCAAACCCGGCGAAACAGTCAAAATCAGGTCCATATCCAAAAAAAGGGCGCCGCTGATGGGATGTTGAACGGCCCCCCGAGATATCTCCGGGCGCCTGTTCCGGGCGGTGATCAGTGGCGGCCGTACTTCCGGGCCAGGTAGTCGCCGAAGACGCGGCGCATATCGCTCTGCTCAAGGCATTGGGCCTGGACAAGCGGGCTGGAATGCGAAAAGAAAGCGAGGTTCCCTTCCCGCCCGGAGAGGAGAAAACTGTTGACCGCTGCCGGTAGGTCCGGTTGTCATCCAGGGGCGCGCCGTTGATCAGCCATGCCCCCTGACTGTCCCGCACCGCTCCCGCCGCCTGGAGGAAGCCGCCGCTCCCCCTGTTTTTCCGGCCCTGGTCCAGGACCCGGCGCAGCAGAGAGCCGTCAATGACAGCCTCGCACAGCTTGTCGCCGAAGGGCAGAATGCGGATAATGTCATACTGGGTCAGCGGCCCAGCCGGCAGGACGTCATACCACCCCGGCGAACGGTCGACCGTGCCGGTCGAAGACGTTGGCAGAGATCCAGGTGAAACCGGATTCCGCCAGCCTGTCGAGGAAGTCACGCTCCCCGAGATCAAACTCATGGTTGCCGAAGGTGGCGTAATCAAGGCCGAGCAGATTCATGACGGCAACGATCTGCCGGCCGGCCAAGGGCTTGCCGTCGACCATGGCGCTGCCGAGGGCCGAAGGACTGAACAGGTCGCCGGCCAGAACGGTTACGGTATTGGGATTCTCGGCCAGCAGTTCCTTCCTGACCGCGGCAACCCGGGCAAGCCCTCCTTCCCGCCCCCCGCTGACAGGAGTGAGCTCATAGATATCGTTCATCTGCAGAATGATGAACTCAACCGGCCCGGCGGGCCCGCGGCCTGAAGCATCCGGCCGCAACCCGGCACCGCAGCCGGCAAACAGAACAATGGACAGCAGCAGAACAGCGTGAACAGTGATTTTTCGCAGCATGGCAGCCCCGGTAGCAGATTGATAGTTATAATGCTATTATATTTGTCGATAAAACCGGCCGGCCGACAGCATAACCGAACCCGGCGGCCGGCAACAAGGATTGAATACCAGCATTACTACCAGAAAACCATCGGCTACCTGGAGCTCGAACAACGTCTGCACCTGATCCAGCACAAGCTGAACACGGTCAACGATGTGCTCGGACTGGTTGCCGAAGAGCTGCGCCATCAGCATTCATCAGCGTTGGAATGGATCATCATCCTGCTCATCGCCTTTGAAATCCTGGTATTTATTTTCCATGACCGGCTCGGTTTGATATAATGGAAAACCCCGCCGACCAACGGCGGTACAAAACTTCCCCTGCATGACCGTGCTTGAGGCCCGGGAATAAACGGTCAGGGGAAGCCGAATGGAACCTGCAACCCTTGGATACAGGAGGAAAAACCATGCGCACCAACTTCGATGCAGTCAGAACCATTCTGCTGGCCGGCCTCATTCTGCTCCTTGGCGCCCTGCCCGCGCAGGCGGAGGAATATGAGGGTCTACAGGGAGTCAACTCGATCACGACCGTCTTTGACGTCCGGGCCGGCACGCCGAAAAGCGCGGCCATCCAACTCGACCTCATCCTCCAGACCTTCAGCGACGACAATATCCGGGCCGCGGACGAACAGCCCGAATTCGTCGTCGTCTTCATCGGTCCGGCGGTCAAGCTTGTCTCAACCGATGTCAAGGGATTCCCGCCCGAGGAGCAGGAATATATCGAACAGATTGAATCCACTGTCAAAGAAATGGCCCGGCAAGGCATCAAACTGGAAATATGCATTTTCGCGGCCGAGGTCATGGGAGTGGATCCGGCGACGATCCTTCCCACCATCAAGCATGTCCGCAACGGCTGGATTTCCTTGATCGGCTATCAGGCCCGGGGCTACTCGCTGGTTCCCGCCTATTGACCGGTCCGGATATCCCGCCGTTGCCAGCGCCGGTGAGGGGGGACGGATCATGGCTTTTGGAGCCGAAAAGGGCGGGAAGCCCCCCCCACGGCCTGATTTGTATTGCAATCAAGCGGAAAATACGTGTTCATAGACAATAACCTGGCCGGCCCGGCTGTTTTTCCGCCAGCCTCGAGCCGGCGCCCGGACAACCGGGATCAGCCCGGGACAACAAAGCAGCGGCGCTGCATAACCAAACGGATCAACAGTACGTCGTGAAGAAAAAAAAAGCCGCCCTGCCCGCCAACGCCACTGAGATTATCCTGGAGAGCATCTCCGACGGCGTTTTCACGGTCGATCATGAATGGCGCATCACCTCCTTTAACAGGGCCGCCGAGGAGATCACCGGCACCCCCCGCCGCGAGGCAATCGGCCGTTTCTGCTGGGAAGTATTCCGTTCCAACATGTGCGAGGGAGACTGCGTCCTGCGCCGGACCATGAAGGAAGGCACAACCCACGTCAGCACGTCGACCTATATCATCAACAGCGAGAAAAGACGGGTCCCCATCTCGATCTCCACGGCGCCGCTGAAGAATGAGCAGGGGGACATTCTCGGCGGGGTGGAAACCTTCCGTGACAATACCGTGGTCGAGGAGCTGCGGCGGGAGCTGCGCTCCAGTTTCCAGCAGGGCGACATGGTTTCCCGCAGCCCCCTGATGAAAAAAATCTTCACCGTTCTGCCCAGAATAGCCGAAAGCGACAGTACGGTACTGATCGAAGGGGAAACCGGCACCGGCAAGGAAATCCTGGCCAAGGCCCTGCACGATCTTTCGCCCCGCCGGGTCAAGCCCTTTGTCGCCATCAACTGCGGAGCCCTGCCCGACACCCTGCTGGAGTCGGAATTGTTCGGCTACAAAGCCGGGGCCTTTACCAACGCGGTCAAGGACAAGCCCGGTTATTTTGCCATAGCTGACGGCGGCACCATCCTGCTTGACGAGGTGGGCGAGATCAGCCCCGCCTTTCAGGTCAAATTGCTCAGGGTGCTCGAGGAAAGGGAGTTTCAACCCCTGGGCGGAGTCGACAGGCAGCGGACCGATGTACGGATTATCGCCGCCACCAACCGCGACCTTGCCGAACTGCTGGACCAGGGGGAATTTCGCCAGGACCTGTTCTACCGGATCAACATCGTCCGCCTCCAGCTCCCCCCCCTGCGGGAGCGCAAGGAGGACATCCCCCTGCTGACGGAGCGGTTCATCGACAAGATGAACCGGCTGCGTGGCAAGGCGGTGACCGGGATCGACGAGGAAGCCATGTGGCTGTTGATGCGTCACGATTATCCCGGCAATATCAGGGAGCTGGAGAATATTATCGAACACGCCTTCATTCTCTGCTCCAGGGGGAAAGTCGGCGTCAGTCACCTGCCCGCCTACCTGCTCACCGCCATCCCCCGTCCCGCGCCATTGCGGGAGGCCCATGATCTTTCGGAAAAAGAGGTCCTCCTCGAGGCACTGCGCCGCAACGACTATAACCGCCTGGCAGCTGCCCGGGAACTGGGAATACATAAGAGCACCCTCTTCCGCAAGATCAGGAAATTCAAGATCGCCCTGCCGGCCGTTGACGGCCGTTCGACCCGCTCCAATTCGCCCTGAAAGTTGCATTTAAGCGACTGTAGAGGGTCGCAATACTGCTCATTTGTGCGACTGAGCGACGCTCCAATGCTTCCCCACTCCCTTTCCCATTTAAATAAAAACCAAATTATTCCGTATTGTTGCAAAATCGTCGCGGTTTTAGCCGGAACAGGCATCGCTTTTGCTTATATCCGATTATGGAGCAGAAAGGCGCAGTGCAAAAGATCGCCGTGACGGTCTGGGGGCATCGAGTGTCGCCGGTTTTTGATTCCGCTAGGACCCTGCTGATAGCAGAGCTTGTCAATGGACACCTCGGCAGAATGTCGACCCTGGAACTCGACCCCGAGAACCCCTTCCAGCTTATGCAACTGTTGCGGGCCCAGAACATCGCAGTCCTTATCTGCGGCGCTGTCTCCCAGGATTCGGCCATCATGCTCGAAAACGCGGAATTCGAAGTGATTCCCTTCATTGCCGGAGACGTGCGGACGGTTCTTGAAACCCTTATTCAGGACAACCCTGAATGGACCGAATTCATCATGCCCGGCTGCAACAGAAAAATCTGTTGCCGTGGCAAAATCCGCCGAGGCAGTGAACTGACCAGCCACCTGCCGGAAGATCACCAAAACGGGAAACCGGATCGATTGCGGGTGAATGCGGCCGGGGAAAACAGCGGCGGCAGCGAGTAAAGCGCAGCCCGCCGCCGGAACAGGGGCCGGGGATAGATCAACCGTTACCAGGCGCCCCGGGGGCGGCAACCCGGGCAGCCTGGGGCGCCGGGGTAACCGTTGCGGGCCCTTGAATCGTCCACCCGGCCCAAGTGGAATTGTGTGCAGAGGAAAAATGAACATCCTGCTGATTGGCAATGAATGGTCGCTCTTCGACGACCTGGCTAAAGGATTAAGCAAGTCGGGCAACACCCAACTTGTCTATACCGGGAGCACCGCCCTCGGACTCGAGCAGTTGAGGGAAAAGGGCAAAAAGGCCGTGGACCTGGTGATCGTCGGGGGACATCTCTCGGACAGAGCCGGCATCCGGTTTATCCGCCAGCTGGTCCGCATCAATCCATTGGCCAACAGCGTACTGGTCGGTTCCCTGCCGGATGACGAGTTCCATAACGCCACCGAGGGTCTTGGCGTTCTTATGCAGCTGCCTCCCCGCCCCACTGAAAAAGATGGAGAAAAGCTGCTGGAGGTACTCGGAAAGATAACCGGCCTGATGATGCCGGCAGCCGTAGGAGCGGAAAAACAGTGATTATCAGCGTGGCCAGCGGCAAGGGCGGAACCGGCAAGACCACGGTAGCCACAAACCTGGCCCTTGCCTTAGGGGAACAGGTTGAACTGCTTGACTGCGACGTTGAGGAGCCCAACGCGGATCTGTTCCTGAAACCGTTGATCAGCCGTACGGAAAAGGTTGAGACGCCGATCCCCCTGGTCGACGGGGAGAAATGCACCGGCTGCGGCAAATGCGCAGAGATCTGCCGCTTCAATGCCATTACGGTGGTCGGGAAAAAGGTGCTTGTCTTTCCGGAACTCTGTCACAGCTGCGGGGGATGCATGCTGGTCTGCCCGGAAGGGGCGATAAGCGAGACAGGGCGTGAACTGGGCACGATTTCCTTCGGACACCGCAACGGCATCGGGTTCATCAACGGCCGGCTGCGGGTCGGGGAGGCCATGTCGCCGCCGTTGATCAGAAAGGTCAGGGCCGCGGCGGATCCGAATCTGGTGACGATCATCGATGCGCCGCCGGGGACCTCCTGTCCGGTTATCGCCGCCATGAACGGGGCGGATTTCATCCTCATGGTGACCGAGCCCACCCCCTTCGGCCTCCATGACCTGCGCCTGGCGGTCGAGGCGGTGCGGGTACTGAATATTCCCTGCGGACTGGTGATCAACCGGGCTGACATCGGCGACCTGCAGGTGTTTGCCTATGCCGAGTCGGAAAGAGTGCCGATCCTGATGACCATTCCCTTTGATCGGCGCATTGCCGAGATATATTCCCGGAGTCAGGTGCTGGTCGAGGAGATCCCGGAATGGCGGCGGCAGTTTTTCGACCTGTACGGCAGAATTGAGGCGTTCACGAAATCGTGGCGCAGGACGAAGCAATGCGCGAACTGATTATACTCAGCGGCAAGGGCGGCACAGGCAAGACCAGTCTGACCGCGGCCTTCGCCTCGTTGGCGGAAAACAGCGTTCTCTGCGACGCGGACGTCGATGCGGCCGACCTGCACCTCCTGATGCAGCCGCAGATCAGGCAGCGGTCCGACTTCATGGGCGGCAGCAAGGCAGTCATCAATCCCTCCCTTTGCACCGGTTGCGGCACCTGTATTGACCTCTGTCGGTTTGATGGCATCAGTGACCGGTTTCAGGTTGACGCAATCCGGTGCGAAGGCTGTGGGGTTTGTGTGGATTTCTGCCCGGAGAAGGCCATCGATTTCCCGGTGCAGCGCTGCGGCGAATGGTACATCTCGGACACCCGCTTCGGCCCCATGGTCCATGCCCGGCTGGGCATTGCCGAAGAAAATTCCGGGAAACTGGTCAGCCTGATCCGCCGCCGGAGCCGGCAACTGGCTGAGGAGTCGGGCCAGGACCTGATTATCACCGACGGTCCGCCCGGGATCGGCTGCCCGGTCATCGCTTCCCTCGGCGGCGCAACAGCGCTGGTCATCGTGACCGAACCAACCGTCTCCGGCCTGCACGACATGGAGCGGGTGGTTGATCTCGCCGCCCACTTCAAGGTCCCCGGCATGGCGTGCATCAACAAGTACGACCTCAACCCGGAAATGACCGAGGCCATTGAACAACTGGCGGTCCGGCGCAATATCGCCGTCCTGGGGCGGATCCCGTTCGATCCGGTTTTTACCCGGTCCATGGTGGAAGGAAAGAACATTTTCGAGTACGGCGAACGGACGGCGCTCCATGTCCAGGTCGAAAAGATCTGGGACAAAATTATTCATTCACCATCCATGAATCCTCTCGGCATCGTGGATTTCAAAGCAACAATTCGATAAGACGGAGAACGGAACTGATGGCTATGATACGAGTGGCGTTTCCATCCGAGGGCAACGGTGGTCTGAATGGCAGAAGAGCGGGACATTTTGGGCACTGCGACGTCTTTACCTGTATAGATGTCGAAGACGGAGAGATCAAGGGTGTGTCGATCCTGCCCAACAGGGATCACGTGCAGGGCGGCTGCATGGTGCCGGTGAATCTGCTGGCCGCGCACAGGGTCAATGCCCTGGTGGTCGGCGGCATCGGCATGCGGCCGCTGATGGGCTTCAGACAGGTCGGCATCGAGGTGTATCATGATGCCGAAAGGGCGGAAATCAGGCCGGTAATCGAGGATTTCATTGCCGGGGTCCTGCCGAAAATCAACGAAAGCCAGGTCTGCGGCGGCGGCGGCCGTTAATTCCTGCCGCGCCGGGAGGTGAAAAAAAATGAAAATTGCGGTCACAGCAACGGGAACACAGCTGGAAAGCGCGGTCGATCCGCGATTCGGGCGGGCGCGCTATATCCTGATCATCGATCCCGACACCATGGATTTCGAAGCCGTGGACAACAGCGGCAATGTTAATGCCTTCAAAGGGGCTGGAATAGGGGCGGCCACCATGGTCAGCAAAAAAGGGGCCGAGGTGCTGCTGACAGGCTATTGCGGTCCGAAAGCATTCCTCACCCTTGAGGCCTCCGGCATCAAGGTTGTCAACGATATCAGCGGTACGGTCATGGATGCGGTGACCGCCTTCAGAGACGGCCGGGTAACATATGCCACCGGCGCCAACAAGGATGCCCACTGGTAAGATTGCCCCGGGCATCCCCTGGCTGCGGACCGTTGATGGCCCCTGGCCCGGCCGCAATGAAAAGAGGAAGGTCATGTTGAGCGGCACCGGCAAGCGTTTGCATACAGGAGCAATTTTCCATCATCAAGAATTTGGAGATCTGTTGTGGAAAAAATTTTGATCGTCGGCTGTAAAAATACCATGGATGATGTCTGCATCGGTTGTTCCCGCTGCCTGGTCGCGTTCAACCGGCGCAAAGGGGTCTTTGAGATCTACGAAGGCAGCGACGCGGAGATCGTGGACATGGTCGGCTGCGGCGGCTGTCCGGCGCCGGCCATCGTCACCCGTCTGATGCAGGTGAAGCTGTGAAACGCGCCAATGAATGAGAAACCGACGGTGATTCACATCGCCCCCTGCATTGCCGAGCAGTGCCCTTACAAGGACGAAATAATCAGGAAAATATCAGCCAAATCCGGCATCCGGGTGATCGAGGGAACTCATCCATACGTTCCCGCCGATATTTTCGCCTGAACAACACTGTAGTAATTGCTGCTGGGACATATGAGGAAGGAACATGTTTGCGCAGCCGACCGGTGTTCAGTGTGGAGGGCCTTTCGATCCCGATCCCGATCCTGATTTCGATGAGACATTTCCTGGCTGGTTGACGAAATGTCCGCTCATTGGGAGCGGGATCGAATGAGATCAGAGATGATTCCATAGGGTCTTTTGGCGTGATCGAGTTTTTGTAGCCTGTCTGTCCGTTCTATCGTTATGTTATTCATGCGCGGCCCAACCGCCGAGGGCCTTTGCTCATCTTCCTTTGCCTCATCGGCCAAGCTTTTTTTTGATCATTTGAGCATATTTTATTCTTGACTATTTATAAATTTGATATAAGTTATGCTCAAATGATCTATAAAGGAAGCTCGTCCGATGCCCAGACCAAAAAAGACACGCTTTGTCTCCGCCTACCCGACTGTCGCCGCCTTTGTGCCCCAGGGCATGCCCGTCACCGGCGAAATCTCCATGTCCGTTGAAGAGCTGGAGGCCATCCGGCTCACCGATTTCGAGAACCTGGACCAGGAGACAGCCGCCGCTCTGATGGAGGTCTCCCGCCATACTTTCGGCCGGATCCTGGGTAGTGCCCGCGCCCTTGTCGCCGAGGCACTGGTGACCGGCAAAGCCTTGAAGATCGGGGGCGGGGTTTATGAACTGCGCGGCATGCGCCGGCGACGGCGGCAAAGGGGAAGACCATAGAGACTACGACATGGCGACATTTACCCGGACTGGGTGTTTTGCCCCGCCCGGAACTGTCAACCGCAACAAAACATAGGAGGTACGCAATATGCCAGCCAGAGACGGAAGCGGCCCGCAGGGCCGGGGTGCAAAAACAGGAAGAGGCCGGGGACGCTGCAATCAGACTGACCAAACGCCCTTATCACCCAATCAGGAAACGACGGACTCAGGCCCCGCCCGGGGCCGGGGAACAGGAAATGGAACGGGCCAGGGCCGAGGAAGAGGCCGGGGCCGGCAACAATAACCATACCTGACAGGAGGAACCATTATGCCCGGATTTGACAGGACAGGACCCATGGGAGCCGGTCCCATGACCGGTGGCCGCCGAGGCTCGTGCAGCTCCGCCGCGGCGGAAAACGTGCCGGTATACGGCGGCTTGGGCTACTACCGCGGCTTTCGGCCGGGACGCGGCCTCAGGCGGGGCTGCAGCCGCGGGTACGGCCCGTATCCACCCACCTTTCCCATAAGCGCCGGCAGCGAAATCGACATGCTCAGGGAGGAAGCCGGGCGGATAAAAACCGCCCTGGAGACAATCACCGCCCGCATCGCCGAACTGGAAAAGCAGCAGTCCGAATCATCCTCTTCATAGGCACGAAGCTGTTCCCCCCCCGGCCCGCGCCGGGTCGGGGGGGGGAACGTGAATCCCCGGCATCGCCGGAAAAGACAGGGACTGAAAAAATGACAAAAGGAACAGCTTCGGACCTCGAAGTCTTCATTGAGAACTGGTAGGATACCCCTGAAGAAAACAGGGCCGTATTTCTGGGCTTACTGAAATTCCTGAACGACAAGGAGGGAGTATCGCTTGATTTCGTCTCCCGGCCTGCCATCACCTATTCCGTCAGGGTGCTTCATGCCGCGCAGAAGAAAAGGGCTCTGTTTGCCATGGTCGATGTGATCGAGGACAATCCGCGATGGCTATCCATATGTTTCTACGGCAAAATGATAACTGACCCCGAGAGCAGGGGCGATTTCGTCCCCGGTGGACTGCTTGGTGAAAATGCCGTCTGCTTCGACGTCGAAAAACGCGATGAAGAACTTGTCCGTTACATTGAAAACCGTCTTGATGAAGCCTGGCGCAGCTCCTCCCAGGAATAATCTCCGTTTCCGCGACGGGGGCGTTGTCCATGAATGGACTGACTTCATCAGGGACCCGTTCTGCCGCCAGATCGTCCGTTCCTGCAAAGTCCGAATCTTTCGTGGAAACGGTGTCCGGATCGGGTTCAAAGACATGGACCCGCAATGAGGGAAGCGCTTGCCCCCTCGTCGGAGGCTACCCCAAAAAAATAATATCCCAGGTTGGTTCGTTATGGTAAGGGTGAAGGCTGCAGGCGGGGTCGAACCGACAGACCGTCCGCGCTGACAGCATTAAATCTTCGGCTGAACCCGGCATAACGCCGCGCGGAATCGAATGTCGCCCACCAGTCGTTGCAGGTTGCCGCCCGGCACTTGAAAACCACGCAAAGAGGAATTGACCAATGGACAAACCCCATCAAATCACGGCCGACATCGAGGTCCTGCCCTCGTTTTTCCCGCTTCCGGGTGCCGGTTTTCTTGCGATCAATGCCTTTGTCATCAAGGCGAAAGAGCCGGTCCTGGTCGATACGGGGATGGGCATTGAAAGCGAAGCGTTCATGCAAGCCCTGGAGAAAGTCATCGATCCCCGGGATTTGCGCTGGGTGTGGTTGACCCATGATGATGCGGATCATACGGGCAGCATCCGGAAAATTCTGGAAGCAGCGCCCAAAGCGCGGCTTGCGGCCAATGCCCTTGCGGTCCTGAGGATGAGCACCAGCTGGCCCGTACCCATGCATCGGGTTCACTGGCTCAATCCGGGAGACAGCATCCAGGTGGGTGATCGAACGCTGACCGCCGTCAGGCCGCCCCTGTTCGACAACCCGACGACCATCGGCATCTACGATGACAAATCGGAAATATTCTTCTCCGCCGACTGCTTTGGCGGCATCATCCCCGCGCCCGTTCAGAACGTCGATGATATCGCCGACGATGAGCTGACACAGGGAGTGATGAACTGGGCCTGCGCCGACTCCCCATGGATTCACATGGTCGGGCAGGATGAATTCGGCAGGGCACTGGACAGAATTCGCCAATTTGCCCCGAAAATGATCCTGTCGGCGCACCTGCCGACGACCCGGAGAAATCCCGAACAGTTCCTGAAGTTGTTCGCGGCCCTTCCGGCCTTTCCCCCTTTTATCCCTCCCGGCCAGACCACCCTGGAACAGCTACTTTCCGAAAAGCAGGAGAGGAGCTGACCAGCCGGAAAGCACTCCTGCTCGCGAGGAGCAGAAAGGAGCGTCCCATGCATGGATCAGTGCTTGTCAGGGGGAGATGGCCGCCATGAACCTTCGCCCGTTTCCGGCAGAATCGCGCATGCGCTGGCGCCGCCTGGATGTGCCCGGCAGCGATGAGGGGCGTGTGGTGCGTACGCCAAGCCGGCTGGCGCCTGACCGGCGAAGTGAAGGCCGGACAAACCGGCCTGGCTGCCCGGCTCTGCTACGCGATCGACTGCGACCCCGGTTGGCGCACCCGCTCTGCAGTGATCGAGGGTGAGGCGGGCGGCCTCCCGGTCCGGTTCGCCCTCTCGGCGGACGGAGAGGGCCGCTGGGCGTGCGACGGCGCACCTGCGCCCACTCTCGACGGCGCCCTGGACATTGACCTGGGATTCACACCTGCCACCAACACGCTGCCCATCCGCCGCCTGGACCTTGCTGTCGGTGGGCAGGCGCCGGTGCGAAGTGCATGGCTTCGCTTTCCGGAGCTTCGACTTGAGCCGTTGGAGCAGTTGTACACGCGCGAGGCCGAACGCAGGTTCCGCTATCACGCCCTTGTCGACGGCGAACCGTTCGTTGCCCGCCTGGATACGGATGTTTTCGGACGGGTCGTTTACTACGAGGGGCTGTGGGTTGCCGAATTGGCGTTCCCGGACGGGACTGGACCGGGAAAGGACCTGGCGCCCGTTTCAGAAGACAGATGACAGTGCCCCGGCTGGCGCTGGGAAAGTTGGCAGTCGGCAGCGCCCCACCCCGCGTTGCGGGGACGAATGAGGAGAAGAACATGTTTGCGCACCCGACCTGCGTTTGGTTGCAGGGAGTTCGATTTCGATACCGATTTCGATTTCGATTTCGATGAGATATTTCCTGCGCTGGGGTGACGAAAATTTACAGCCGTCGGGATCGGGATCGAATCCTGATTGTTGTAATACCAAGGGGCTTTTTGGTACACGGTAATTGCTGTATTCTATCTACCCAGGGCCGCGTCACTTATGAGCTAATCTTATCGAGTTTACAACTTTTTCTGAAAAAGCTGGTTTTTCTTCGTGCGATTTTATATAATGAGGCATGGGAGAAGAACTTCATGCCGTAGCCT
>DSAE01000089.1 GCA_011372855.1 Desulfobacteraceae bacterium
AACAGTTTTGATTAACTCAGATACAACAGGAAAAGCAGGCCATATGCGTGGAGTGAAAATGAAGTATAAAATTATCGGGCTGGTGATGCTGTTTCTGGGAGTGTGCTTTGCCCAGGCCCCGGCGGCATCCCTGCGGGATCGTGTCCTCAGTGACGTTACCATCAGCGGGACGGAGCAGGAGGTCGTCATACATGTGTCCTTCAATTTTCCTGTCCGGTATCTCCGGCACTATCCGCTTGAGTTCGGGAAGGAGTTGAATATACAACTCGATCCGATTGTGGCGGGCGGCGAGGAACTGGCCGGGTTGAAAAAGCGGGAATCGTTTTCCGCCCCGGACGATAATCCGGCGGGCCTGGTCCGGGTTGATTACGAAGGGAGCGATCTGATTAAACCGACGGTCAGGATCCTGCTGGATCGGAACAGAAACTATGATGTCAGGCAGGGGGAAGACTTCCGCAGCCTGATGGTGGTGCTGTCCCGGGAAGGTGAGGACGAGGCCGGGCGGGAGATTGCTTCGCCGACCAGGGTGACGACGGGGCCGCAGGAACCGGGGACGATGTCGGCGCAAAGGCAGGAAGAGCTGCGAAGCCAGGGAGAAGCGGCCATGGCCGCCAAGGAATACATGCGCGCCATCCTGATCTATACGGAGCTCCTTGACGCGCCGGATCCCGCAGCCAGGGAGCTTGCGCAGTTCGAGCTGGCAACCGCCCGGGAGTACAAGGAGCACCTGGCCCACGCCAGGGCCGAGTATAAAAACTACCTGGAAACCTACCCCGAGGGCAGGCATGCGGAACAGGCTCGCGCCCGGTTGAAGGCCCTCATGGGCGACCGCCCGATCTGGTTGGGGACCACGGAGGATATTGCCGCGGAAGGCCCCCCGGAATACGAATACTTCGGCAGCGCGTCGGTCTACTATGACCGGGACGAAAGCATGTACGAGGATGGCGAGGAAGTTGAAAATCTTTCCTCGCTGACCACCGGCTTTGACGCCACCTGGCGATCCAGGAGCGATACCTTTGCCGTCGAGGCGGTCGCCATCGGCAGTTACGAACTCTCTTTCCTGGATGACCGCGATGATCTGACCCGCGTCAACAGGTTCTATATCGACTTGAAGGATGCGGGGGAGAATTTTGTCAGCCGCGTGGGCAGGCAGTCCTCAAGCAAGGGGGGCGTTCTGACGCGGTTTGACGGCGCCCAGCTCGGATACCTGCTGACGGAAAAGGTCCGCGCCAATCTGGTGGCCGGCTTTCCTGTCAATCTGCCCTATGATGACCTGGAAACGGACAGGTATTTTTACGGCGTCAATTTTGACCTGGGTCGCTTTGCCGGTCACTGGGATTTCAACACCTATATCATCAACCAGATCGCCGACGATGTCGATGACCGGCGTGCTGTCGGTGCTGAGGGCAGGTACATAGGGCGCAACGGAAGTTTTTATTCCCTCCTGGATTTTGACATCCTGTACGATGAAGTCAGTGTTTTCCTGTTCACCGGGAACTACCTGCTGCCCAATGACAGGACGCGCATCAACGTTCTGGCGGATTTCCGCGGGGTTCCCCTGTTAAGTAAGCACCAGCAATGCATTGATCGGCCAGGCTTCCCCTTCGCTGGAAGAGCTGGAGGAATCCCTCGGCGAGGATGAACTGCGCCGGCTCGCGGAAGATCGGACCCTGGACAGCCGCTTTGCCACCGTCGGCATCTCGCAGACACTGACGGACAACCTGCAGCTTGCCGGCGATATATCCTGGTCGAAAATCGACAGCGCACCGGCTTCGGGTGGTGTAGAAGCCTTTGAATCCACCGGCGACGAGTTGTATTATTTCCTGCAGCTGATCGGCAGCGGACTGATCAAGAGCGGCGATATTTCATCCATCGGGGTCCGCTACGCCGATACCCAGTACCGCGATGTCTATACGTTCATCGTCAATACCCGCTATCCGCTGTACGGTCAACTGTGGATAAACCCCAGAATGCGGATTGATTTCCGGGAAAACAAGATCCTGACCGGCGACCAGTGGCGTTTTATCCCTGGTTTGCGCCTGGAGTACAGGCTTGGCCGCAACTGGCGGTTTGAAATTGACGGGGAGTATCGGTACGCGGATAAAGAGCTGGAAGGCATAGCCGACGGCAAGGACGGCTATGCGGTTTCCGCAGGTTTCCGCTGGGATTTTTAAGCGCGGGCTCAGGGGTGAACATCCCTGATCGCCATCCATCCCGAATCGTGCAGGACGGATTGGATTTTTCCTCCCTGTCATAATCGGCGCCGGCCGGCTTGTTCCTTCTTTTTTCTTGACAAAGAACTTTTTGAAGGAGAATTTTCCAGAAGAGGGATCTCTACAAAACAGGAAATCGGGGAGCGCGTGCATGGCCTCATTCAGTCTTCTTCTGGTCGATGATGAAAAAGAGTTTGTTGAAACGACAGCCCAGCGCCTGCGCAAAAGAGGATACACCGTATTCTGCGCTTATTCCGGCCCTGAAGCGCTGGAGATCCTTGCCGAAAACGATGACGTCGACGTGGTCATTCTTGATATCAAAATGCCCGAACCGGATGGCATTGAAACCCTTCACATCCTGAAAAGCAGGCATCCCCTGGTGGAGGTCATCATGCTCACCGGGCACGCTGCTGTCCCTTCCGCCATTGAATCGTTGAAAAAAAGGGCGTTTGACTACCTGACCAAACCGTGTGACCTGCACAATCTCCTTGCCAAGGCGGAAAAAGCTGCCGCGAGGAAAAAAGAACGCGAAGTGAAGATTCTTGATGTCCGGGCGATACCGTATATATCGGATCGGGAACGCAAGAGGCTGATTGACGAAATTCTGCAAAGCTGAGAAATTTGCGGGGGAATCCTGTTATTTGTGATTTCGGACAGACACTGTTTCCCGTCTTTCTACCGCGGGGATATGCACCCGGATCATTATGGCGGAAGAGGCCGGTATTTATCCATATTGGTTTTCTCCGTGTTCAGGGTGGTTATAAAAAAATTGTAATTTCAAATGGTTACATGCGGAATAATTTCTTTTGCGCGCACGTTGACATTCATACCACGATGTGATAGCGTATAGCAGAGTTGAAAGTGCCGCAGCCTGACCGACCCAAGTCTGACTGATTCACAATCATCCCCGCCGCACTTCAGCTTGTTTCTCCTTGAGAGGGCCCAGCGCGCGGTCAAGCCGCCCTGGGCCCTGCCTTTTGCCGGCATGGGATTTTTCTTTCCAGGGCTGTTCCTTTCATTGCATGAATTTCCGCCGATGGTATGGTACGCTTGGGCAGCATCGGGCATGCAGGGCAAGAACCCCGGCACGGACAATGAAGCAGCGCGGCGGCACTGCCGACCCGGCGTTGTGCATGATCGCTGCTTCGATTTTGCGCAGGCAGGCAGTCTATCAATTTGAGCGGTAAAGATGGCTGGAATGTTTTTCATGAAGCCGGCGGCCCGGACGGTACGTTCGATTACCCGGGCAGGGTTGATCGGGCTGATGCTTCTTTGCGCCGTCTCGGCGCTGCTGGCGGCGATTGCGCTTGTCGCCGGATTGACCTGGTTGACGGCCAACCTTGTGTCCCTGCAATGGCAATGGCTTGATATCACTGTCAACTGGCTGGTCGGTGCGGTTTTGGGAATCGGCGGCTGGTTCATGCTGCCGGTTCTTGTTGTTCTAATTTCCGGCGCTTTTCAGGAAATTACGATTCACAGGGTGGAGCGGGTTGAATATCCCGACAGGATGCGTACCGGCGAGCCGCATTTCTGGCCGGACGTGGTCCACGACATCCGGTTCACATTCAAGGCGGTGCTGCTCAATCTCCTGATTCTGCCTTTCTACCTGGTCGGCATCGGGTTCCTTCTGTCCGTCTTGCTCAACAGCTATCTGCTTGGCCGGGAATTTTTCGAAAGTGCCGCCGGCTATCATCTCGGCAAGCCGAAAGCCAGGGAAATCGGCCGCCGCCATAAAATGCTCATCTATGGCAGCGGCCTGGTCATAACCGTGCTGACCCTGCTGCCGGGGGTCAACCTTTTTGTACCGATCATTGCCGTAGTCTGGATGGTCCATGTGTATCACGGGCTCCCGGAAAGCGGAGAGATAGCTGTTCGCTGACGCGTATAGTACAAGGTTTTGAGTTGGGAGCTTTCAGTTCACAGGGATATTACACACCTTTTCTCCGGGGGAGAAGGTGCACACGGAACGGGGCACCCGGCTGCACCGGTTGCCTTCCGGGCTAAGCCCGACCCGGCTCTGCCGGGCAAATATCTCATCGAAATCGGGATCGGGATCGCTATCGGGTGAATGAGCCTGACAACCTTGGCCAAACACCTGGACTGCTCATTTGTTTTTTTTCCCGCAGGCAAAAAAAAACCGCATGGAGATGAGGCGGGAGCCTGCAACGGCAGGCATTTCCGGCCCCTCATCCATGCGGTGCGGATGGGGAAGGGAGAATTGAATTTTTTACAAAGTACTTATCTCCAGACCCATTCCGTTTTCAGGTCGAGTTTCTTTTCTTCTTCGAAAAAGACCACCTCGTAACCGTCGAATTCACCGAACGGCAGGTACCACAGGGTCACCTTGACGTTGAGTTCGTCATTGACCAGCTCCCTTGTCGTGGCGCCTGCTGTGCCGACGTCTTCAAAGGGGTAGGTGATTTCGAAGGTTTCGTGGACGGTTGCCATGGGCGGAATGCTTGTCTCGCGCAGCAGGCCGCTCTTTTCATACGGTCCCCGTCCCATTTCCTTGCCCTGGCCCATTCTGCCGGGGAAAGGCATGTAGATTTTCTGCTTGTTGTAGATTTCCTTGTCGTCTGCGGTTTTCGCGGTCACATCCAGGACCAGCCGGTTGGGAGTCGGTCAGTCGTCCGGGACGACATGTCCCGTCTTGTTGTACATTTCGACATTGATGACCCCGATGGGCAGAACGCCTTCTTCCTTGTTCTTGCGCCAGAAGAGCGAGCGTCCTTCCACCTTGATGTCAAATGCCATCGCGATCATTTCCTTGCTCTTGTAGGACTGCATGTCATGGCCGAGGCCGGACTTGTGCATATGGCATTCCTGGCAGGATTCACTGCCGCCGTGGGCGACGTAGGAGAAGAGATAGCTGCCGTACAGAGTGGCGCACTGGGACGGATGATCAAATTCAAAATTCGGGCCGGTTCCGTGGCACTGGCCGCAGAAAATCGATTCACCGAGCGCCGGAGCTTCCGCTATCTTGTCGAATGTTTCGTCATCGTGGGAGCCTGCCGTGGTGGCGGAGGGGCCATAAACGGTATCGGGTTGCGGATAGCCGTCAGCCCACTTGTGGATGAGGGCCATCTTGTTATGGCACACGGTGCAGCCGATATTGAGGCTGGCGATGGTTTCTTCCAGGTCATCGGCCTTGTCGTAGTCGCCTTCCTTGCCGGCCTTCTGCCAGGCGCGGATGGTGGCCACGATTTCCCGGGCGACATCGTCGGTTGCGTCCTCAAGCTGCGGGAGATGGCATTTGGCGCAGATCATCAGATGCTCGACCGTCAGGTCGTCATCCGATTTTACCCCCGAATAGGGAAAATTCTTGAGGCCCATTTCGATGGCGGTGATAATGGTCGGCGCCGTGCCGGGGGTTCCCAGGATCGAGTGGGAGTGCAGAGAGTTTTTCCCACTGATCATACACATCTTCGTGACATTCCATGCACTTGCTGGAGTCGTAGCGCTCGGCAAGCTCCTCGATGGTTGTCGCTTTCGGCGGCGGTTCCTGTTTCGGCCCTCCCGCGCCAAAGGCGTTGAACGACGCCAGGGCGGTGAACACAAAACAGGACAGCCCCGCAATGAATGTTCTTTTCATGGTGCCTCCTTGATCTGTAAGGTTGAAGAATACCTCTTCTCCTGAAAACCTCTCGTTTTCATTCGAATCGGCGTGCTACCGAAACTGTGTGGCCAAGGGCGGTTGAACGGCACCGTGCCGGACCGTTGCATGACGCCCGGAATCGTTCCGAAAAGGGGTAGAGCACCTGCAAGCAAGGGAAACTCCCTTGCGGAGCCTTGCATCGGCGAATTTACGGTGAACGAATCGTAAGTTACGCTAATGATTAAATTCCATTCGTACCTTAACGAATAGTTAAAGTCAAGAGCTACGGGGTGGTACCGGGGAGACCGGGAGGCGGAGGCTGTGAATTCCCCTGAGAGAGGAGGGATGTCCGTTTTGATTATTCACGAACGGCGACAGGCCGTTCAGCCAAGGGCAACATCGAGAGTCTTCATCATGGCAAAACCCGAGATCGCGCCGACGGTGGCCAGGTCCGTGTTGCCCGCCCGCTGCGCCTCCGGGATGACCTCCTCGACGACGACGAAAATCATGGCGCCGGCGGCAAAGGCAAGGGCATAGGGCAGGATCGGTCTGACGGTGACGACGGCTATCGCCCCCAGAACAGCGGCCACCGGTTCAACCGCGCCGGACAGCTGACCGTACCAGAAACTTTTGAGCCGCGACATCCCTTCACGGCGCAGCGGCACGGAGACGGCGGCTCCTTCGGGAAAGTTCTGGATGCCGATGCCGAGGGCAAGAGCAATGGCGCCGGCCAGGGAGGCGGACGGGATATCGGCCGCCAGGGTCCCGAAGGCAATGCCCACGGCAAGGCCTTCGGGAATGTTGTGCAGGGTGATGGCCAGCACCAGCAGAACGCTTTTGCGCCAGGAGGTCTTGATTCCTTCCGCCTCGCCCATGGGGAAGCCGAGATGCAGATGGGGGAGGACCTTGTCGATGCTCCAGAGGAAAAAAGCGCCGAGCAGAAAACCCGCGGTCGCCGGCAGCCAGTACAGGGAAGATGTTTCCCGTGCCATGTCTATGGCGGGGATAAGCAGGGACCAGCAGCTCGCCGCCATCATGACGCCGGCGGCAAAACCGAGCATGCCGTCAAGGGTCTTGCGGTTTACCGTGTGAAAGAAAAAGACGATGCCGGCGCCCAGGGCCGTCAGACCCCAGGTGAACAGGGTGGCCAGAAAGGCCTGGGACACCGGATGAAGCCCGAGAAACCACGTCGCAATCAACGGAAGCTCCCTTTATTCGATCATGGATTGGAACGATGACAATGCATCGACATAATATGGTCCCGGTGTCTGAACAGAGGCGTCCTTTTCCATGACAGAATTTGTTCAGCCGTTTGAGAAACTCCCCCGGTTTCTGTTCGCGGCCGTTGCGTTGAGTTTGTTCAGCGCCGCCGCCTGCCCCTGCGGATCGTTCAGTTCCCGGTAACAGGCGGCGATGAATTGCAGGGCCTGGGGAGAATCCTGAAATTTCAGCAGCAGGGAAAGGGCCTCGCGGAAGCGCCCCTGGTTCATGAAATTGATGCCCTGGCAGATGTTCAGTTGTTCGTCATCGGGGTAGCGATTAAGCCCGTCCGCAAGCACCGCCATTGATCCGGACAGATCTCTCTTTTTCTGCAGGATCATCCCAATCCCCAGATAAGCCCGGTGAACGGGATGGTACTGCAGGGCTTTGCGGTACAGCTTTTCGGCGATTTCTGCCCTGTCGCCCAGAGCTTCCACCCGGGCATATTCACCATGGGTAAAGGACATGGCAAGCCGGGAGTAGAAATCGGCGTGCAGAGGGGAGAATTCGGGATCATCGACAAGGTCTATCCCGTCCACGAACGAGGGCAGATTGGCATGGAAATTGTCGTGCAGCATGTTCCTGTACCGTTCGACGGCTTCCCTGGGCAACCGCTTGTCGGTTTCAAAGTACATGATGTCTTCGATGGGGTTCAGCCAGATATCATCGGTCATGTTGTGCTTTTTCTTGAACTCGTCATAGAGGGCGGTGCCGGGGAACAGGACGAGGACATGGAAAATGACCACCAGGGGCTTGATTTGGTTGATGAGATCAATGCTTTCCCGGATCGTTTTTTCGGTTTCCCCGGGTGAGCCGAAGATGATATAGGCCCGGGGCAAAATGCCGTAACGAAGGGTGATTCTGAAGGCGTTGCGGATCTGTTCATTGGTGATTCTTTTGTTCAGGATGTTTCTGATCCGCGGGGAACCGCTTTCCACCCCGAAGCTGATCTGGATGCAGCCCGCCTTCCGCATCCATGAGACGAGTTCTTCAGAGATGAAATTGACCCGCGATATGGCGAACCAGGTTATCCGCAGCCCGCGTTCCAGGATCTGCCGGCAGATTTCGATCACCAGCTCTTTTTTGAACGTGAACGTGTCGTCGGAAATCAGGAAGAAACGGATGCCCTTTTGGTACTGGAGTTCAAGCTGGTCGACAAAGTAGCCGGCCGAGTGGAATCGCACCCGCTGTCCCCAGAATCGGGGAGAGCCGCAGAACGTGCAGTTTCCAGGGCAGCCGCGTGACAGGGCCAGATGGGCAAAGGAGAAGTATTTCGCCGGATTGGGCAGCTCGTCAAGGTCGCGGACGGGCTCCGCATCCTGCGTCTTGACCGGGCGGCCGTTCTTCCGGTAAGCTATTCCGCGGATTTCGCCGATATTGTCGGTTTCGTTTTGTTCGAAACACCGGATCAGCCTGAGAAAGGTATGTTCCCCTTCTCCCCGGACAACAACGTCTATTTCAGGGAAGTGGGTGAGGAAGTGGCGCCAGAGAAAAGTGGGGGTAATGCCTCCGAAGACTATTTTCACCTCCGGGCTGATCTCCCTGGCGATCCTGGCCATGGAGATGCCGCCCCAGCGGTTGGCCTGGAGAATGGAAAAACCGATGACATCGGCTTTCTTTTCCGTCAGCATGGCCCTGATCGCTTCGGGAGAGCTGCCGATCTGCTGCCCGTTGGCGAGTTCGACGTCGTACCCGTGCTCCTTCAGCAGCGCGGCCACGTAATAGATGCCGATGGGCATGCTCTCGATATTTTCAGCGTGGACGCGCTCCTCGAGGCACTGGGGGTAAATGAGAAGAATTTTCATTGTATCGGCGGGTTGCGCCCCATGCTTTGCGGCCCTGGCTGTTCCGCGCTTCGTCCAGGCGCCGGGCCATTCCCCGCGGGAGTATTGCGGCGCCGGAAAAGGATCACTCTTTGCCGAGGGACCTGAGCGCCGCCGCGTAATCGGGTTCCTGGGTTATTTCCGGGACCTGCTCGGTGTAGATGACCTTGCCCGACGGATCGATGATGACGATGGCCCGGGAGATCAGGCCGGCGAGGGGTCCGCTGGAGATGTTCACGCCGTAATCCCTGCCGAAATCCGGGGAACGGAAGACCGACAGGGGAATGACCCGGTCCAGGCCTTCGGTTTCGCAGAACCGCTTGTGGGCGAAAGGCAGGTCGGCGGAAATGCACAGGACGACGGTGTTGTCCAGTCCGCCGGCCTCGGCGTTGAAGCGGCGCACCGAGGCGGCGCAGACCGAGGTGTCGAGGCTTGGAAATATATTGAGGACAACCGTCCGGCCGGCATAATCGGCGAGGCTGTGGTCGGCCAGGTCGGTGCCGGTGAGCGTGAAGGGCGGGGCCTGGGAGTTGACCGCGGGCAGTTCGCCGACGGTGGTGATTGGGTTGCCTTGCAGGGTAATGCTGGCCATGGAGCTCCTCCTTTTTGCTGGGTGAAGATATACCGCTGTTCCTTCAGAATGACAGAAAGATTGCTCTCAAGTATAGCATTGACGGCACCATATTGCCACCAGGGAGATACTGCATCGTTGAATTCTCCCGGACGCAGCAGGGTTTTTCCTGTTCGTCCGGCGAGAAGCCGGGGGATGGAAGGATGAGGAAGCCGTGTATTGCCTGCGGCGGAACTGGGCAGGTCGCGTATTTTCAGGGCGTGAGCAGGTTTCTGCTCACCTGGGAGGAGTGCCCTCAATGCGGCGGTACCGGGTACTGTCCGGCCGGGAAAAAGGACGGGCCGCAATCCGGGAAAAAAGCAGGGCCGAATGATGGGAGCCGGAGTGGGAGAAAGAAGAAGGGTTGAAAGCGGTCACCCGGCTGCGCCGGCGCCGGTCAGGCAGGCCATCGCCTCCCGCAGCCGGCGGACGGAAAGCTGGCCGGGGGCCGTCGCCTGCCGTTCATCGGTGGCGGCATAGGTCATGTAGCCGCCCAGCAGAACGGTGATGATCCTGCTCAGTCTGCCCGGTTCCCCCATGCAGAAGGCGATAAGGGGAAATCCCAGCTGGCGGGCTTCGCACTGCAGATGCAGGACCCTGAGGACGTCGAGATGGTCGCCGGCCAAGGTAACGATTTTGCCGATATGGGCGCCGCTCTCCCGCTGTCGGCGGAGGGTTTCGGAGAGATCGGCTGCGGACGGGGTGCCGCCGAAGTCATGGGAGGAAATGATCAGCCGGGTGGTCGTTCCTGCGATTCGTTCCAGCAATCGTTGTCGCAGCGAAGGCGCGGTTTTGAGCTCCAGGTCGACGTAGGCCGCCTGGTGGCCGACGGCGTCCAGCAGGGTCATGAGCCGGTCCTCCTCGGATGCTGCGCAGGCCCCTCCCTCCCAGACCGGCCGGTTGGTAAAGAGAAGGGGGCGCTCTATCCGCTCTCGGAGGAGGGCAAAGTCGACCTCATGCATGGCGTCAAGGCGTATTTCAACAACGTCGACGTCGTCCAGGACCGGCAGCACGGCGGCGATAACACTGCCGGAGTCGGGAGCCGCCACGGCGGCGCAGATGCGGCCGGGTCGGGAAGGAGCTGCGGAATCGGTCATGACACCATCCGCAACTATTCGGTTTTCAGGCTGCCGATGAGCTGCCGGACGGAAGACAGGTCTTCCTGCCGCAGAAACTCTTCCAGCCCGGCAACGATCTCTTCGGTCGCCGTGGGCCGGAAAAAGTTGGCGGTCCCCACCTGTACCGCCGTGGCACCGGCCATCAGGAATTCCAGGGCATCCTCGACCGTGGTGATGCCGCCGATGCCGACAACCGGAATGGAAACGGCCCGGGCTGCCTGCCAGACCATGCGCAGGGCGACGGGCTTGATGGCCGGTCCGGACAGTCCTCCGAAAATGTTGGCCAGCCGCGGTCTCCGGGTACGGATGTCGACGGCCATGCCGAGCAGGGTGTTGATCAGGGAGATCGCGTCGGCGCCGGCCTCCTCGACCGCCCGGGCAATAAGGGCGATGTCGGTGACATTGGGCGACAGCTTGATGATGACCGGCAGACCGGTTGCCTGCCGCACGCTCCTGGTGACGGCAGTCGCCATTTCCGGCACGGTGCCGAAGGCCACCCCTCCTTTTTTGACATTGGGACAGGAGATGTTGACCTCGAGGGCGGCAATGCCCCGGGCATAGTTAAGCTTGTCCGCCAGCCGCGAGTATTCTTCGATGCTGTCGCCGAGGATGTTGACGATCACCGGCGTCTCCAGCCGCCGCAGAAAAGGCAGTTTTTCCGTAATGAACCGGTCCACCCCGACATTTTCCAAACCAATGGCGTTGAGCATTCCGCAGGCGGTCTCGATGATCCTGGGCGGCGGATTGCCGCGCCTGGGTTCCAGGGAGATGCCCTTGACGATAATGGCGCCGAGGCGGTTGAGATTGACCAGGGAGGCGAATTCCTCCCCGTAACCGAAGGTGCCCGACGCGGTCATCACCGGATTTCGCAGGCGCAGGGGACCGATATCGACACGCAGGTCGGGTGAGGCGGCGCCGGTCAGAGGGTCCATGTCACCTCCTCCGCCGAGCAGACCGGGCCGTCTTTGCAGACATGCAGGTAGCCCCCGCCGCTGGCCGGATACGTACAGCCCAGGCAGGCCCCGAGTCCGCAGGCCATGTGGGTTTCCAGGGAAACCTGGCAGGGAGTTCCCGCTGCCCGGCATTTCAGGGCCACGGTACGCATCATCGGCATGGGGCCGCACACATAGACCTGTTGGACTTCCGGGAGGATGTCGTCCAGCAGCTCGGTGACAAAGCCGTGGTGGCCGATGGTGCCGTCGTCGGTGGCTGTCAGCACGGGATAGCCGAGTTCGGTGAACTCTTCGGCCAGCAGCAGCAGTTCGGCCTGCGTTTGCGCCCCCAGCAGGACCGGAGGATTGGACGCTTGCCTGCCGGCGCGCATGAGCCGCTCGGCCAGGAAATAGAGCGGGGCGATTCCCATCCCCCCGCCGATCAGGCAGTGCGGCCCGGCGACGGTGGTGTCAAAACCCCGGCCCAGGGGGCCGATGAGGTCAATTTCCACGCTTTCCGCGGCGGCGGCCAGCAGCCTGGTTCCCTTGCCGACAACTTTGAACAGGATGGAGATCAGTCCGTCCCCGGTTGCCTTATGGATGGAAAAGGGCCGGCGCAGAAGGGGATCCAGGGTTGCCCCGGCGCGGGCCATGACAAACTGCCCAGGCCTGGCGTGCTCAGCTATTTTCGGAGCATGCAGGGTAAGGCGGCAGACATCCGGCGTGAGCTGCTCCCGGCCCCTGACCGGTGATTTTTCCTGGAATTCTGGCATGGAAAACACTGGGGGAATAAGGTAGTATGTTGCCTTTATATCAACCCGGCCGGTACGGGACCGGATCGACACGCATCTTTTTCCGCCGGAGCAGATACCATGGATACCGTCTTGACAACCGCCGCCCTGGTGCTGGGCGCCGTGGTCGGCAGCTTTCTCAATGTCGTTATTCTCAGGCTGCCGGCCGAGGGGGAGTCCATCGTCTTTCCCGCCTCCCGCTGTCCCTTCTGCAGGACGCCCATCCGGTGGTATGACAATATTCCCATTCTCAGCTACCTGCTCCTGCGGGGCAGGTGCCGGGCATGCGGGCAGTCGATCTCCCTCCAGTATCCGCTGGTGGAATTGTGCATGGCCCTGCTCTCCCTGGCTTTATACACCAAGTTTGCCCTGTCCTTCGAGTTTTTTTTCTATTTTCTCTTCCTGGCGGGGCTGCTGGTCATTATTTTCATCGATCTGCGGCACCAGATCATTCCCGACGTGATCAGCCTGCCCGGTATCGCAGTCGGGTTTGCCGGTTCGTTTTTCGCCTCGCAGCTCACCTGGCAACAGTCCGGCATAGGCATTCTGGCCGGCGGCGGCCTGCTGTATGGTGTTGCCATGGGCTACCTGCTCCTGACCGGACGGGAAGGCATGGGCGGCGGTGACGTGAAGCTGCTGGCCATGATCGGGGCATTTCTGGGATGGCAGAGCCTCCTCTTCGTCGTTTTCGCCAGCTCCCTGGCCGGCAGCATCATCGGCATATTCGCCATGGTCAAGCAGGGGAAGGGGGGCAGGACGCGCATCCCGTACGGTCCTTTTCTTGCCCTGGCCGCCATGGTGTTCCTTTTTTTTCAGCAGGATATTTTCCGGCTCTGGCAGTCGTATCTCGCCCTGGGTTTCTGACCGGACGGGTCACGACTGGGCAATCTCGGTGTCGAAGTTGAGATGGTGCAGATTTTTCCCGCCCCGGGCAAGTTCCGTACCGATAAGCTTGCCGAACCGGCCGGCCTCCTTCAACTGTTTCCGTGAATGGCCGTACTTGCCGTACCTGCCGGCAAGCCACGGTTTTTTTTCCGGCACCGCCCCGGCAAGCTTGAGAAATACCCCGATGGTCCGCCACGGCTCCGGGCTTGGATGTGAAAAAACCATGACGTTGACGACCCTGGCGCCGCATTTCACCAGCAGGTTCTTCAGTCCCCACCAATGGACACGCCAGTAGCCGCGGCAGGAAATAAGCGGCAGCACGAGCCGGCCGTTGAACAGACGCCGGCCGTCCCGGTCAAAGAGGGCGAGCACCGGGCCGCTGGGATTGTATGACCAGGTAGGGCCGGCAAGAATGATCAGGTCGTAGTCATCGAAGCATCGCTGATCAATCGGTTCGATGGCAAAGCGCTTCCTGAAAAAGGTGGCGATCATCAGTCGGATGGTGCCGCTGATGGTGCCGATGGGAAACCTGACCTGCTCCACCGGCACCAGCCGTTCCCGAACGACGGTTATATTGGCTTTTTCGAGGCCGTTGCTCAGCGCAAGGACAAGGTTGTTGGTCTGGCTTGAGAGGGAATAATAGATCAGAAGGATTTTTTTCCTGTACTCCGGGGATTGATCCATGCGTCGCGAGTCTTCCGATGGGGCGTGATTTGTGTTGACGCCATAGAGCACGGCCGGCCGGCAAAAAAAAGCCCCCGGCCGTGACTGGCCGAGGGCTCTGCCGAACTTGCGTTCAGACCGCTCAAGCTTCCACTTCGTGTTCGACCCCCACCGCGATCTTGTACAGTATGGTGAGGATGAAAAATCCGGTCGCCCAGACGGCGATGGTGATCATGATCTCATTGAGGGTCGGATAGTACTCGGTAATTTCCTCAAGCGGGTTGGGAACGAAACCGCCGAGCACAAAACCGATGCCCTTGTCCAGCCACAGGCCGACAAACAGGGAGGCCGAGCCGACGGCCAGCCACAGGTCGTTTCTCCTTGTATACGGAATGCAGAGGAGAGCGAAACCGATGGTGGACAACACGACAAAACCCCATGAGAAGGGAACGAGGTTGTTGTATACATGGCCGCCGTGCTCCAGACCGGTGAACAGATACAGCAGGGTATGCTTATGGCCGGGAATATCACTGTAAAAGCCGACGAAGAATTCGAGCATCAGGAAGAAGGCGTTGATAATCGCGGCATA
>DSAE01000087.1 GCA_011372855.1 Desulfobacteraceae bacterium
AAAAAGAAGAAAATCGTTGGCACCACGCTTTTGAGCTCAAAAAAAACTCGATCACGTAAAATCAACAGGTTACAAGGCAAGATCGACCAAAAATGGCCGCCAACTGTAGAAGAAAAGTTTGACGGGGCCGTGGAGTCGCGATGGGTCGCTTGATTTTTTTGGCTTCAATCAATATACTATTAACAGGTGCAACAATTGCCGGCCCCGCAAAGGTGACTGCGTCGACGGATCAGTTCGGTAATGCCCTCAATTGCCTTTGCCTTCATCCTCCGCGCCCCTTTTTGCGGGATGCTTTCCATCGCCAGCGTAAATGTATCGTGCATGCCAGCGGGTTTTTGATCAATGTCACGAGATACATTCCGCCGAAAAGTTGAGGAACTGCTGGCCCTGGCTGATGTCCAGGTCAACGGCCCCCGCCCCTGGGACATCCGGGTCCACAACGACGACTTTTATCCCGAGGTGCTCTGCCGGGCATCACTCGGCCTCGGGGAATCCTACATGGACGGCTGGTGGGACTGTCCGGAGCTCGATCAGTTCTTTTTCCGTATTCTGCGGGCCGAGCTCGATTCCTCCGTAAAAATTGGAACCGAATATTTCCGTCTGCTGCGCTCCGTTCTCTTCAATCTCCAGAAACCCTCCCGGGCCTTTCAAATCGGCCGGCACCATTACGATATCGGCAACGGCCTTTATAAAGCCATGCTCGACGGACGGTTAATCTACAGCTGCGCCTGCTGGGACAATGCGTCAACCCTTGATGAGGCCCAGGAGGCCAAGCTGGACCTGATCTTCGGCAAGCTGGACCTTGGACCGGGCATGAAGGTGCTGGACATCGGCTGCGGTTGGGGCGGAGCGGCTCAATACGCCGCCCAGCGATACGGCGTGGAGGTTGTCGGCATCACCGTTTCCAGGGAGCAGGCCGCCTACGCGGAAAAATCATGCCGGGGGCTGCCCGTGAAGATAGCCCTGCTCGATTACCGGGATGTGGAGGGCAGGTTTGACCGCGTCTTCTCCATCGGCATGTTCGAACATGTAGGGTTCAAGAATTACGGGACCTATATGCAGAAAGTCCGGGAATGCCTGAAAGAGGACGGTCTTTTTCTCCTGCATACCATTGGCAGCAACAGGTCTTCCTATACCATCGATCCCTGGATAGAACGCTATATTTTTCCCAACTCCATGCTGCCGTCGGCAAAACAGATATGCTCGGCGGCCGAAAGTTTTTTTGTTGTCGAAGACTTCCACAACATCGGCAGCAATTACGATGCCACCCTCATGCACTGGTTCCGCAACTTCGATTCCAACTGGGACACCCTGAAAACATCGTACGACGAACGTTTCTACCGGATGTGGAAATACTACCTGTTATCCTGTGCCGGCTCCTTCAGGGCGCGACGCAACCAGGTATGGCAGATCGTGCTGTCCCCGAAAGGTGTTCCCGGCGGCTATAAACCGCCTCGATATTCCCGGGAGGCGGGATCGCCTGAACGGGCCGGAAAAATATCCCTATCCGTGTCCGGCGAATAGCCGCTGCGCGGCGCCCGGCATCCTTGTCCGCGATACGCCAGCCGAAAATCTCCGTTTCCCGGCCCTGAAAAAAAACCGGCATCCCAAAAAACTATGGCATCCGGAGCGCAAATGAGGAAATATATATAGTTGCGAATTACCCTTGCCGTCCGAAAGGGGAAAATGATCGCACCTGTTGGCCCCAACCGCCGGACTGCAAACAGAAAACAACAACCACGGTGGACTTGATCATGCAATTCAAATTATTGAGGCTGTACGCTCTGCTGGTGCAGGCCGCGTTCTGCGTCTTTGTCTTCGGCGTCGGCGTCTACTCCGATATCTCTTTTTTCAATACCTTCATCGGACCGGCCGTCATCCTGCTGATCATCGCCTTCCGGCCAAACTTTTATTACGATATCATAGCCCTGTTCACCATAGCCCTGCTGGTTCTCCTCTCGATCATCTTTGCCTTTATCAGCGCCACTTTTCTCCAGCAGAACATCGCCATTTCCATTGTCGCCCCCGTCATCCCGGTGGCGTGCCTCGCCACCGTCGTCTACTGCATGGATAAACTCAAAAAGGAGGATGCCTCCTATTCCTGACCCGTCCCCGCCCTTTCCCCCTAGCCTCCGGCCAACCGACAGACAGACCGATCACCAGCACTGAGCCTCCCGGCAGGTTGCGCCCCGACCGTGCCGGCCCGCACCATAGTGGGCGGAACGGGACCGCAGTGTTGGACGGGCGCGCGTAAACCGGCGCCTCCCTTTTCTTCGACAAAAAATTGCAAAAAATTCCCGCGACAATGCTATAATAGCAGACAGGACTTTGTGAGCAGAACTTTTGCAGGGTGCCGCATTCATGGACAACAGGAACCATACCTGGGCGATAATACTTGGAATCTTCATTTTCCTGGGCCTGGCGGCTCTCGGCCAATTTCTCGGCGGCAGCCTGATCCGGTTCAAGGAATATGAACGCACCGTTTCCGTCAAAGGGCTGGCCGAGCGGGAATATCCCGCCGACATCGTCATCTGGCCCATCCGGTTCACCGAGGCCGACAACGAACTGGCCGCGTTATACGACCGCCTTGCCGCGTCCACGGAAATGATCCGCCTGTTTCTCAGGGACCACGGCGTACAGGATGCTGAAATCACCGTCTCCCCTCCGGCCATCACCGACAAATCCGCCCAGCAGTACGGCCCGGCCGCCAAACCGGAATTCCGTTACTCCGCTGTCCGAACGGTTACCGTTTACTCCGGCAACGTTGACCTGGTCCGGGAGACAATCAATGAACTGGCCGAACTGGGAAAACAGGAAATTGTTTTCACCGGTGACGATTACCAGAACGCCACCGAGTACATTTTCACCGGCCTCAATGAGGTCAAACCCCTGATGATCGAAGAAGCCACCACCAAGGCCAGGGAAGTGGCGGAAAAATTCGCCAGGGACTCCCGGAGCAGCCTGGGCAAGATCAAAAAGGCGTACCAGGGCCAGTTTACCATCGAACCCAGGGACCGGAACAACCCCCATATCAAGCGGGTGCGGGTTGTTTCCACCGTGGAGTATTACCTGGTTGATTAACCAGAACGGGAGGAAAACCAACCCTCCCCCAACCCAGGCAAGGAAAAAATGAAGATCGTCCTGCCCGAACCGCAACGCGACGGCCCCCTGTCACTGGAACAGTGCCTTGCCCGCCGCAGATCGATCAGGCATTTCAGCCGCAAACCCATAGCGCTGCGGCAGGTTTCGCAGCTCCTGTGGGCGGCCCAGGGCGTCACCTCGCCCTCGGGGTACCGGACCGCCCCCTCGGCCGGGGCCCTGTATCCGCTGGAGATGTACGCGGTAGCCGGTATGGTGGAGGATCTCGCCGCCGGCGTCTATCACTACCGCCCCCGGGACCAGGCGCTTGTCCTCGTCCATCAGGGCGATGTCCGGCCCGTCCTGGCCGAGAGCGCCCTCGGTCAAAGCGCCGTCAACTACGGCGCCGTCACCCTGGCGATTGCCGCCGTTTTCGAACGGACAACCGGGAAATACGACCGCCGCGGTGTGCAGTATGTCCACCTGGACGCCGGCCACGCCGCCCAGAACATCTGCCTGCAGGCAACCGCCCTCGGCCTGGGAACGGTCCCCATCGGGGCCTTTCATGACGACAGGGTCGCCAAGGCCCTGCACCTGCCGGCGAATGAGGCCCCGCTCTACCTGCTTCCCGTCGGCATACCATGATTCATGGAGGAAGAACCATGCGCACAGTCCTGTTCACCCTGACCCTGCTTATGTGGACCTGTTTTCCCGGCCCGGCGGCAGATTTGCTCCATGCCGGGACAGCACTGACCAGAACCCCGCCGGACCAGGAAGGACCTTTTTATCCGGTCGTCCGGCAGGAGGATGAAGACAACGACCTGGTCAATGTTGCCGGCCGCCCGCAGCCGGCGGCGGGCAACATTCTCCACCTGACGGGAACGGTCCGCACTCCGGACGGCAACCCGGTGGCCGGGGCCGTCGTCGAGATCTGGCAGACCGACCCCCACGGCCGGTACAACGATGAACGGGACAGGACCCCCGGGCCCCGGGACCCGAACTTCCAGTACCAGGGAAAAGCAACCACCGGGGAAGACGGATCGTATTCATTCCTTACCCTTGTTCCGGGCGGATACCATCCCCGTCCCCCGCATATCCATTTCAAGGTCTTTGTTGACGGCACCGTCCGCCTGACCAGCCAGATCTATTTCAGGAACCATCCCCAGGCCGGAGAAACCGCCCGTTTCCGGACCAACGAATTGCTGACCGTCGATCTGCAGTCCGTTCAGCCCGGGGAGTTCAAGGCGGTTTTCGACATAACCCTCTGAAAAGGCCGGGCCGCGCGTGGAAAATCATAAACTGGTCCTCCCCGAACATCTGAATCACTACGGCTTTCTCTTTGGCGGCCATCTGCTCAAATGGGTGGATGAATATGCCTTCATAGCGGCCACCATGGAGTATCCGGGCTGTAATTTCGTCACCATCGGCATGGACAGGGTGGAATTCAGAAAAAGTGTCCGGCAGGGGACCATTCTGAAATTCATCGTGGAGAAAACATCGACGGGAACAACCTCAGTGCAGTATCTCGTTCACGTGTACAGGAGCAATAACCTCGAGGACAACAACTTCATCTTCTCGACCAGGGTGACGCTTGTGCGGGTCGATCAGCAGGGCAACAAAATTCCTCTTGGAGCATAATATCCGATGACGGGTCAATCTTTTCCCTCCCTCCTGCTGCGGCTGGTATTGTTTCTTCCGCTGATCATGCCGATAACGGCCGGCGCGGCGCCACAAAATCAGGACGCTGCCCCGGCCTCCGGGTCACCCTGGTCGTTCTCCCTGCGGGGCGGCTCTCTCCATCATTTCGAGACCAACCTGGAAGAGCGGGGTGATTTCAGTATCAGCCGCTTTTTCATCCAGGGCGGACCGGTATATGCGCCCGATTCCCGCCGCAGCATCGCCCTGACGGCAGGCTACGGTTTCGAGCGGTATGATTTTGCCGCCGGATCGCTCATCCCCGGCCGGACTCCCTGGGAAGACATCCACACCGTGCGGCTCGGCGTCCCTGTCCGCTGGGGCATGGAGAACGACTGGACCCTGTTTGTCCTGCCCTCCCTGCGCTGGAGTGCGGAAAGCGGTGCCAGCCGGGATGACGCCCTGACCGGCGGCGCCTTCGCCGGTGCAGCCTATCGGTTCAGCGACCGGCTGGCGCTCGGTCCGGGTCTGGGCATCACGAGCCGGCTGGAGGACAGTGCGGCCGTCTTTCCCTTCCTGCTGCTCCAATGGAAGGTGACAGAACGGCTCATCCTTGCAGCCGGAGAGAGTTCCGCCGCCATGCAGGGACCGGGTCTTACCCTGGAATGGAAGGCGACAACCCGGTGGCATCTTCTGGTCGGCGGCCGCTACGAGCAGCAGCGGTTCCGCCTGGACGAGCGCGGCCCCGTTCCCGGCGGGATCGGCGAGAAGACATCGTTCCCCATCTTTATCGGGGCTACGTACGAAATCAGCCCCAAAGACCGGGCCGACATTTTCGGCGGCGTGGAACCGGGCGGCAAGCTGCGCCTGGAAGACCGGGACGGCAGGCTGATGGTGGAGGAGGACTTTGACCCGGCCCTTTTTCTCGGGGCCGCTTTTGCCGGCCGGTTCTGAGGAAGGAGTGAGTATGGACAATCTTTTCGTTTACGGTATCCTGCTGTCCGAGGACATTTTCGTCGCCGCCTCCGGCTGCCGCCGGACCGGGGCCCCCTGTATCCTGAAAGGCTACCGGCGCCTGCGCGTCCGGGGCGAGTTCTTCCCGGGCATCCTTCCCGCCCCGGGTAGCAGCGTCAAGGGCCTTTTCTACCCGGACATACCGCCGACGGCCTGGACTCGCCTTGACCGGTTTGAAGGCGGCATGTTCCGGCGGCAGCAGGTGGAGATCGAACTCGCCCAAGGCGGCTTTGACCGGGCCTTCGTCTATGTGGTCCGGCCGGAATTCAATCACTGCCTGGAACCGCTGGAATGGGACCTGGACGAATTTCTCTTCCGGGGACACAGGCGTGTTGCAGGACTCGTCCCCCGGCTTCTCACGTCCCGAAAATACAATCCCGACAAAAGGTAACAGGCCATGAACAATAAGCCCCTGGTCGGCATCAGCACATGCCTCCTCGGCGAAAACGTCCGCTATGACGGCGGGCACCAGCTGGACAGGTATCTGCGCGACACCCTGGGCCGCCATGTCGATTTTGTCCCGGTCTGCCCCGAAATGGAATGCGGGCTGGGCGTGCCGCGCGAGGCCATGCGCCTGGTGGAGGCGGACGGGGCCATCCGGCTGCTGACCAGGGATTCCGGAACAGATGTAACCGACATCATGCAGTCCTGGATGACCGGCCGGCTGCGGGAACTCGCCCGGCTGCCGTTATGCGGTTTCATCTTCAAGGCCAAATCGCCCAGTTCGGGTCTGCACAGAATCAAGATCTACAACCGGGAGGGCGGGGTCCGGCACAACGGTACCGGTATTTTTGCCGCCGGCTTCACCGCCGCCTTCCCGCACATTCCGGCGGAGGAGGACGGCCGGCTGCATGATCACGGCCTGCGGGAAAACTTCATCGAACGGATTTTCATCATGCAGCGCTGGCACGAACTGACCGGGGAGAAAAAATCCCGGGCCAGCCTGATCAGGTTCCATGCCCGCCACAAATATCAACTGATGGCCCATTGTCCCGCAACCCTCAAGGAACTGGGCGCCCTGGTGGCCTCGGGAGCAGACTATTCCACGGGCGTGCTCTATGACATGTACCTGGACGCCATGACCAGGGCCTGGGGGAAGCTGGCGACGGTCAGGAAAAACACCAACGTGCTCTTGCATATCATGGGATATTTTAAAAAACAGCTGTCTGCCGATGAAAAAATCGAACTGAGGGAGATAATCGACCGCTATCACGCCGGACTGGTACCGCTTATCGTGCCCCTGACCCTCATCAATCATTACCTGCGCAAGCACCCTTCACCGTACCTCCTGGACCAGATGTACCTTAATCCGCATCCCCTGGAACTGATGCTTCGCAATCATGTCTGAGGCCCCGTTGCAGTCCCGGCTCCCGGAACTCCAATAACTCAGGATGCAATGATCGACAAGTTGGGGTATATTCCGTTCTGGTCCAATCCCGGGCCTGCACTGGATTTCCCTCCCGCCCGCGTCGCTGCGGGAAGCGATGTCATGTGCGCCGGACAACCGCTATTCCTTGGCTCCCGACGGAGATATGATCGAACATCTTGATGTGTGGAAACTGCTGGCCGGTCTCGGGATATTCCTGTTCGCCATGCACCTGCTGGAGGATTCCGTCAAATCGCTGTCCGGCAGGGCGTTCCGGCGAATGATCGCCCACTATACCGGGGGCAGGGCACGATCCATAGGCAGCGGTGTTCTGGTGACGGCAATCCTGCAAAGCAGTTCGGCCGTTTCCCTCATGGTGCTGGCCTTTGTCGGCGCCGGCATACTGACCATGGAAAATGCCATCGGCGTGATCATGGGCTCCAACATCGGGTCCACTTTCACCGCCTGGATGATGGCGTTCTTCGGCTTTAAGATCAAGATAGAAAATTTCGCCCTTCCTCTGCTCGGCATCGGCGGGGCCCTGATGATCGCCTTCGGCACGACTTCCAGGCTGTTTCAGGTGTGCCGCCTGCTTCTCGGTTTCGGCTTTCTGTTTCTCGGCCTCGAATTCATGAAAGTGAGCGTCGAAAGCTTTGCCCAGGGTTTTGACCTGAGCCGGGTCCCGGACTACGGCATCTGGGTTTATCTCCTGTTCGGGATACTCATGACAGCCGTCATGCAGTCCAGTTTCGCCAGCATCGCCATTGTCCTCACCGCCCTCAACGGGGGACTGATCACGTTTGACATCGGCGCGGCGCTGGTCATCGGGGCCAATGTGGGAACCACCATCACCGTGCTGCTCGGCTCCATAGGGGGAACGCCGATCAAAAAGCGGGTCGCACTCAGCCATCTCATTTTCAACCTGCTGACCGGCGCCGCCGCCCTTGTCGGCCTCACCGCTCTGGTCCGGGTCGTCACCTTTTTCATTGATATCCACGCCAACAGCGTCATGGCCCTGGCCCTGTTTCATACCCTGTTCAACATGCTCGGCGTCCTGCTCTTTTTCCCGTTCATCGGCCTGCTGTCCCGCTCGCTCGTCAGGTTCTATCCTGAACGCAAGGCCATCCTCACCGTCTATATCGACAAGACCCCGCACGAAGTTGCCGATGCCGCGACCGCCGCCCTGAAAAAGGAAATCCATCACCTGCTGGAGGAATGCCAGCTCTACATCCTGCGGATACTCCGTATCGACGAAAAACTGGTCTTTGACCATGACCTGCCCTTTGAAACGAACCTGAAAAAGCGGTTCAGCCTCGATGACCTCTATGAAAGCATCAAGCTGCTCCACGGGGAAATCTTTGCCTTCTATTCCCGGGTGCAGAGCCAGAAACTGGAGGAACACGAGGCCAAGGAACTGGAGCGGATCATGTTCGCTTCCCGCAACATCATGAATTCCATCAAGAACTTCAAAGGGATCCGGCACAATTTCGAGGATTTCGACGGCTCCGGGAATGCCTATCTCAACACCCAGTACAAACTCTTCCGGCGGCGGCTGGTGGAGATCTACCATGATCTGAACCGCATCCAGAAACTGGAAACCAGCGGGGAGCAGTACCGGGAACTCCTGCGCACCTTCGTCCATCTTGAGGAAATGGACAGAAAGTTCATCCGGGACACCATGGATGCGGTCTCGGCGCAGAAAATCCAGGACATGGAAATCGCATCCCTGCTCCTGGTCAACCGCCTCTTTACCCAGGCATGCCGACTCCAGGTTTTCGGCCTCAAAGACCTGCTCCTGACCCCGAAACAGATCGGTGATTTTGACCGGGCCATGGACCTGAAGGATATCCTGGACGAGGAACAGGCCAAATCGAATGACACCTGACCCGGACCTCTCCCCTCGGTCGACATCGCCATAACTGACAGGAGCCCCGCATGGCCCCGGAAACAAACCCTCTGGAAATTTACAAACTCCTGCCGCGGACCAACTGCGGCCGATGCTTTCTTCCCAGTTGCCTGGCCTTTGCCGCGGCCGTGGTCAGCGGCAGCAGAAAACCCGGGGACTGCCCCTACCTTCCGGCAAATGCAGTGCCGGCGGCGTTCCGGCCCAAATCGGACCGGGAACCCTACACCGTAATGCGGGAGGAGCACCTGGCCGGACTGCAGGACCAGGCGGCCGCCATTGAACTGGCCCAGAGCGCGTCCAGGCTGGGGGCGAGGATGGTGGGTGAAAAACTCGCCGTGACCTGCCTGGGCAAGGATTTCTTCATTGACCCCCGGGGCCGGGTCACCTCGGAATGCCACACCCACTGCGGCCTGACCATTCCCCTGCTCAGTTACGTGCTGTACAGCAAGGGCGACGACAACACCGGCAGATGGGTGCCGTTCAGGGAATTGCAGGGCGGATCGCCCATGAGCGCCCTCTTCGGGCAACGGGGCGAACAAAGGCTGCAACGGCTTGCCGACGGCAACCCTGAGCTGTTTGACGACCTGGTGACGATATTCAGCGGGGTGGAGGAGAAGAACATGTTCTCGGCGGACATCGCCGTGGTGCTCCGGCCCCTGCCCAAGGTGCCGGTCCTGATCTGTTACTGGATGCCCGAGGACGACCTGGACTCCAAGCTCAACATCTTTTTCGATTCCACCGCGGATCGCCATCTCCTCATCGAATCGATCTTTGAACTGACCGTCGGCATGGTGATGATGTTCGAGAAAATAGCCCTGCGCCACCAGTAGCGATGACCGTCCGGGCGGGCCTCCCGGATCGGCCCTGCCGGACGGACCGGTGATCAGACCTCTTTGAGCGACGGAACGATCTTGTTGATCAGCCAGAAGATGACGAAGGGAGTGACGGCGACGGTCAAGGCCCCGAACAGGCCCTCCTTGTAGGTCTCCAGACTGTGAGGAATCATCGGCAAATGGTAGTGCATGAATCCGGCGAATGAGAGAGAGAACGCCTGGCCGCCGATAACGACGTTCCACCGCATCATGAACACGCCGAACAGTATCAGGACCAGGGCGACAACCAGTCTCCTGATGGTCACGCCGGGCAAAAGGAGGAGAGCAAACGGCACCAGGTTGCCCAGACCGTACTGCAGGACGAAAATCTTGACAAAGTCCTTGTGGAACATGACGTCACGTAGAATGTCCCAGGATTTCATTGCGGTATAGCCCCGGAAAATAATATCCAGCAGCTCCAGGGTAATCGCCGCCACCAGGAAGCCGAGCAGGTACTTCGACGCCTTGGACATGACGTCCATCTCCACCCCGGCGATGACCGTAACGGTCTCGTCCCCCCGGCCCCTGGCCAGGATTGCCTTGAACTTCTTCCACTCCATGATGATGATGTAGGTCAGCATGCACAGGGCAATGCCGGAGACCACCGCCGACATGATAAAAATCACCGGCATGAGCGGCGACATCCACAGGGCGTTGGCCTTGACCGAGCCGAAAATGAAGCCGGCATAGCCGTGGAGAAAACAGGCGACCGGGATGCCGATGGCCGCCAGGACCGTCACGGCCCGGTGATCCTTGGCCGTCGCCTCTGGGCTGATGTCATAGGCGCCGAGGGTCAGGACATGATAGATGCCCCGCCTGACGGTATCACCAAACCCGGTTTTTCCCTTGAGGGCCATTGTCTGCTCAACGAAATAGCGGCGGTACACAAACCAGATCTCACTGAGGACAATTATCGCGTAGGTGGTGAAGACAATGCCGAAAGCGGCGATGGCCGAGGTAAAGTGGGGGGTAAAAAGGACCTCGATGCCGCGCAGCGGCTGCTGCAGATGCAGCATAAGGGGCAGCATGGCCACCGGCAGCAGGGCCAGGGAAAAGACCAGGGAAAACTTGGCCATATCCTTCAGATCTTTCTGGCCGAACACGTGATACAGGGACGAAAGGACGAACGCGCCGGCGACCAGCCCGGTCATGTAGGGATACATGACGATCTGGATGCTCCAGTATATGAACTCGTTGGGATAGACGAACAGCTCCTTGGCCGTCCATTCGGCGCCGTGTACCATTACCTGCTCCACCATTGCTTCACCTCACGTTATGATCAAGGCCCAGATAGAAAACATTGGGCTTGGTGCCGTATTCGTCCTTGAGTATCGCCACCCTCTCGTTGAGGATGATCCTGGTGACCGGATCGTCATGATCCTTGAGATTGCAGATATGGCGGGCGCCGAAGGGGCAGGCTTCGACGCAGGCCGGCTTCATGCCCTTGGTGATGCGGTGATAACAGAAGTTGCATTTCTCCGCCACCTTGTGCACGGGATGGAAAAACCGGACGCCGTACGGACAGGCCATGATGCAGTGCCCGCAGCCGATGCACCAGGAACGGTCAACCAGCACGATGCCGTCCCCGGTCGCGTAGGTCGCCCCCACCGGGCACACCTGCACGCAGGACGGCTTGTCGCACTGGTTGCAGAGCTTCGGCACAAAAAAAGCCTTGACGATCTCTGACGGGTCAATCGCCTCCCCGCCGTGGATTTTCCTGTCGGTGAAACCGTCCCTTGCCCCCATCGGGGAATCGGCATGGGTCCGGCCGTCCCTGGTGACGACGTACCGCTCCACCCAGGTCCTGGTAACAGGGGCGTCGTAGGGGATCTCGTTCTCCAGCTTACAGGCCTTGACGCACATACCGCAGCCGACGCACTTGGCGGTGTCCACCAGAAATCCCCAGCGGACTGAGGCATCCTCAACCGCGCTCCTTGCCTGGGCAGGGCTGAGCAACCTGAAGGCGGCAACGGGGAGCGCCCCGGCAATGGCGCCCTTGACCGCATTTTTCAGAAAGGTTCGGCGCGAACAGGTCATTCCATGTCCTCCAGGTCAGGGTTATGCGGTTCATGGCACTCGATGCAGGCCGAGTCGACATTATGCCGGACAGGGTCGATGGACGGGATGGCGGCCCTGCTTGTCCCGGCATAGCCCAGGTCGGCATGGCAGCGGAGGCAGAGGGCCCGACCCCGATTTAGGATCATGGTGCCGGGATCGCCGCTTTCAGGGTGATCCAGGCCCGGACCGTGACAGTTTTCACACTGAATGGCCGCATGGAGGGAGGCAGCAAGCATCTCCTCGTTTTCCGAGTGACAGTCGACGCACACCGCCGAGCCCCTGAACTTGACCGGGAAATCCTTCCACTCCTGCACGTTGCCGGCCCGGTAAAAATTGTAGGTAAAGCTCTCCCCGTGCACCCCGAAATCATCGGGGACAAGGAAATATCTTGCCAGCAGGACAAGAGCGACAAACGCGATTGCCACCCATAACGGCCTTAGTACATGACTCTTCATATCTGTCTCCTGTTCGGCCGGAAGACCTCACCCGGCAGGGGCAATTCGTTCGACCGGCGGTCCGGGCAATGAGTGCCCGGCACGATGCGCCGGCCTGCCGTCGATACTTTTCCGTGCTCTTATCAACAGTGAAAAAGATCAATAATCATTTGATCCGGCACGGCACATCGTGGTATACCTTTATACCACCAAGTAGCATCGTATGCAACCGCCGAAGTTCAGAAAATTATCCCCGGATCCGGCCGGGTGCAAAAAAGGAAAGGGCACACCCGTCACGGAGAACGGAAAACAGCTTCACAGACTGGACGGACAAATCAGGAGAGAAAATGGGAAACCGTTCGGAATACCCGGCCTCTACTGTGGAACAACTGTCGGAACAGATCCGGATGCTCACGGCCAGAGTTGAGGATCTGTCCGGGCGGCTCGCCGCCATGGAACAGGGCCTGCCCGCGCGGCGGATTGAGGAAAAGATCGGGAGCGGTCGCCCTCCCGGGGTGGAAGCACATGGCGGGCCGCAGCCTCTCATGGACACGCCGGTCCTGCTGCGACGCATAGCCACCGTCTGCTTCCTGCTGGTCGTTGCCCTGATCCTGCGGACCATCACCGACAACCGGATCATCGACATCCGCATCGGTTCGATCCTCGGAATGACCTACGCCGCCCTGCTGCTGATTCTGGGATGGCGGCTCTACGCGACCGGAAGCCGGCTGGCTCCGGTCTTCGCGGGATGCGGCATTCTGCTCCTCTTTGCCGTCGTCCTCGAAACCCATTCCCATTATGCATCCCTGTCCGCCGAGGGGGTTTATCTGATCCTGTTTCTTGCCGGAGCCGCTGTATTCACCATGAGCGTCCGCAATCAGGCATCGATGCTCATCTGTCTCGGAGTCCCCGGCAGTATCGCCGTTGCTCTGGCCATCGACTTTCCCTATCCCCATTATCCGGTGATGAGTTTTTTCCTGCTGTCGGGGATCGTCGCGGCCTCATACGCCTTCAAACAGGGAACCTGCCGATACCTGCGCTGGCTTATCCTGGTTCCGGTCGTCCTGTTCTGGCTGCTGTGGACCATGAAACTGCCCCTTCCGCACGCCGAAGCCGGATTCGCGGCAAAAGGGATGCACCCCGGCTGGTTTTTTCCCCTGCTGTTCGTCTTCTGGGGGGTGTATCTGACGACCGTGGTCCTGAACGTTCTCAAAAAAGACCTGCAACTCGGATTTTTTGAAAGTATCCTGCCGACCGTAGCCGCGGTTGGGGCATTTTACGCCGGCAACACGGCCGCTCCCAGCCTGTCCGCCCATCACGCCTGGTTCTACCTCGCAACCACGACGATCGCCACCCTGCATTTGGGGCTTGCCTGGTGGCTGGCCAGGGTGGACAGAACAACGGCCCGCGGCAGCAATGTCTTCATCCTGGCCGGCGCCTGCCTGATCATTCTCACCGCCACCACAGTTTTTCAACAGAACATCGGATACATCCTGCCCATCTGGTCCGGGAGCGCCCTGGCCCTGGCCCTTCTTTCAGCCTTCCTGCACAACCAGGGGGTCCGGATCACGTCCTATCTCATGCAGACGACCGCCTGCGCGGCGGCCATCATCTCCGGGGCCGTCCGGGTCCCGAATCCGGTGCCGGCCGCTGCCGTCGTCGGGGCGGCCGCTGTTTTCCTGTTCAGCCTCATCCAGTATCACTGGAGCCGGCAAAATCCTCCGGATGGAAGCCATTCATTGTTTTATTCCAGGATCGACCGCAAAGACCGCGGCCGGGTCGTTCTCCTGATCAGCGGCCTGCTGGGTGGGTATTACTTTTTCCAGTTTCTCCTGCACGACCTGCTGGCCCGGCTCAACATCGCACCAGGGAACGCTTTGCAGAGCGGTCAATCCCTCATTATCAACATCGGGGCCCTCGTGCTGATGGCCCTGGCCCTCAATAAAAAAAGCCGGGAAATGATGGTGATCGCGGCGCTGGTCGGCGTCATCGGCGCGGGAAAGGTATTTGTGTTCGATATGTTCGGCGTGAAGGGAGCGCCGCTGGTGCTCAGTGTTTTTTCAACGGGCCTGGTCGCCGCCTTCGGGTCGGTGGTGATGGGCCGCTGGCATAAC
>DSAE01000095.1 GCA_011372855.1 Desulfobacteraceae bacterium
AAAGGCTACGGCATGAAGTTCTTCTCCCATGCCTCATTATATAAAATCGCACGAAGAAAAACCAGCTTTTTCAGAAAAAGTTGTAAACTCGATAAGATTAGCTCATAAGTGACGCGGCCCTGATTGCCACCCGGGTTTCGGCCTCAGACAGCGAGTAGAGTTCGCGCAACCGCTCTTGATCAATCTCGATCCGGGTTTCGGGATCGTAAAAGTACACCGCGACATAGCCTGACGGCGGGCCGATCAGCACCGGAACATCCGGATGCACCGGTCTCACCAGCAGCCGCAGGTCCGGAGCGCCGGGGCGCGGCACCGCCAGAGTGCCGCCGGAAGCAGAAAAGGTGCGGGTATCGGCTGCGCTCAGGCACTGGCGAAGCAGTCTTTGCAGGCGGCGATTTTGCAGCTCATCGGTAATCAGCAGCCGGTTGTTCCGCACTTCCAGGCAAGGACCACCGGCAGCAATATTCTCCACGCCGGGGCTGGAATAGATGACCCGCAATGAGCGGTCCAGCAGCAGAAAAGGCAGTGGCTCGCAGCCGGCGGCAATGGCTGTCGCTTCGCCCTGGGCCCGGGTATTTGCAAGCTGGCCGGCGATCAGAAAGGACTGCTGGATATGCGGCACGAGATCGTTGAGAAAGGCTGTTTCGGCCTCGGTGTAATATCCCTGGCCGCGGGTGCGCTGGATCAGCAACTGCACCGAGGTGGCGGCGTCGCGATACACCGTGCCGCAGACCCCGTGGTGAATATTTTGCGGACGGGCCCAGTCATTGAAGAACTCGGTACGGTAGAATTCCTGCTGGGGACAGCTGAAATGCATATAGGTTGAATAGAGGCGGCCGGGACGCATCGACCGCAGTTCGGGACGCCAAGGACAGGCGTTGACGTAATGCTCCACGTATTGACGGTGATAGCAGTCGTCAATGTTCAATTTGATGCTCACCCTGACCCGGGTTGCCGCCCGGTTCATCACCAGCAGCCTGGCCGAGCGCGAGCCGGTGACCGCCACCAGATCCCGGAGCAGTTCATGCCAGGCGCCCGGCTCGCCGACTGTCCGATATATGGTCTCGATCAGACCGGCCCGCTCATGAGCCGGTTTTTCCTTTCCAGTTCCGTTGATGGGTGACATGAAATCAGAGGATCGGTGAAAAAAAATTCACATTGTCCGGGTGTGTTGAAAAATCGGTCCGCACCCTGATGAGTTTATCCTGTTTGTATATTATATTCACCGGAAAATTCAATCTCATTTTTGCTTTGAGAGCGCAGAAAACCTTCTCTCCGGAAGAGATGAGATTTGTTTTTGGCGGTTGCGGGATAATTCCAGTCAGGGGTTATAGGAGCATATCGATGTCGATTTTAAGTTCTCCGGCAATTGCCTTGAACCAAAAAAAGCCCGGTCCTCTTTGCGGAGGCCGGGCTTTTTATTCTGGAGAGGCGATGGTCAGGCCAGCGCTTTCTCCAGGGACTTGGCCATCTTGGTGTTGATGACCTCGCCGATGTGTTCGTCGGTCCAGATGCCGTCCTTGCGCACGGTTTTGGTGGCGTTGCCGAAGCTGACCCGCACGGACTGGCTGCTGACAATGTCGAGACCCTTCTGCAACCGCTTTTTCAGCTCGTCTTTGGACAACCCCTCGGCCTGGCCCAGGGGGCCGAGTTCCTGCATCTGCCGGGTGAAGTCGGTGATCAGCCGGACGAAGCGCGGGGCTTCGGCGGCCGAGGCCCACTGCAGACTGAAACGCTCCTCGCGGATGCCGATTTCCTTCAAAACCCTCTGTACCAGGGCCTTCATGCCCATTGCGTCGTAATTACCAACCTGGTAATGGCATTCGCCCAGTTGTCAGCCGCCGGTGAAGATGCCGTCGGCCCCTTCGATGAAGCCGCGCAGGACAAAGGCCGGATCGACCCGGCCGGTGCACATGACGCGGATGGTCCGCAGGTTCGGCGGGTACTGGTAGCGGGAGACGCCGGCCGCGTCGGCCGCTGCATAGCAGCACCAGTTGCAGAGAAAGCCCAGAATTCGCGGGCTGAATTGATCGCTCATCATTTTACCTCAGCTTTTTCTTTTTCCCCCACCTCGCCGAAGGCGGCGATCTGAGAGAGGATCTGTTCATTGGTGAAGCCGCCCATGGAAATGGCAAAGGTCGGACAGTGGCTGGCGCAGATGCCGCAGGCCTTGCACGAGGCGGCGATGGTCCTGGCCTTGCGCTTTTTGTCGACCTTGAGCATTTCTATGGCCTGATACGGGCACAGGCTCGCGCACAGGCTGCAGCCGATGCACGTTTCCTCGTCGACATGGGAGACGATGGGGGCCACCGAGACGTGGCCCTTGACCAGGGGGATCGCCGCCTTGGCAGCCGCCGCCTGGGCCTGGGCAATGGTCTCGTCCAGCGGCTTGGGCCCGTGGGCAAGGCCGCAGACGTACACTCCGTCCACCGCCAGCTCCACCGGACGCAGCTTGACGTGGGCTTCGAGGAAAAACCGGTCGTCGGTCAGCGGAGCCTTGAACAGCTTGCTGAGTTCCTCGGTCCCCTCGGGCACGATGCCGACGGACAGGGCAACCAGGTCCGGGGTCAGATCCATCTCCTCCTGGAGAATGGCGTCAAAAAATTTGACATGCAACCGCCGGCCCTTTTCGTACACCTCGGGTTTGTTGTCCACCTCGTAGGGGATGAAGACCACGCCCTTGAGGCGGGCTTCACGGTAGGCGTCCTCGGCAAAGCCGTAGGTCCGCATGTCGCGGTACAGGACGATGACCTGGGAATGGGGATTGATCTCCTTGATCTTCAGAGCGTTCTTGACCGCGTGGTTGCAGCAGACCTTGGAACAGTAGGCGAGATCGTCGCCGCGGGAGCCGGCGCACTGGATCATCACCACCGAGTCGGGTGCCCGGTTCTTTGCCCTGCCGGCCAGTTGCTTCTCCAGCTCCTGCTGGGTCATCACCTTGTTGTTTTTGCCGAGCAGGTACTTGTCCGGCCGGTGCTCCCGGCCGCCCGTGGCCAGGACGACCGTGCCGTGGTCATAGATCTGCTCCTTTTTCTTTGCCCCTGTACCGGACGCGATGACCGAGGAGAAGTTGCCGATGAACCCGGAGATGTTCACCAGGTCGGCATTGGTGGCCACGGTTATTTTCTTGTTCTTCCTGACCGCTGCCGTCAGTTGGTTGAGGTGGGCGGCGGTTTCGTCCCCGGCCAGGGTGGTGTTGAGCATGCCGAGGTTACCGCCCAGCTCTTTGCCCTTTTCCAGCAGCAGGCTGTCAAAACCCTGAGCGGCCAGGGTCAGGGCGGAGGTCATGCCGGCGATGCCGCCGCCGATAACCAGCGCCCGGGGAGTGACCGGCACGGTCTGCTCCGGCAGGGGCTTCATGCCGCGGGCCTTGGCCACGGCCATGCGCACCAGATCCCTGGACTTGTCGGTGGCCGCATCGGGCTCACTGGCATGGACCCAGGAGCACTGGTCGCGGATATTGACCATCTCGATGAGGCTGCGGTTGAGCCCGGCGTCCTTGAGGGTCTCCTGGAAGAGCGGTTCGTGGGTCCTGGGCGAGCAGGCGGCGATGACCACCCGGTTCAGCCGGTGCTCTCTGATTTTTTCCTTGAGCACTTCCTGGGCGTCCTGGGAGCAGGAATAGAGGCTGTCGGTGTGATAGACCACCCCCTCCATGCCCTCGGTGGACTGCTCGACCTGGGGCACGTTGACCACGGAACCGATATTGATGCCGCAGTGGCAGACAAAGACACCAATGCGGACCTCTTCGTCATCCGGCTGCTCCTCTGGGTAGGACTTGTGTACTATCCCCTGCCCCCTCTGCCTGGCCAGCAGGCCGGCGGCGATGCCGGCGGCGGCCGATGCCTGGGTGACGCTCTCCGGGATATCCTTGGGTCCCTGGAAGGCCCCGGCGACGATTACTCCCTCGCGGCTGGTCTCCAGCGGGGTGAAGGTGGATGTCCGGCAGAAGTCATAGCTGTTCAGTTCAACACCGGTCTTTTCGGCAATGCCGCGGGCGTCCCGGGGCGATTCCATGCCCACCGACAGGACGACCATGTCGTAGGGCTCAAAGGCATGAGAGCCGTCCAGGGTGGAATAGGTCAGCCGCAGCTGGTTCTCCCACGGGGTCACATCCGCCACCCTGGCCCGGACGAACCGGACGCCCATGGCCTCGGCCCGCTCCCGGGTCTTGTCGAACTCCTTGCCCTGGGTGCGGATGTCCATGTAGTAGATGGTGATGTCCGTCTCCGGGTCGTGCTCCTTGGCGACCAGGGCCTCCTTGATCGAGTACATGCAGCAGACCGACGAGCAGTAGCCGTTGTCGCAGCCGAGATCGCGTGAGCCCACGCACTGGATGAACGCCAGCCGCTTGGGATGGCGGCCGTCGGAAAAGCACTTGAGCTCCCCCCGGAAGGGACCGGAGGCGGTGGTCATCCGCTCGAACTCGATGCTGGTGACGATGTCCGGGTGCTTGTTGTAGCCGTACTTCTCCAGGGTTTTCTCGGAAATCCTGCCGAACCCCGGGGACAGGATGACGGCGCCCACCTTCAGTTCAACCTCTTCGGGCTGCTGATCAAAATTGATCGCCTTGCTCTGGCAGACCGCGACGCAGATCTGGCAGGTCTGGTGCTGCAGATAAAGGCAGGAGCGCGGATCGATGTAGTAGGTCGCCGGCACCGCCTGGGCATAGTCGATGTGGATCGGCCGGGTTACGGCCAGTCCCTCGTTGTATTCATCGACGTGATGTTTGGGGCAGTACTGGGTGCACAGCCCGCAGGCCGTGCAGCTGTCGGCATCTATGTAGCGGGGCCGCAGCCGGATTTTCGCCGTGAAATCGCCGGGCCTGCCCTCCAGGCCCAGGAAGTCGGCGTTGGTGAGCATCTCGATATTGGGAGACCGACCGGCCTCCACCAGTTTCGGCGCCAGTATTCAGAGCGAGCAGTCGTTGGTCGGAAAGGTCTTGTCGAGTTGGGCCATGACCCCGCCGACCACCGCGTCCTTTTCCACCAGGTAGACATAGTAGCCGAGCTCGGTGAGGTCGAGGGCGGCCTGCACACCGGCAATTCCACCGCCTAAGACCATGACCGATCCGGCCCTGTGTTGCATTCCTTTTCCCATGTGTATCTCCAGGTTACAGTATATATTTTCGGGTTATCGTTCGTGCAATCGCGGACGCGCGGCTTTGAATGGATTTCCCGGTTTTGCTTCGCGCGTCATGTATGCAGCGGCACCGTTATTTTTTCGATGCGGACGGCACAGACCTTGGCCTCCGGGATCTTGCACACCGGATCCAGCGCGTCGTTGGTCAGCAGGTTGGCCGCCGCCTCCCGGTAATGAAACGGCATGAAGACCAGGCCGCTGTTCACCCGGTCGGTGATCAGGGCTGGAACGGTGATGCTGCCCCTGCGGCTGACGGCCCGCACCGTTTCCCCGTTGTCGATGCCGAGCCTGTCGGCGTCCTCCGGACTGATTTCCACATGCGGTCCGTTATCGACATCCTCGAGGATCTTTGAGCGGCGGGTCATGGTGCCGGTATGATACTGGGCCAGGACCCGGCCGGTCGTCAGGACCAGCGGATATTCCTCGTCGGGCAGTTCACTGGGTCCGGTCCAGTTCACCGGGGTGAATTTGGCCCTGCCGATGGGAAAGCCGTTTTCAAACAGGATCGGCGTGCCCGCATGATCAGCGTCCGGACAGGGCCACTGAATCCCTTCTTTGTCCAGCCGTTCATACGTTATGCCGGCAACCGCGGGCCAGACTTTGCCAATCTCGGCAAAAACATCCTCGCACAGCGGCGGCGCGGTGACAAACCCGCCTTCATTGTACAGGCGGTGGGTGTACCCCTGGGCCAGGGGCACGATATGATCGTATCCCATGCGGGCGGTGATCAAATTGATGATGGTCAGGTCGTCCCTGGCTTCGCCCGGCGGCCGCACCGCCCGCCGCACCCTTTGAACCCGACGCTCGGTATTGGTAAAGGTGCCGTTTTTTTCCGCAAAGGAAGCTGCCGGCAGGACCACATCGGCCAGCTCCGCCGTCTCCGTCATGAAAATATCCTGCACCAGCAGAAAATCCAGTTTTTCCAAGGCCTCGCGGACATGACTCATGTTGGGATCGCTGAGCACCGGGTTCTCGCCCATGATCCACATGCCCGCGATTTCTCCTTCCAGGATGGCCTGGGGCATTTCCGTCGCCGTCAGCCCGGGCTCCGCGCTGGGCACATATTTCCAGATTTCGCCGATCCGCTGCCGTGCCGCCTCGTCGTCCACTCTCTGGTACCCGGGGAAAAAGACCGGGTTGCCCCCCATGTCGCTCGCGCCCTGGACGTTGTTCTGGCCGCGCAGCGGATTGAGCCCTGCCCCGCGTTTGCCTATGTTGCCGGTGGCCAGCGCCAGGTTGGCCAGTGCGAGGACGTTGGCGGTACCGGAAGTGTGCTGGGTGATGCCCATGGTATAGTAAATCCCCGCCCGCTCGCCGGCCGCGTACACCCGGGCGGTTTCCTCAATGTCGGCGGCCGCGACGCCGGTAATTTTTTCCGCCCACTGCGGCGTGCAGTCGGCCACGGAATCCGCAAAAGCATCGAACCCCTCCGTCCGCCCGGCAATGAATTGCCTGTCGACCAGATCATCGCGAAGGATGACATGACAGATGGCATTGATCAGGGCGCCATCCGTCCCCGGGCGGTGCCGCAGCCATATTGCCGCGTCGTCGACCAGTTTTATCCTCCGGGGGTCGGCAACGATGAGCTTTGCTCCCCGCTCAACCGCCTTCTGCATGCGCAGGGCAATGACCGGATGGGTTTCGGTGGTGTTGGAGCCGATAACCAGCAGAACGTCGCTGTCCACTATGCCGGAGATATCGTTGCTCATTGCTCCTGATCCGAATGCGGTGGCCAGACCGGCCACGGATGGGCTGTGGCAGTAGCGGGCACAGTGGTCCACGTTGTTGGTGCCGATCCCGGCCCGGAAAAACTTCTGAAAGGCGTAGTTTTCCTCGTTGGTACACCGCGCCGATGACAGCCCGGCCATGGCGTCCGGCCCCTTGTCCTCCAGGATCCGGCGCATGGCCGCGGCGATAAAGTCAACAACTTCCGCCCAACTCGCCGGTTCAAGGGATCCGCTCCGTTCCCTTCGTATATACGGTGTCTTCAAACGGTCCGGGTGATGCACGAACGTGTGACCGAATCTCCCCTTCACGCAAAGGTCTCCATAGTTGGGAGCCTTGGCGGGATCAGCGCCGATCTCCATCAGGGTGTTGCCCTTGACCTTGAGCTCGATCTGGCAGCCGGTCCCGCAATAGGGGCAGGTGGATCTGACCGATTTCACTTCCTCGGACTGAATGGGAACTATCCGGTTTTTCTTGTTCAGGGCGCCGGTGGGGCAGTTTTCAACACATTTGCCGCAGGAGACGCATTTATCGTTGAACACGATTTCCAGCCCGTACGGCCGGCCGTGTTCGTCCACCCTGCCGGCTTTCAGTTCCAGGGCATCATATTCGCAGTACCGTTCGCAGCAGCGGCAGAAGATGCACTTGTTCCGGTCCACAAGGATGGCGGGATGGGAATCGTCGATTTTGTACAGCGGCTTGATGCCCATGCCGGTCTTGAGGATATTGACATTATAATCGATATCCAGCCGTTTCAATTCGCACCGGTCAAACGCTGTGCAGCCGCAGGACAGGCAGCGGGATGCCTCGCGGACCGCCATTCTTTCCGTGTAGCCGAGTTTGACTTCATCAAAATCCTGGATGGCTGTTTCCGGCGGCCGTTCCGGCATTTTTTCCCGCAGCTTGACATTGATGCCCTCAAAATTTTTCAGATCGACATCGTCAAACGTCTTGCCCCGGGTGAAGTTGAACCTGTTGTCAGGCGGATCTTTTTCCGTATTCATAACAAAGGCGTGGATGTTGTCCGCCGCCCTCCTGGCTGCGACAACCGCCTGGATAACAGACTTCGGACCGGTTACCGCGTCGCCGCCGGCAAAGACCCCGTCGACGCTGGTCTGCGAGCTCCGGGGATTGGCGACAATATTGCCCTTGGGCGTCAGTTCAATTTGCGCCTCGATCTCGCCGTTGATGAACTGGTCCTTAACCGCCATCTGTCCCAGAGAGGAGACAATGGTATCGACAAAAAGTGTGTTTTTCGAGCCGGGAATGGGGATCGGCTCCCTGCGGCCGCGTGCATCCGGCTCGCCCAGTTTCATCCTGATCAGATCGAGCCTGAGTCTGCTCTCCTCCTCGGTCGGCCCGCATATCTCGATGGGCGAGGCCATAAGCAGAAACTTTACGCCTTCCTTTTCCGCCTCCCTGATGTTGCGCTGGTTGGCCGGCATTTCAATCTTGGCCCGGGGGTAAATGATCGTCACGTCATGCGACCCCATCCGAAGCAGACTCCGAGCGACCTCCATGGCCGTATTGTTGCCGCCGATGACCGCCGCCCGTCTGCCCGTTTCAATTTTTTTTCCCTCGTTGAGCAGGCGGAGAAACTCAACGGCGCGATACACATACGGTTTCTGGGAGCAGGGAATTTCCAGGGGCTCGTCGATGCAGGCGCCGATGCCGATGAAAACCGCTTCAAAGCCCTGGTCCCGGAGATCCCGAATGGTGAAATGCCTGCCCCATTCCTGGCTCAGACGGATGGATATCCCCATTCTCAGGATAGTGTTGATTTCGTATTCCAGGACATCCTTGGGAATGCTGTATTCCGGATGGCCGTAGCGGAGAGCTCCTCCCAGCTTGGGAGCCGCCTCGAAAATGGTGACGTCATGACCCCTACGGGTAAGAAAGTAGGCGGCGGTCAACCCGGCAGGACCCCCGCCGATCACTGCGATCCGCTTACCGGTCGGTTTCTCCCGGGGGATGTTCAGGTTGATCTCACGGGACATGCACCAGTCGCCGACAAAGCGCTTGAGATGGTTTATGTGGATAGGATCATCAACCAGGATGCGGCGGCAGCGGGTTTCACAGAACCGGGGACAGACCCGTCCCACGGAGAACGGCACCGGATTGCGCTCCATAACCAGCCGCAGGGCCTCTTCATATTCGCCCCTGGCAACGTGCGCGATGTAGCCCTGAACGTTTATCTGACCGGGACAGGTCAGGTTGCAGGGAGCCTTGCAGTCGCCGAAATGAGTGCGGGAGATCGCGGCCAGCCGATCCTGGCGGTATGCGACAACGGTCTTGGACGCCGTCGCGATATTCATGCCGTCAAGGGCCAGGGTGGAGCAGGCCCGGAAAAGACCTTTAACCGGCAGAATCGACTTGAGGCCATACCGGGCGTAGTCCAACAGTTCGACGACACAGATATCGCAGGGATTGTCCGTCCGGGTCCCCTTGACGTAGCAGAGGGTGGGAATGGTTATGCCGGAACGCCTGGCGGCTTCAAGGATGGTCAGCCCTTTTTCAACGGTGACTTCATCGCCGTTTATGGTCAGTTTTACAGTGGTCATAAAAGACGTTCAGGTGTACAGCCGCCGGCGGAGACATACGGCTTCATTGCTGTATCTCCGCCGATTATTTCCATGGGTGGTTATTGGGCCGGCTTCCATTCTTTCAGGAAGGCCGGCAAATGTCCAGCTTCCCGCGGGCCGATGGTAATTGTCCAGCCCGGCAGCTCTTCTTCCAGCTCTCCCTTGATGGTGGCAAGATAGCCGGGAATGATCAGTTCGCGGTGATTGACCTTGTCGGCTATTCCGGATTTTTTGACAAACTGGGCTATGAGGTCGGTGCCGAATTTACCGGCCGCCCAGGCGGTCAGCACAGACAGTCCCTCCGTGTCCTTTATCAGCAGCCAGGAAGGCACCTTGGACCCTTCAATTTCACCGGAGACAATAAAGTAGGTCAGGGAGAAGTTGCAGGTAATCATAACCGGCGAATCCTCCGTTGGCCCGCCGATGGGATAGACATCCTCGGAAACGACCATCGGCCGCTGCGGATCGGTGAAGATATTCAACTGCTCCAGCAGCAGCGGGAAAAGGAGATCTCCCTGGATGTCGGAAAGAACGACTATGCCGGCATACTTGGCCATCAACACGGAGGCGACCAGGGCCTCCATCATTGGATCGTCGGTCATTTCGCAGGGAAAGGTGATGGTCGGAAAACCAAGGGGCTTGAATTTTTCCTTGATGGCGGCCCGCCGGGTGACGACGCTGTCTTCGAAGGCCGCCCGCATGGTCCGGGCGCCGGTGTCCAGGACCAGTTCCTTGTGGCCGCTTTCAAGGAGCCGGCCGGACAGATCGACCAGGTTGTCAAGATTTTTGCCCTTCACAGTCAGGGGACATCCGGTTTCCCGGGCAAGTTCGCCCATGGGCTGCCAGTTGCCGTCATCGGCGGCGTACAGCAGGGGCTTGCGGTCGCCGCAGAGAGCGGCCGCGTTTTTCATGTTGTCGACGTTGTCGCTCATAAGGATCAGCGAAGCCCTGGGCGACTGCTCCAGCACCTTGCGGGTCAGGTCGGCAAAGGCGGCGCCGTCGCCGTTGCCATCCTTGACGGCGATGAGGTTCGCCCGCATCATGACTCCGACCCGCTCGTATTCCAGGTCGTTGAACCGCTTGATCCTGGCGTCAACCGCTGCCTGATCCTCAGAGGTGGACACACGCACCGCTATGCCGGTCGGATGTTCAAACCTTTTTTCATGGCGGAAAAGGCAGGTTTCGCCGCCGATGGTGAACTGTGCTTCGTTGCTCCCGATCTTGACGGTCCGGATCGGCGGCGCCGACGCTTCGCCGATGGTCTGTTTCGCCTCCTCGCTCACGTACGGGCAGGCGTCGATGGCGGCCTGCCCTGCCGCCACCTTCATGGCAAAAGCAAGACATGTCGGGATGTCGCACTCGCCGCAGTTTTTTTTCGGCAGCATTTTCAGTATCTGTATACCGGTTAACGCCATTGTTTCATTCCTCCTTAAAGCGTAACTCCAAACAGCCTGGACCGGTTCCGCTTCCGGCTGCGGTTTGTTGATGCAAATCAGCCGATCGCGGTTTCCATTTCCAGGGCCGGATGACCCTTCTCCTTGAGAAATTCCAGGATCTCCTCTTCGGTGGTCCCCTGCTCTTCCGTGGCGATCATGTCGAACAGTTCCGGCATGCCGATTTCCTCGCAGCGGGCCTTCAGTTTGTCTCCGATTTCCTCCTTAAGCATCCTGGGTATCCAGACCAGCCTTTTCAGGCCGCCCTCGGCAAGAAACAGTTTGGGGCTGGTCAGGTAATGCTTGGAAACACCCATGAAACCGGGGGTCTGCATGCCGCCGCCGGCCATTCCCGCCAGGGTTGTGAACTTCATGCCGGACGGGGTCATGCCCATGTAATCGCGGTTGACGACCATGATTCCGTTACAGCTCGGCAGCATGGCGGCGATGGCCTCGAAGCAGCCGCAGGCGGTCATGGGGTTGTTCATCAGGGAGTAGCAGCTGACCTGAGTAACCACTCCCCGCGAGGCCTGGGCGACAAAATCGTTGATGCCGGTGAAATAGCCGTTTAATTCGTCGACGCATTCGCCCTTCTGGATGGGCTGGTTCGGACCGGTGGGATTGATCTGGTACGAAGCCTTGCCGTCAAGCCAGTTGTAGGCGCCGCACATGCCTATGCGCTCGGGAGTGATGACGCATACATGGCTCGGTGCGAAGGACTGGCAGAGGGTGCAGGAATAGAAGATCTCCTCGGTCTCGTCGGTCATGGAACCCAGGCGGAGGTCACGTTCCTCGTAGACACTGCGGGCAAGGTCAACAACCTGGTCGACTTTTTCCTGCACGGTGTAGATCTTGACCTGTACCTTGTCGAGGATTGCGCCGAACTCCTGGTGCAGCTTGCCGTGCAGAACCTTGCCGATATGCTTGAAGGAAAACCCTTTTTCCACCGCCGCCTTGCCGATGCGGATCCACATGATATTTCGCTGGCCGATATGCATGATGCCCTGGATGTAGTTAATGAGGTGATGAAACTGGCGTTCCAGGATCGGTTCGAAGTCGGACTGCATCTCACGGCCGGCCACCTCGACCAGGATGGCGATGGGCAGGTTCTGCCCCTGCTCGATGTCTCCGATGTCCGGCCCTTCGAGGATGATTTTGCCGTCCTCCACCTCGTCCATTTCCTTGGAGACAAGTACCTCGACACCGGTGGTCCTGCCGCCGCCGCACTCCATGAACAGGTCATCCTTGCGGATCCGCTCGCCTTCGAAGGCGGGGCCGAAGGACATCGGGATTTCGATCTTGGTGACCGACACCTTCAGGCCTCGCACCTCGATGGCCTTCTGGACGATTTCATCATGCGGCACGTTGGACACCACGTGTTCGTACGTGCAGATGCCGGTCGGCAGAATCTCGGGAATGTCATAGTCGGAAATGGTCGGAAATCCCCAGTTAATGGCACCGGCGGCATTGGCGTACCACTCGTCGCTGACCGGGCCGAAGGCCATGACAAAGGCGAAGGTCCGGTTCTTGTTGTATATCAGGTTCCCACGGTAGTCGCCGGGCTTGATGCCGCCGAAAGCCAGGGCGACCCGGCAGGCGAACCCGATGGCAAAAACCGCGGAGGTATAGGTCGGGCCGAAAGGTACGAGCCTGGTGTTCCATCCTACCTGGACGTCGTTGTCGACCAGCAGATCGGGCATCCGAACGCCGTCGGTCTGGTCGTGCATGAAAATGTACAGGTTTTTTTCCTGCAGCTCCAAAGCGATCCTGCTGGCAGTCTCCTTATTGGGCGGAGCACCCATGATGGCGGCAAAGCCCGGGGCGGTACCGTCGACGAATTCGACGCCCCGCTTCCGGAAGATGACGTCGTCCGCGGCGCCCAGCCAGATGTTTTCCGCAGTCGGCTCCTCGGTCCTGGTATACAATTCGGATTCGTTCAGGTAGCGGACCGCCTCGTACATCTCCTCGGCAAAAAAGGTGGCCATGCCCGCATCAAGGGCCGGGGCGAGGTAGGGCAGCCAGATGTCCCCGGTCACGACCGGCGGCAGCAGCTTGCGGCATTCCCGGAAAATATCCTTCATGTCGCCGAGTCGTTCCACCTTTGCCCCGAGCATGGAATAGATGATGGGCAGAAAATAGGCCGTATTCGGAAATGCAACTTCCTGTTCCGGACCGTATTTCCGCAAAGCCTCTTCATACGTCTCTTCCGCCATATCTATGATTTTCTTGGCGCCGCGAATGGCCGCTGAACAGATGATCTTCGACATTGAGAAAGCTCCCTTCTTGTTTCGTTTATGTATTCTCGTGTTGGATGAACCGTTCCCGCGCCCGGATCAGGACATGAATCCGTTGATCAGGGATTTTGTCAGGTTGACGGCCTTGGGATGCCGCATAATCAGCACCTCGCCCCCGGCCAGAAGCAGGCAGGCCGCGGTCATGGCTTCCATCATGATCCCCCGCTGCTCCTGGTCGCCGAGCAGGTCGTCGCTCGGCAGGCCTACTTCCTTGGTTTTCCATACTTCCCGCCCCAGGTTGCAGATGATCGGCACCTGGAGTTTTTCGTCTTTCTGCGTCAGGGCGGCAAGGCGGATGCGCTCCATGACCGAATAGGTATACTCGATGCCATAACCCAGGGCGCCGATGGACGGATCCATCAGGACAGTGGACAGCGGCACGCCGAGGTTTTCAAGGAGAATGTTCAACTGTTTTGCCAGATTGACGTCGATCGGGGAAGCCGCGACCATCGGATGATGGAAGGCCATGGCCGTGGCGCCGATGGAGCGGTAGTTGGCATCTTCCAGGGGCGCGAGACATACCTTCTTGTCACCGATGATCGAGGTGACTTCACGCAGGGTCTCGGTATCCTTCTCGTTGTTGCCGCAGCCCCAGACAATGATCGGCACATTAACGGCCTCGATGACCGCGGCCGCGTCCCTGGCCGCCTCGGATGATTTACGGTTGCGGCCATTCGGATCGGTCCCGGCCAGGTAAATATTCAGCGCCTCGGCCTGGTATTCTTCGACGCATTTCCTGGCCCATTCCACCGGGTTGTCCATCACGTCGTCGAAATATCTGGTCAGGGTGGCCGGCCAGTTGTCGGGTCTGATGTCCAGAATTTCCATGGCGATCAGGGGCTTTCTGGGCATGTCGCCCTCAAAGAGGTGAAACGGCAGGACCGAGGAACCGCCGACGGTGACGGCATTGTCGCCGTTGCCGAGAACGGTTTCGCGGATGGCGCCGTTGTAGTTGAGGGTGTAGGAGGAGGCCGGGACCTTGGTCGCCCTTTCGGCAAGAGGGACCTGTTCGGCCGCAAGCTCGGGGGCGGCAATGGAGGCCGGCGCTGCCTTGGCCGTTTTCGAGGGCGGCGCTGCCGCCTTTTCTTTCGTCTCCTTCTTTTCCCCGGCCCTGGCTGCCGCTTCTTCCCGCGCCTTTCTTTCGGCTTCCGCCCTGGCCTTTGCCGCCGCTTCTTCCCGTGCCTTTTTTTCGGCTTCCGCCTTGGCCTTGGCCGCCGCTTCTTCCCGCGCCTTTCTTTCGGCTTCCGCC
>DSAE01000140.1 GCA_011372855.1 Desulfobacteraceae bacterium
AATAAAAACCATATATTCAATTATCCGACAGATTCTTTGTCCGATGCTGCGTTTTATCCGAAAACTGTTCGTTTTTTTTCTTCTCATCTCATTGCTCGGAATCATCGGCAGCGGCGCGGTTCTGTACTGGCTGGTCGCCGTTGAGCCCGGTACTGAAATCCAGCCGGAGAATATAAAGAAGATCCTCGGCCGGGAAAGCCCGGTTTATTACAGTGACGGGACCGAGAAAATCGGGGTGCTGTTTCAGGACGCCCATCGGCAGTATATTTCCTATCCGCAGATCCCCCGGGCATTCGTCAATGCCATTGTTGCCGCCGAGGACAGCCGGTTTTTCAAGCATTTCGGCATTGACCTGCCCGGCGTCACCAGGGCCATGATCGCCAATATCAGGGCACGGCGGGTTGTCCAGGGCGGCAGCACCATCACCCAGCAGACGGCGAAAAATCTCTTCAAGCGGGATTCGCGCACCTGGAGGGCCAAGTTCAAGGAGATGCTCTATGCCCTGCGGCTCGAATATCATTATCCGAAGGAGAAAATCCTTGAATTTTATGTCAACCAGTTTTTTGTCAGCGGCAACGGCCACGGGCTCGGCGTTGCGGCCCGCTATTACTTTGACAAGGACGTCCAGGATCTGACCCTGCTGGAAAGTGCCTTTATCGCGGGCAGCGTGAAACGGCCGAATTATTACAACCCGTTTACCAAGTCCACCGAGGAGGCGGCCGAAAAGGCACGGCAGAGAGCAAGGGAACGGGCCCTTTATGTCCTGGGTCATATGCAGCGTCTGGAAATGATAACCCGGGCCGAGTACAACGAGGCCGTCGGCAGCGATATCGAGTTCAACTGGGGCAGGATGTCCTTTGCCCTCAACAGCCTTATGGACCATGTCCGGACGGAAATCAGTTCACCGAAGGTTGTCGATGCCCTCGAGAAAGAGGGCATCAGCAATGTCTCCACCTCCGGGGTGCGGATTTTTACCACCGTTGAAAAGGATATCCAGGACAGCACGCTGTATGCCCTGCGCAAGGAACTCTCCGGGCTTGATGTCCACCTGCGCGGGTACAACAGGGACGCGGTTCAGGAGGAATATGCCGGTCTTGATTATCCGGGCGATTCGTTCCTTGAGCCGGGGGCCTTTCTTTTCGGGCGGATAGAGAGCATTGAGAAGGATCTGACGGGGAATCCCCTGGTCAGGGTGCGGTTCGACACCGTCCGGGAAGAGGGGATTATCCCGCGTCAGGGGTTCGACTCCCTGCTTACCGCTTTTGCCCGGTTTAAAAAGAACCGCTGGAGTGAAGCGGACAAAAACGATCTGCAGGAACTGCTGGGGCAATTGCACGCAGGCGACAGGATCTATGTCAGCGTCCGCCGGGTGGAAGACAACGGCGACGTTATCCTGGATCTGGAGCGCTACCCCGACCTCCAGGGCGGAGCACTGGTCATGCGGCGGGGCGCCGTGGCTGCCATGGCGGGCGGCATGGAGAACCGTTTTTTCAACCGGGCGGTGGATGCCAGGCGGTCGATGGGATCGACCTTCAAGCCGTTTCTTTTTGCCGCGGCCATGCAGCTTGGCTGGAATCCGACCGATCTGCTCAACAACCGGCGCGATGTCTTTATTTTTCATGATACCCCATATTTCCCCAGGCCCGATCACGAGAGTCCCCATGAGCGGGTTTCCATGAGCTGGGCCGGCGTGACCTCGGAAAACCTGGCTGCTGTCTGGCTGCTGTACAACCTCACCGAGCAACTTACCCCGCCCCGCTTCCGGCAGGTGGCCGAGTACCTGGACCTTGCGCCGAGGGAGGGGGACCGGCCGGAGTCCTACGAGCAGTTCGTGCGCCGCATCCGGGACCAGTACGGCATCGTGGTTAACCGGGAAATCCTTGAGCAGGCTGCCTATGACAGGGCGGTGCGCAATCTGGAAACCGATTTTCTCTTTGCGAACCGGACAGCCGAATACCGCAGGCTGCGCGATCTGCATTACGGTCTGCATTTCGACCGGTACGCAAAAGATTTGCGTCTCAGTCCGGAAGAGAAAGCCGAACTGAGCCAGAGGGAAAGCCGGGAAATCGCCCTCCGTCAGGAAATCCTCCGTCGAAACTACCTCGCCCTGCAGCGCCTCATGGAGAATATGAAACAGTTTCAGCTTCTCCTGGAAATTGAGGGGGCGCCGGTGCGGGCGGTTGATCCGCTCGCCTTTTTGGACAGCCGGAGCGGCAATCTGCAACCCGGCGGCGTCTTCTGGGAGGATCTGGCCGGCCGGGTCAATTTTTCCCTGTTGCCGCCCCGGAACAGCGGCAGGATACTGTCCTCCGACGAGATTCGTTCGCGCCTGGCGTCCCTGGAGGGCCCTGCCGCAAAAAAATTCTGGGAGGACATTCTCCTGGACGGTTATCTCAGCGTGTATGCCATCCAGCAGGTCGCCGCGCAGATGCGAAGGGAAAGCGAAGAACTGTCTGCCAGCCCGCCCTACTCGATGGACGTCCTGAGTTCGGTCCGCGATTACAGGTTGACGGTTGCCCTGCAATATCTCATCCGGATGGGCAGGGAGCTTGGCATCAGCTCCGACCTGGAGCCGGTTCTTTCTTTTCCGCTCGGATCAAACGTCATCACCCTGAGTGATTCGGTGAAGATGTATGAGGGCCTTGTCACCGGATTCAATTTCAACAGCTCCGGGCAGGCGGATAAAGATGATGAAAGGAACGGCAAGGGGCCGGCGATCATCGAACGGATCGAATCGGAGGATGGAGAGGTGATTTACGCCCGGCAGAACGGCGGGCGCAGATTAATTGACGCCCGGACTTCCGCCGCGGTCAGCAATATTTTACAGAACACGGTGCAGTACGGTACCGGCCGCTATGCCCGCGACCATGTCCGGCTGGCCAGTGCCGATCCCCTTCGGAACAGCCTCCTGGCAAAGCTTGACCTGCCCGTTCTTCTGCTCGGCAAGACGGGGACGGCCAACCAGTTCAGAAATGCGGCGTTTTTCGGCTACGTGCCCGTTCCCCCGGCCGACGAAAGTGTCATGGAACTGGAAGGGGGCTACACGGTCGGCGTGTACGTCGGCTTTGATGACAACCGGCCCATGCAGAAAGGTTCGATCCATGTGACGGGGTCTTTCGGCGCCCTGCCGACATGGAGCAGGATTGCATCGGCGATAATCAACCGGGACAATATTGCCGACCGTCTTGATCCCGCCGACCTGAGCTTTAACGGGCTGCCCCTGCGCTACCCGGAAACGGAGCATGTCTTCGTGCCCGTGGCCCCCGACCTGGGAGGCATTGTCATTGCCGGCCGCGGGGCAACGCGGACCAGGCTGGCCCCAGGGTCACCCGCCGTTCTCAGCCACGGTCAGATAGGATCCGGCGGTGATTTCGAACCGCAACGGCGCTTCCGGCCGTACTGGTTGAACGGGGAGGAACCCTGATACGGCCGCCGGCAGTCGTGAAAACGACAACAACCGTTTCCTCCCGGATGGCGCCCGGTATTTGCCGCCGCGGGGCGGCGCACAAGCGGGGCGGAAAATTTATCCGCCTTGCCGGAAGATTCGCCTCGTGGTATCTTTTCATCGACGGGGAATGTACACGTGAGCTTCGCCAGGTCAACAGACCGCCGCGGGTCGGCCCGGAGTTGTGGTGCCGGCTGCCGTGCAGAGGCCGTGTGCTGTCATCCTGACTGCTGCTTTCCTTTCCCCCGGCAAGAGGAGGAGGCGGCACAGCCCGGCGCCCCTGGAATCGACCAACTTGAATTTTTGCCAACCGGGACAGACAACCATGCACCAGTCACTTTGCCGCAAGCCGCTGATCGGGCTTGTTTTTTTGCTGATCGCGTTTTTCCTGACCAGTTGCACCGCATTGCAGAAAAGTATTGAATTCCCTGGGGATCGGCCACCGGCACCGCCGGCCGATCGGCAGGTCGAACCGGCCCCCCCTAAACAGCTTCCCGAGATCCGGGCCGACAGCCCCCTGAGCCCGCCGCCCGGACCGGAGGTCCGCGGGGATCGGACCGGGCCTTCCGAGCTGCTTCCCTTTCTCACTCTGGTCGCCGACCGAATTGCGGCATATGAGGGGAAAGTTCGCCTGTGGAGGGACTTCAGAGCCGAGGCCGAAAAAATGGGCCCGGATGAGGAACTCGGCGGGAAGATAGACGACTGTCAGGCCCAGCTGCAGTCGATTCTTGACGGTTATAACCGGCTCCACGAGAAATTGATTCTGGAAAGTTCCGGCCGGCCGGTGGAAATGCCCGCCGCCGAGGAACTTCCCAGGATAGAGCACGCCGATATCGGCTTCCTGGAAAGCGAATGCCAGCAGATAATTCAGGGTTCACGGGAATCGGGCGGCTGGATTGCCGGCGCCCGGCGGAAACTTCTGGAGGAAAGTGAACAAAATATTGCCGCCGCCATGGCCGCCGGCGAGTATGAACAGGCCATAGCCCTGTACGAGCAGCTTCCCCGGGGCGAGGACGCTGTTCCCTCGTTTGATGCTGTTTTCAACTACGGCAACGCACTGCTCAAGGTCGGTCGCCCCAGGGATGCGGGCAAGGTGTTTCAGGAACTGCTCACCCGTTTTCGGCAAAAGGAGGAGATGGATCGCGAATTCCAGCTTATGCAGCATATCGCCGACATCCATTTCAGCCTGGAAGAGTATGCGAAAGCCTTTGAACTGTATGTGAACATCATCAACCGCTATGCCGGGCTTGGCGAGCATATTGACTGGGCAAGAAAGCAGCAGTCGATGATCAACGCCAGGAACCAGCAGGGAGCGGAAGTGAAAGGCTTCGCCGCACTCATGCTGGCCCATCTCAGTTACAACCCGGACCGGGACGGGTTCAAGGTGGTGCGGATGGCCGAGGAGTTTGTCGAACGTTTTCCGGACTCCAACGCCGTGCCCACGGTCAACCGGATCCTCTTCGAGTCGCGGGACAGGGTCGACAAATGGTTTGCCCGGCAGGAACAGGAATTGAACCGGCTGAAGAGCGAAAATAAATACGCCGAGGCGCTGCAGTTCATCGAACAGCTTCCCCTTCAGGAGATGCCCCAGGACCGGAGAGAACATATAACCAGGACGGCGGACGAGCTGATAGCCATTCAGTTTCAGGAAGCCGAGGCCCGGCGTCTCGAGCAGGAAACGATCCTCCAGGAAACCTGGGCAAGAGGGCAGAACCATCTGCGGGCCAGGGAGTATGATCAGGCTATTGAAACGCTTTCCGCCCTGCTGGACACCGAATACGGGGAAAGGGCGAGGGAGCAGATCGACGAGGCGGCCAACCTCTCCGCCCAGGACGACCGGCGAAAGGCGGCGGAGCTGTTTGTCCAGGCCAATGGGACGGCTGACCGGGACGCCAGGGTCAGGCTCCTTTTCGAGTCCAGGCGGCTGTTGCAGGATATCCTCGTCAAGTATCCGCAGTCGGATGTCGCTGACAAGGTCAGAAATAATCTGGACCGCATCGAACAGGAAATCATGGCAGTTGACCCCACCCTGCTGACTTCCCCTGCCTCCGGCCCGGACAGTGCCCCGTAAAACAATGGACGGCCGAGGGGATCGCGGTGGGACGACAGGAGGAATATTATCCATGCGGTTGCCCGAGGAGAAGCGTATATGAACAAAAATGGAATCATTTTCATACTGGTCGTGCTGACGCTGATCGGTTCAGTATGGGGATCGGTGGCCAACAGGAAGAAAATCGATCTGGAACGGGAACTGAATGAAACCATTGCCAACATGAAGAAGCAGTCGGCGGCGGCCGTCACGGAGCAGGAGCAGGTGCTCGGCAAGACGGCCGGCCTCCAGGAAAGCATCGTCATCAAGGACCGGCAGATCGACAAGGCCAGAAAGGAACTGGTTGCCCTGCGCAAGGAAACCCAGGCCCTTGAAGCACGCCTTTCAGAGTGCGATGCCGGCGTAGCCCGGCTCACCGGGGAAAAGGATGAATGTTTCCGGAACCTGGCAGCGTCCCGCGAGGAGGTATTGGGCCTGAGCGATTCCCTGCGCCGGTTCGAAACCGCTTCGGCCGAGGCGGTCGAGCCTGCCCGGACGCGGGAGCTGCGACAGGGGCAGGGCGGTGATCCCGACTGGGAATCGCTCCGGAAAAGGCTGGAGACCGTCGAATTGACAGCCGCTGAGCAGCAGCAGCGGCTGGAGACGGCAAATGCCCAGATAATCGGGCTGGAGAAAATTGTCGGCGACAAAACCGAGGCCCTCGAGGCCGCTGGCAGGGAGTTGGACCGGCTGAGAATAAACATGGATGTTCTGCTGGCCAAAATCGCCGACCAGCAGGAAAAATTGCGGAATATGCAGGAAGAGTCCCGCACCCTGAACCTGGAGCTGGCGAGCCGGAATGAGGAACTGGAGGAACTCCGGCGGAAGCTGACGCAACAGCCGGAACAGGAACCGTAGCCGGGTTCCGCGCCATGACAAGGCTGTTCCCGGGTTGGCGATGATGAAGGCATGGGTGCTGGAAAAACACGCCGATGTGCTCAAGGTGTCCGAGCCGCTGCGGCTCCGCGATCTCCCGGTGCCCGAGCCCGGTCCGCAAGAGATTCTCGTCCGCGTCTCCGCTTGCGGGATCTGTCACACCGAACTGGACGAGATCGAGGGCAGGGCGGTTCCGCATCTGCCGGTGGTGCCCGGTCACCAGGTGACAGGCAGGGTCGAGGAGAGGGGCCCGGAAGCTGCCCGATTCGCCAGGGGGGCCAGGGTCGGGGTTGCCTGGATATATTCCTCCTGCGGCCGGTGCGACTGGTGCCGGAGCGGCCGGGAAAATATCTGTCCGGACTTCAAGGCCACGGGAATGGACGCGGACGGCGGATATGCCGAATACATGGTCGTGCCCGAAGCGTATGCCTATCCGCTGCCCCCTGAATTCGCCGACATAGAGGCGGCGCCGCTCCTGTGTGCCGGGGCAATCGGCTATCGTTCCCTGAAGCTCGCCGGTCTTGTCAACCGCGGCAACCTCGGCCTGATGGGCTTCGGAGGTTCAAATCATCTCGTTCTCAAGCTGGCGCGCCATCTGTATCCTGATTCCAGGATTTTCGTTTTCGCCCGCAATCCTGCCGAACGTTCATTTGCCCTGGAGCTCGGGGCCTGCTGGTCCGGCGACATCGGGGAGACCGCCCCGGACCGGCTGCAGGCGGTGATAGACACTACCCCGGTCTGGGGCCCGGTGCTTGCCGCCCTGGCGAACCTGGCCCCCGACGGCAGGCTGGTGATCAACGCCATCCGCAAGGAGAGCGGGGACCGAGAGGTGCTTGGGGAGCTCGACTACCCCCGCCACCTGTGGCGGGAAAAAGAGATCAAGTCCGTGGCCAATGTATGCCGCGCCGACGTGGCGGATTGCCTTGGGCTGGCCGCGGCCGCCGGGATCAGGCCCGATGTGGAGGTGTATCCCTTCGGGGAGGCCAACCGGGCCCTTGTCGATTTGAAAACCCGCAGGATCAGGGGGGCCAAGGTCCTGCGGGTTGACTGACTCAGAGCTGCCCGGAGGATTTCTGCCGGCGGGCGGGCAGTACCTGATACCTGTACACCGCCTCGTTGTGTTCCTTCAGGGTGACGGAAAAGTGATGGGTTCCGTCGTTCTTCGAGACGAAATACAAAAAGGGCACGTCGGCGGGGCGGAGGACCGCTTCAATGGACTCCCGGCCGGGACTGCAGATCGGGCCCGGCGGCAGGCCGCCGACCACATAGGTGTTGTAGGCGGTTTCCCTTTTGAGGTCCTCCCGGGTCAGGTTCCCGTCAAATTCATCCAGCCCGTAGATCACCGTGGGGTCGGACTGCAGCCGCATGTTTCGGGCCAGGCGGTTGAGGAACACCCCGGCGATGATGGGGCGCTCCTGCGCCGTTGCTGCTTCCTTTTCCACCATGGAGGCCAGGGTGATGACCTGATGCCGGGTCATTTCCGGCGCGGTGTTGGCGGTGACGGACGCCCAGACGGCGTGAAACCGGTTGACCATCATGGCCAGCAGGGACTTTTCGGAGACTTCCCCCCTGGTCAGCAGATAGGTGTCGGGGAAGAGATATCCTTCCAGGCTGGACAGATCAAAGCCGAGGGTGGCGATGAACGCGGGGTCGCCCGCCAACCGCACGAACAGCGGGCCGTTGATCCACTCGCCCTCTTCGAGTATCCGGGCGATCTGCGCTATGTTCAACCCTTCGGGGATGGTGACCGGATGGAGGACGACCTTGCCCTTTTCCAGGAGCCGGAGAATCTGCAACGGTGTCTGTTGGGGCGGGATGAGGTATTCACCGGCCCGCAGGCGGCCGGCGGTGCGCGTCAGATAGGCGAGGACCAGGAATCGGCCGTCATCGCCGATGAGGTCGTGGCGGGCCAGGATGGATTGTATTTCCCTGACTCCGGCCCCCCTGGGCACAAGGACCGTCGTCCCGTGATCGGGGGTTGACGGACTGATGGCGTAGGACGCGATCCACCAGGAACAGGAAGCAACGGCAAGCAGCACCATGACGGAGGCCAGGAGCAGGGGCCGCCTGAACCTCCGTTTCCGTTCATGGTCCGTTCTATGCGACAGCCTGTCTGGACTTTCCGGACCCGGTATTGTGCCGGACATGCTGCTGTTTTTTTGCCCAGCCCAGGGCAAGTTCAATGACCGTATCCATATCCTTGACAGGCAGGAAAGTGATTTTTTTCCGGAGCTCTTCGGGGATATCCACCAGGTCCTTCTGGTTTTCCATGGGGATAATGATCTTGTTTATCCCCGCTCGCAGGGCGGCAAGGGCCTTTTCCTTCAATCCGCCGATGGGCAGCACCCGGCCCCGCAGGGTCACCTCCCCGGTCATGGCCAGCCCTTTTTTCAAGCTCCTGCCGACAATGGCGGAATACAACGCCGTGGCAATGGTGATGCCGGCGGAGGGCCCGTCTTTGGGAATGGCCCCGGCGGGCACATGGACGTGGATGTCAATGGTGTCAAAATAGTCCTCGGCTACGCCGAGCTGGTGGGAGCGACTTCGGCAGTAGCTGAGGGCCGCCTGGGCCGATTCCTTCATGACTTCGCCGAGCTGGCCGGTGAGGATGAGCTTCCCCTGGCCGGGCATGATGTTGGTCTCGATGTGCAGCAGTTCCCCGCCCACCTCGGTCCAGGCGAGTCCGACAGCCAGCCCCGGCTGCAGCACGGTATCGAGTTCGGCTTCCGGCAGATATTTGGGCGGGCCGAGATATTTGCCCAGGGTGTTGAGGGTGATGCTGTAGGGTCCCTTGCCGCCTTCGGCGATCTTGCGGGCCAGCTTGCGGCAGATCTTGCCCAGTTCCCGCTCCAGGTTGCGGACCCCGGCTTCATGGGTGTAATGGGTGATAATGTGTTCCAGTGCCTTGTCATCCAGTCGGATCTGCCGGGTTTTGACCCCGTTTTCCCTGATTTGTCTGGGCAGGAGATATTTGCGGGCGATGACCATTTTCTCTTCCAGGGTATAGCCGGAGAGGCGGATGACCTCCATCCTGTCCATCAGGGGCGGAGGAATGGTGTCGCTCATGTTGGCCGTGGTAATGAACATGACCCTGGAGAGATCGAAGGGCATGTTGAGGTAGTGATCCGAAAAGGTGGAGTTCTGTTCGGGATCAAGGACTTCGAGCAGGGCTGAAGAGGGGTCGCCCCGGTAATCGGCGCCGATTTTATCAATCTCGTCCATCATGAAAACGGGATTGTTGGTGCCTACTGTTTTCAACCCCTGGAGTATCCTGCCGGGCAGCGCGCCGATGTACGTCCGCCGGTGACCCCGGATCTCCGCTTCATCCCGCATGCCGCCGAGGGACATTCTGTGGAACTGCCTGCCCATGGCCTTGGCGATGGCCTGGCCCAGGGAAGTCTTGCCGACCCCGGGGGGGCCGACGAAGCAGAGAATAGGGCCCTTGGTTGATTTGTTGAGCTTGCGGACGGCGAGAAATTCAAGGATGCGCTCCTTTACTCTTTCCAGGCCGTAATGATCTTCGTCAAGGACTTCGGCCGCGACCTTGAGGTCGAGCCGGTCCGTGCTGGATTCGTTCCAGGGCAGATCGAGGATCCAGTCAATGTAGGTCCGGATGATGGCTGCCTCGGATGCGTCAGGATGCATCATCTCCAGGCGCTTGAGCTGCTTGCGGGCTTCTTTTTTGACGTACTTGGGCAGTTTTTTCTTTTTGATTTTGTCCCGCAACTCGTCGATTTCCTGCATATAGCCGTCATCGTCCCCCAATTCCTTCTTGAGGGCGTGCAGCTGTTCACGCAGGTAGTATTCCCTCTGGGTCTTGGTCATCTCCTGTTTGGCGTCGGACTGTATCTTGGCCTGAACGGTTGAGACCTCGAGCTCCTTGTTCAGCAGCTCGGCCACGAGCTTGAGGCGCGCCACCGGGTCGACGGTCTCCAGGATTTTCTGGGACTCGCTGACCTTGAGCCGCAGGTTTGACCCGACCAGGTCGGCCAGCCGGCCCGGTTCCTCGATATTATTGATGATCATCATCAGGTCCGAGGACAGGATCCCCCGCAGGGACATGATCTTTTCCGTCTGTTCGCGGACGGTTCGCATCAGGGCTTCAACCTCGACGGTTATTTCGACGTTTTCGGGCTCCTCGATCAGTTCTGTGTCGACCCGGTAATGCGGCTCCCGCTGCAGGAATTCTTTGATCCGGGCCTTGGAAAGGGCTTGGACCAGAACTTTCAGGCGGCCGTCGGGGAGCTTCAGGGTACGCATGATCATGCTGACCATGCCGACCCGGTAGAGATCTTCAGGCCCCGGGTTGTCCTTGGTGGCGTCTTTCTGGGAGACGAGCATCAACAGCTTTTCGTGGGCCATGGCCTCGTTGACGGCCTCGATGGAGCCGGGGCGGCCGACAAAAAGAGGGATGATCATGTAATTGAAGACCACCACGTCGCGGACGGCCATCAGCGGCAGGGAATCGGGTATTTCGAGATCCTGGACGCTCTCGCTGAAATCATCCATACTGGTGGACAATGAATCATTGAATTCCACTTATACCTCCTTGCAACAGTCAAGCATGACTGTGATATTCCGGTTAGGGTTAGTGTTTTGACACTAAACACATCGGTGCGGTTAGTCAAGAAGAGACCGTCACTCCGGAAGGACGCCTTTTTTTCTTGTATAAAACGAAGCAGTTCAATATAGAGAATGGACCGCTCCGATACGGGTTTAAAAAGGAGCGGCAGGTTGCCGCGGTGCCATGATTGTCGACCATCAAGAAGCACGGTCGGCCAATCAGGACGCGTTCCCTGGTCGATCATTGCGTTGATCCGCTTTTTTACCCCCCTTGCAGGATGACCATGCTTGAGCCGGAGAATTTTTTTGCCCTCGACGATTTTGCCCATGCCGACCTGTTTGCGGGGGGCGGCTACGTCTGGGATGCCTTGCGCCGCCTGAAGTCCTATTTCGACGATGTCGCCTCGCAGGCGATTGACCATGAGCGGCTGACCAGGGGAGAACTGGTCGATGAACCCCTTGTCCTGTACCGGGGCGCCATCAGCTCCGGGCGGGACTGTTCGATCAGGTACGGGGACACGACCCGGGGCGGCCTGCAGGTGTTCAGGGGGGATGAGCAACTGACCGGGGCGTCGGTGATCATGGCTGGGGCTGTCTTCCTGGGCGGCAGGATCCGCATCGGCAGCGGAGTCCTGGTCGAGTCCGGGGCCATGATCAAGGAACCGGCCGTCATCGGCGACCACACGGAAATCCGGCAGGGGGCGTATCTCCGGGGGTACTGTCTTGTCGGGCGGCGGTGCGTGGTCGGCCACGCCACCGAAGTCAAGCACTCCGTCTTTCTCAATGACGCCAAGGCGGGGCATTTTGCCTACGTGGGCGATTCAATCCTGGGCGGCGGTGTCAATCTCGGGGCCGGGACCAAGCTGGCCAATTTTCGCTTTATTCCGGGTGAGGTGCAGGTCAGGACCGGGGACGGTCCGATCCCCACGGGGCTGAGAAAGTTCGGGGCGATTTTCGGGGACGGGGTTCAGACGGGCTGCAATGCAGTGACCAGCCCCGGCGCGGTGGTGGGCCGGGAAAGCGTCATCATGCCCAATACGACGGTTCGTTCCGGCTACCATCCTCCAGGAAGCGTGTTGCGCTGACCTCCTGCTCCTGCTTCAGTTGTTCCACGGCGCCCCTGACGTACAGGTTGTATACGAGGCCGAAGACGATCCCCACCGTGAAAAAGATGCGCAGGATTCTGTCCCAGGGCGGCCACCGCCCCCCGGATGTGCGGCGGATAAAGGCGACAATGAGGTAGGTGAAGGCGATTTCAAAGGGCAGGGTGTTGAGCAGGGCGGTGGTGGTGCCGACCACCACGGAGCCTGTGTCGGGCATCTTGCCCAGGTGAAAAAGGACGTAGGCCAGGCCGGTCAGAATAAAGGTAATTTTTTCGTGCAGCGTTTTCATATGAATGCCAGATCAGCCATACTGTTTCCGGATACGGTTCCCTCGGAGCGGATGCTCATACCTCTTGTACAGGTTTTCGATCAGCTTGTCTACTTTCAGACCGTTGAAAATGATGCGGCTCCGGCCGAACTGCGCAGTGTTCTGTGCGAGGAGATGGAACGGCGGGCGCTCTGCCGGGCCGAGGTTCCCGCTCCCCTGGGCGGAGAACGGGAACGGTTTCTGCGCCTGGTGTCCGACCTTCGGAACCGCCGCGACGATTACGCGGCCCGCCTCGGTCATGTTGCTCTGGCGGGCATCTCCTCGGCGAGCCGGAGGGAGGCGGAGTCGAGAAAGTCCATCCTTTCCAGTATCCTGTCCGGAGGGACCGCGAACGCTTCTGACCAGGACGAAGCGGCACGGATGTTATGGCAGGCAAGGCTGGTCCTGAAGCTTGGCGAGCTGTATGACGCCGAAGAGGGAGAGTTGCTGGCGGAACTGCGGCGGATACGGGCAAGGGAGGAACATCTGCTCAGGGAGTTGCGCAGCGGGGAAGATACCCCTTTCGTGACGACCGTGCAGCCCGAGGCGGTTGGGACGGGCAGGGAGAAAATGCAGAAGCTGCGATGCACGGCCTGGGCGAAATTGTTCGCCCTGGGCGCGGACCGGACCGCCGCGGGCAGCATTTTCCTGACCGGGGACCGGGATGGGCTCGACATGCTGCTTGAACGGTATGAAAGCCTGGCGGGACGCCGGGCGACCCATCTGCTGGACTGTCTGCTGCCGGCCGGGCATCCGCAGGGGGAGGAGCTGTTTTTCAAGATTTCCCGCTTCAGAAGCGAAAGCGCCGCCCTGCGGGCAAAACTGGATGCGGTGCTGGACAATCCGGAGACCGCAGGACCGCCGGATATCGACCCGTGGTCGGCGGCGGAGGAGGATGCGTGGGCGAAGCTGCTGGCGGACCTCTATCCCGCCGAGACCTGCGGGCGGACCCGGCTCCGCCTCTTCGCCTGTCCCCGCATAGCACCGGCGCATCTTTTTCTCGATGCCTTTGCAGGCGGCGGGGGAAAGATTTTCACCGAGCCGGCACCCGCCGGCCCCGGTTGCGTGGTCGGTGTTATGGAAGGAGCCTGACGGCCGGCGGCGCATCCGGCGCCCTATTTTTTTTCGCACTCCTCCTGGTAGGGATTGATCGTCAGGACGGGGCAGCAGGCATTCTTGACCACCTTGTCGGCGATGCTGCCGAAAAGTATGCGCTCCAGACCCTTATAGCCGTGGGTTCCCATGATGATCATGTTGCAGTTGTTGTTTTTGGCATAGGCCAGGATCTCTTCGGCGATGTCACCGGTCAATACCTTTCCCTGGACCATGGGGATCCCGGTCTCGGTGCATTCCTGCTTCCTTTCGTCGACGAAGGTGTCCATCTGGTGCTGGGCGGATTCAAAAATTTCCTCTTTCAGGTTGATCATGTTGACCGGCGGGGCCATGAAACCGGTATAGTCCTCAAATTCCTGCACGACAAAAACGAAATGGAGGCCGGCATTGAATTTGCCGGCGACATAAATTGCGGCGGCGGCAATTTTTGCCGCGTTCTCGGAAAAATCGATGGGGGTAAGTATTGTTTTAATGTTCATCATGCAGCCTCCTTGTTTTTCCGTCTGCTCTCTTGTCCATAAAATACGCGGCAACGGATTTAATATACCAATATTTTCTCATAAGTTACAGCACAATACAAGATCAATTCCACCCCGCGCCACGGCCCCGTCAAATTAAAGTTGTAGGGGTAAGCGTCAGTAACGAGACAGAGCTGAGGGGATAAAAAACAGAAGGTGTGCAGAGTTTGTCGGGCGCAAATGTGTTGCCGCTGGGGATAAT
>DSAE01000032.1 GCA_011372855.1 Desulfobacteraceae bacterium
CCGCAACCAGATGCGCAATGAAATTGCACAGCTTGAGGAGGAAGAAACTGACCCACAAAATTCAGGGCCGCATGGGGATTTTGATCTGCATGCAAGTCCTTAACCGGAAATTACTGAATAAAATCAGCAAAAACAGCTTCATATAATTTTTTTTCTGGCGTATACTATACCGTAATTGGACAATAATCCGCATTTTTCCCTATAATAGTACGTAGTTATCAAGCCCGTCAAAGAGGTAAAATCATGAATTACGGTGTCGTCAGTCAAGAACAGCTTGAAAGAATGGATGAGATCCTGACGAATAAACTCATCAAGATTGGTGTTGACTGTGTCATTATCATCGATATGGCCGGCAATATCATCACGGCCAAAGACAACGGCAAAAACAAATACGACGTTTATTCGTTCGCCGCCCTCGCGGCAGGCAACTTCGCCACCGTGGACGCCATGGCCAAGCTGGTGGGGGAGCAGGAGTTTTCCCTCCTGTTCCACAAGGGGACCGACTGCAACATCCATTTCAGCAAAATAGATGACGAATTGCTGCTGATAAGCATGTTCGGCAAGGAGATTTCTCTCGGCTTTCTGCGGCTTAACGTGGTCGAAGCCATTGAGGATATCAAGAAGCTTTGGGGATAAAACGACTCATATTCCGGTCTGCGGCAAACTTGATTCCATACTGTGACACCGTCAGCAGGAGAATATCTTGAGCTTCATCAACCTTAAAGATAAAATCGTCCAAATAAAAATCGTCTATTACGGCCCCGGCCGCGGCGGCAAAACCACCAATCTCGAATACATCAACCGCCGTTTCAAGAAGCAGATTCAATCGGAAATGGTCAGCCTGAAAACCCATGGAGACCGGACCCTGTTCTTTGATTTCCTTCCTTTCGACATGGGTCAGATCAAGGGTTTTGACATGAAAATCCAGCTCTACACCGTTCCCGGCCAGGTCAAATACAATGCCACCCGGAAACTTGTTCTCAAGAGAGTCGACGGCATCGTCTTCGTCGCCGACTCCCAGAAGCAGATGCGGGAAAAGAACATCAGCTCCCTCAATCAGCTCCATGAAAATCTCCTCGGCCAGAAGGAATCCATCTTCCGCATCCCCCTGGTCATGCAGTACAACAAGGTTGACCTTCGCAACCAGGGAGTTCCCATACTGCCCACCGAAATCATGGAGAAGGACCTCAACAGCAAGCTGAAAGTGCCTTCTTTTGAAGCCAGTGCCCTGACTGGATATAATGTTCCGGAAACCTTGAAGAAGATAATTTCTCTGACCGTTGTTTCCATTCAGAAGAAACTGTCGTAAGGACGCCAATATTGAATTGAACCGGGTAGCGCTGAACACATGAATAACTCGCAGAACAATCCAAAGGGAAAACCAGTCATGGACGAGGTGGATGACCTGACCCGCTTTCTTGATGAGGACTTCACCACCGATGAAGTAGACTTGTTCGAATTCACCAGCGAGGAAGACTCTCCCCTTACCCGCCTCAAATCCATTATCCTTTCCCTGGACTGGGAAATAACCGACGAGATACTGGAGAAACTGAACGAGGAAATAAATTATCTCAAGTACCTGGACCAGTTCGCCCATGACAAGGTTTCACAGGTTTACCTGCAGGGACTCGACAAAATCGGGAAATATATTCAAAGTGAAGGCGCCTCCGCCCATCCCAATTCCATCAAACTGCTGCTGACCCTCTACTACGATTTCGAAAAGATCCTCTCGTCGGAACATATTACAGGGGCGGAAATCACCGCCCTGCTGAAAGCGGATGTCAGAAAGTTCAAAATTCTCCAGCACCAGATCGCCCAGCGGCACGGGACGACAGCCGTGGCCACCGAAGAAGTCTCCACGCCTCTTCCCCTGACCGAGCACAAGGACCTGCAGGGAATACAGGCCGCCATCCTGGAGCTTGACTGGGAGGTAACGGACCAGGGCCTGAACAACCTGACGGAACAGTTGAACATATTGAAGGCCGCCTACCCCGGCGATCGCTACCTGCAGGTTGTCATCCAGGGATTGCACGCCCTCAATGCGTATATCATGGAGGAAAAAGGCAGAGCCCACCCGGAAACATTTTCCCTGCTCCACAATTTTTATGATGCCCTGGAAGTTCTGGTCGAACAGCAGGGCCTTGCCGAAGAGAAGCGCCAGGAAATCCTCATCGACTGCGTCAACCGGCTCAACAACCTGAAGAATCTCATCGCCCGGACCTATCCCACCGAAGAGCTTGCTCCCGAAGCAATCACTCCCGTCATGGAAACGGAGGAATTACCGGAAGAACAACCCGGCAGTGAAACCGAAGCACCGACCGGAGCCGGGGCCGAAGGGCCGGAACCGGGTTTATCCCTGGAGGAAGGAGCGTTTCCGGAGTTTTCACCCCAGGCGGAGGAAACCGTTGCGCCTGCGGAGGCCGGCATGACGGACCTGCAGGAGTTTGACGAACCCCTTGCCGTAGAAGGGGAGCGGGAAATCGCACCGGCATTGGCGGATTCTCCCGAAGAATTCGGCTTCGGCGGCGCCGGCGAGCTGGAGGAGCCCCCCGAGGAATTGGAGGAAAAGCTCGAGTTCTTCTTCGGTGTTGAAAAAGAGGAATTCACCCCGGAGGCGATTGAAGAAGCGGCAGCGGCCAGGAAACTCGAGGAAAAGCATGATGACCGGCCTGATGCCGGCGAGCCCGCCGAGGAGGAAATTGCTCCGGCCCTGGCCGGTTCAGTGGAAGAGAAAGGGTTCGGAGCGGGAGAAGCCGACCTGGAGCGCCCGTCCGATGAACTTGAGGAAAAACTTGCCTCGTTCTTCGGAGAGGAAGAGGAGCCGGAGGCTGAATCGCCTGCTCCTGCCGGAACCGCTCCCGAAGAGGAACACGCTGTTCCGGCCGCCGGGGAAGAGGACATAGTTCCCGCCCTGGCCGACCAGGACGAGGAAGCCGGGTTCGGCACCCCCGGCTCGGAAGTCGAGCCGCCGCCGGAGGAGCTGACGGAACGGCTTGCTTCGTTCTTCGGCGAGGCGGAAGCCCCGATCGAGGTAGCGGAAGAGCCTGAACCCGCCCTGGCTTTTGCGGCTGAGAAAGAGGAGGATCAGGAGGGCCCCGTCTTCGACGAAGGGGCCGCCGAAGAAATCACCCCCGCCCTTGCCGGCATGGACGAGGAAACTGAATTTGCCGCCGATTCCGAAATGGAGGTTTCGTCGGAGGAATTTGAGAAAAAACTCGATTTCTTCTTTGGCGATGAGGAAGAAGGAGCAGAGGCCGGAGTAGTCCCCGAAGACGAGGAAATACTGCTGACCGAGGCCATTGAGGAAGCAGGCAAGGAAGAAATCGCCCTGTTCGAAGAACAACCCGGGACCGCCCCCGCGGAACCGGAAATGATGTCGGCCGAGGAATATCAGGCCGCCATTGCGCGGATGCAGTCCGAATTCAGGGAAGTGGAAAATTCGTTGCGCATGGAAATCATCTCCCTCAAGCAGGAGGTTGAATCATTGCGCGCCCGGCTGAACGCCTGAGAACAAGCGCTTCCCCCAGACCGCAGCGGCTGCCCTCCCCTCCAGTTATCAGTACCGCCGCGGGTCGAAGGCTTCCCGCAGTGCCTCCCCGATAAATATCAGCAGCACAAGGGTCCCGACCAGGACCACGAAGGTCGAGATGGACAGCCACCAGGCATCGATGTTCGCCTTCCCCTGCGCCAGGAGCTCCCCGAGACTCGGTGTCGCGGGAGGGACTCCGAGCCCGAGGAAATCGAGGCTGGTCAGGGCAAGAATGGAGCCGGACATGCGAAACGGCAGAAAAGTGATGACCGGCGTCATGCCGTTGGGCAGCAGATGGCGGTACATGATGGTCAGGTTCCCCACCCCCAGCGCCTTGGCCGCCTTGACATACTCCATGTTCCGCCCCTTGAGGAACTCGGCCCGCACGTAATCAGACAGCCCCATCCAGCCGAACATCGACAGCAGAATGAGCAGCAGCAGCACGCTCGGCTTGAATATCGAGGCAAAGATGATCAGCAGGTACAGTTCCGGCATGGCCCCCCAGATTTCGATGAACCGCTGAAAGAAAATATCGATTTTTCCACCGAAGTAGCCCTGGACTGCGCCGGCGATGATGCCCAGCAGGGTGCCGATTATCGTCAGGGCGAAACCGAAGAGCACCGACAGCCGGAAGCCGTATATCAGCCTGGCAAGGACATCCCGTCCCCTGTCGTCCGTCCCCATCAGGTTGTCCCTGGTCGGCTGCGAGGGGACCGGCTGATCGAGGCTGAGGTTGATTGAATTGTAGGAGTGGGGATTGACGGGAAAAATGACCGCGTTGTCCCCGGCGCGCAGGCGGCTGAGGATATACTCGTCGCGGTAATCGGTTTCCGAGTCGAAGTCCCCGTCGAACACGGTTTCCGGGTACGCCTTGAAAATGGGGAAATAGTACTTCCCTTCATAACGGACCAGGAAAGGTTTATCGTTGCTGATCAATTCCGCGAACATGCTGAGCACAAACAGTATGGAAAAAAGAATCAGGCTGTAAAATCCCCTCCGGTTGCGGCGAAAGCTCTTCCACCGCCTTGCGGCCAAGGTGCTGCCGCCCCGCATTTTGCCCTTGTCCGTCATCACTGCAGCCGTTCAAAAGTAATGCGGGGGTCGACCACCACATAGCAGAGATCGGAAAGCAGTCTCGAAACAAGACCGATGATGGTAAAAAAATACAAGGTGCCGAGGACCACCGGATAATCGCGATTCATGACCGAAGTGTAGGCCAGCAGCCCCATGCCGTCGAGGGAAAATATGGTCTCGATGAGGAGGCTGCCGGTGAAAAAAGAGGTAATAAAGGTCCCGGGAAAACCGGTGATTATCGGAATGATGGCATTGCGGAACACATGCTTGTACAACACCTCCTTTTCGGGCAGTCCCTTGGCCCGGGCGGTCATGACATACTGCTTGCGGATCTCTTCGAGAAAGCTGTTTTTCGTCAGCAGGGTCATGACCGCGAGGCTGCCCACCGTGCTGGAGATAACGGGCAGGACCATGTGCCAGAGGTAATCGAGTATCTTGCCGATCAGAGTCAGCTCGCTCCAGTTGTCCGAAACCAGTCCCCGCAACGGGAAGATGCTCCAGAAGCTCCCGCCGCCGAACAGCACGATCAGAAGAATGCCGAGGACAAAACCGGGGATGGCGTAACCGATCAGGATGACCGTACTGGTGAAGACGTCGAACCTGCTGCCGTCCCTGACCGCCTTGGCAATGCCCAGGGGGATGCAGGTCAGGTAGACGATGAAAAATGTCCAGAGGCCGAGGGACATGGACACCGGCAGCTTGGAAATGACCAGGTCGGCGACACTGCGGTGGTGATAGTAGCTCTCGCCGAAATCGAAGACAAGATAATTGCCCATCATTGTAAGGAAACGTTCCAGCGGCGGCCGGTCAAAACCATACAGGGCCCGGAGCTGTTCAATGCGGTCCTGGTCGAGGCCCCGGTCTCCCTGGTACAGGGCGCCGGCACCGCCTGACACCGCTTCGCCCGCGGCGCCGAGACCCTCGATCTCGGCCATCATCTTTTCCACCGGACCCCCGGGAACGAACTGGGTCACCACGAAGGTGATCAGCATGACCCCGAACAGGGTCGGAATCATCAGCAGGATGCGTTGCAATATATACCTGCTCATACCTCCACCTCGGCCACCGCCCCGCCACGCCTGGGATCGGCAACCCCACTGATGCCCGGAGCGATCGTATGCACCCCGCCGAAATACATGTTTCGCTCCCGCCAGACATTGACGGGAAATTTCTCCGCCAGGGGTTCGAGATCGGCCCCGGCAAACCCCGGTTCAACCTGCAGCGTCTCGCCGTCCCAGTACAGTCTCGGCGCGTTGACGGCCGCATGGATATCACGGCCGAAATCGATGACCTGGGTGAGGACCTGGGTGATGGCCGCTCGAATGCGCTTGGAGCCTCCGCTGCCCAGCACCAGCCGGACGACATTGTCCTTGAGCACCACCGACGGCGCCATCATCGACCCCACCCTTTCCCCCGGAAGGCTGGAGTGGAAACCCCCGGGATGCAGGTCGTCCTCCCCCATCATATTATTGAGCATGATGCCTGTTCCCGGTACAAAATACCCTGATCCCTCCCCGTTGGAACAGGTCATGGACGCCACGTTGCCCTCCTTGTCGGCAATGCTGACATGGGTCGTGCCCCGGCTGAATTCCCTGATCCGCGCACTCGACCCTTCGACATCCCCGGTTTCCAGAAACGCCCAAATTTCCTCCGGCGAGGAGACTCCCATGGTGCGCAGACGTTCGACCTCGCGCATCAATCCGGCCGTGCGGAGCAGGTAGGCGGCCGATCCCCAGCGCCGGACCGGTTCCATTTTTTCCAGGAGGGCAAGGGAAAGGGTGATGAGCGAGCCGCCCAGCGAGGGCGGCGGGCCGGTCAGCAGGGTGTATCCCCGGTAGGCGGCGGCAAGAGGCCTGCGTTCGATCACCCGGTAGGCGGCCAGATCCTCAGCGGTCAGCAGGCCCTGACCGTCCCTCATATCCTGGTCGATTCTCCGGGCGATGTCCCCGCTGTACAGGTCCCTGCCCCGATTCTCGGCCAGGCAGGCAAGGAAGTCCGCCAGCTCGCCGTTAACCAGGAGATCGCCGGCCTGCAGATACCTGCCGCCCGGTTCGTACAGGTCCCGTCCGGTCAGGGTCAGGGTCATGATGGGCCGCAGGATCCGGAGAAAGGAAGCCTGGAAGCCGTTGAGCCGATGACCGCGGGCAAGGGCAATCGCCGGCTGCAGGACCTCGGCCAGAGGCATCCTGCCCAGGCGTTGGTGGACATGCAGCAATCCCTTGAGGGTCCCCGGCACCGCGACCGATCCGAGGCCGACGTTGAATTCCTGGCGCGAGCCACCGAAATCGACGGTTATCGGGAAAAAATGGGGTTCCGGAAGGGAGACGCGTCCCCGGCCCGGAGTGTCGACAAAGAAATCGAAAAAAATCTCCCGTGCCGGACCGGCCGACCCGCTTGTTCTGGCCAGGAGGAAGCCTCCGCCTCCAAGGCTGGTCAGGGTCTGCTCGGCCACCGCCCCGGCAAACCCGGCGGCCACCGCCCCGTCAAAGGCGTTTCCCCCGGCGCCGAGGATTTCGGCTGCGGCCCGGCTGACCAGTTCGTGGCCGGCTGCGACAATGGACTTTGCCCGTCCGCTCATGTCCAGAACTCTTCGTGCATCTTCTGCATCATGCCGGGCAGGGAACTTCCCCCGGCGGTCAACCGCCGCTGCCGGTCCGTACTGGTCCCCTGCTCAAGGATGCCGTGAATCCTTTCACACCATCCGGCCGAGCCCAATCCGTCGATCACCGGCTTCAGGATATCGAGCATCCGTCGCACCGACCATTTCAGCGGACGCCGGGAGTCGGCAAGGAGCCCGAAGGGATCGCAGAACTCCCCGGCCAGCCCATGCCGGCAGGCCTGCCATTTATTGTAGCGGAGCAGCGGAACATTGATCCTGGTGCTCCCTGCCTCCAAGTGATCCCCGATAAATACAGCCAGAGCCTGAATGAGCGCGGTCAGAGCCAGGACGTCGTCAAAACGGGACGGCATGTCGCAGATCCGTATTTCGACGGTGCCGAAATAGGGGCTGGGCCGGACATCCCACCAGAGGTCACGGATTTCCCGGATTACGCCGGCTCGATGCAGCATCAGGATCCCTTCCTCATAGGCCTTCCAACTGCCATGGAAATCGGCAAGGCCGGCCAGAGGCAAGGCCTCAAACAGCTTTGTCCGGTACGAGCAGAATCCCGTATCCTCGCCGCCAAAATACGGAGAGGAAGCGCTCAGGCCGAGCAGCAGCGGCAGGTAGGCCTGCATGACGTCCGCCACCCTGATGGCCGTTTCCCGGTCGGCCATGCCGACATGCACGTGCAGACCCTGGACGATAAACTGCCTGCCGACCAGTTGAAGTTCATCCATGATCCGCACGTATCGGCCGCTGTCGGTCACTTTCTGTGTCGCCGGCCTGGCAAAGGGATGGATGCCGGAGGCGAACAGGAGGCAGCCGCATTGCGCCGCCGCTTTCTCGGCCTTGCCGACGGTGCGGCGCAAGTCCTTATCCACCTCGCCGACATTTCTGCAAACGCCGGTCTGCACCTCGACCATGCACTGAAGAAATTCACGGGCAACCCTTGATTCCGACTGCCCGGACAACAGGGCCATAAGCTGCTCGGACCGGGGAACAAGCTCGAGGGTTACCCGGTCGAAGATCTGGAATTCCAGCTCCACCCCGAGGGTGAACGGCCTGCTGGGGGCAAACGGTACCTGTTTCACCGGTGACCCGACAGCTCCCCGGCCGCCAGCCGTTCCAGACCGCACACCGCCACCCGGGCCAGCCAGGAGGCCCCGATAAAAAGCGCCTCCTCGTTGAAATCAAAACGGCTGGAATGCGCCGGTCCGGGATGATTTTCCTCGCGGCGGGCGCCGAATCGCACCATGCAGCCGGGTATCTCCTGCAGGTAGAAGGCAAAATCCTCGCCGCCGAGACTTGGTCGTCCCTGGGAAACGACCTGTTCCTCGCCGACGATCTCCACGGCCGCCCGCCGGGCGATGGCCGTCGCCCCTTCTTCGTTGATCAGAGCGGGAAGGCCGTCATGCAGCTGCAGGGAAATGTCCGCCCCGCTCATGGCCGCGGTCCCCTGGATAATACGCTGCAGGCCTCTCATTATCTTCTGCCGGGTCTCGGGATGGGCGCTGCGGATCGTTCCGTCAATCACCGCCTTGTCGGCAATGACGTTGTGCACGGTTCCGGCCTGCACCCTGCCCACAGTCACCACGGCCGGATATACCGGATCGACCTCCCTGGAGACAAGGGTCTGGAGGGTCATGATCAGATTGGCGGCCACGACGACGCTGTCGATGGCCTCATGGGGCCAGGCCGCATGCCCTCCCCGTCCGCGGACGGTAATGGTGAAGGGATCGGTATAGGAACAGATCAGGCCACTGTCCACGGTAATCGCCCCGGCGGGAAAGTGGATGTCGATATGACCGGCGAAGATCATCCCCACTCCTTCCAGCGCCCCATCGCGGATCATTTTGTGTGCCCCTCCGCCCGCCTCCTCGGCAGGCTGAAACAATAGCTTCACTTTTCCCGGCGGCCTCACGCGCTGCAGGAGTGCTGCAGCCCCCAGCAGCATGGCCATGTGGCCGTCATGGCCGCAGGCATGCATGACCCCCGGATTGGTCGAAGCAAAGGCGAGCCCGGTTTCCTCCTGCAGGGGAATGCCGTCCATGTCCGCCCGCAGGGCGACACAGGCGTCCATCCCAGCGTTTGCCGGCCGGCCGTCGATCAATCCCACAATTCCTGTACCGGCTACTCCGGAGACATGGGGAACACCCAACCGTGACAGCTGCTCGCCAATCAGACCGGCGGTCTTCTTTTCCTCATAGGCAAGCTCGGGGACACGATGCAGGGCATGACGGAGCTCCCGCAGCCAGACGGCGATTTTCGGGTCGGATCGAACCATGGATTGACCGGCCGCCGTCAGGAGATCCTGATCCGACCGATGACGTCGGTTTTCTTTGCCGGCGGACGGATCTCCGGCTCCTTCTCCGTCCGCTCCGGTTCTTTGCTCCGTTCAACCTGCCGCCCGGGGGACGGCTGGGACGGTGGAGCGGCCTGGCGGACCGGCTCAACCGCCGCCGGGACGGCCTGCCGTTTTCCGGCCGGCAGCAGGACCTGTTTAAAAAACGCCAGAAGGCCTTCCTGCACCGAAGTAACGCTGACCAACTCCCATCCCAGTTCACCCTGCTCGTTCAGGACTTTTTCCATCTCTTCGTCATCGATGTACTTGTCCCCCAGGAGACCGTCCTTCTGGTATTCAAAAAGTATGGTGCGATACTGCCAATTCACGTTTTCCTCCACCTTATTGCTGTTCCACCAGCAGATCGTCCCGGAACTCACCCTCATAAACCCGGCCGTCCGGATAGGTCAGCCTGCCCCTGCCGTTTCGCCTCCCGGCCGTGAAGCCGCCTTCATACACCGACCCATCTGGCGACAGCAGGGTTCCGTAGCCGTCCGGCAGATCGTTTCTGAAGGAGCCGACAAATTTTTTGCCGTCCTTGTAGTGCAGTTTGCCGAGGCCGGCAAACAACCCCTGCCTGAATTCACCTTCGTACGTGCTGCCGTCGGGAAATACATACCTCCCTTCTCCGTCGAACAGGCCGTTCTTGAACTCGCCGGTATACTTGGCCCCGTCGGGATACGTGTACTCGCCCAGGCCGGAACGGAGTCCGTTGGCAAAACCGCCCTTATATCGGCGGCCGTCCGGAAAAATCTGGGTTCCCGAGCCGTCTATCACTCCGTCCCTGACCTCCCCTTCATAGACGCTGTCGTCAGGGAGGACAAACCTGGTGGTGCCGGAAAACTTTTTCTGCCTCGACCCGTCGGTGAACAAAAAACCGTCGGCAAAAACAGGGCCTTTGGCAACCGGTTCCTCGGCCAGCGGAGCTTCGACCTTTACCCTCTGTTCCTCTGCCGGCTGAACTTCGACATTTGCCCCCTGTTCCTCCGCCGGTGGACGAACGGACGGCAGGGACACGGGCGGTTCTTCCCGTTGTTCCGGAACGGCGGCGGCAACCTCCGGAGCCGGTTCGGGGGGTTGAACCGGTTCTCCGGCGACAAACCTGCCGGACACCTTTTCTCCATCCGGCCGGATAAGCGTTCCTTCTCCTTCGGGCACATCATTGTTGAAACCGCCCTCGTACCGGCTCCCGCCTGCGGTGAGCAGGATTCCCCGGCCATGGCGGGTCCCCTGCCGCCAGTCGCCTTCATAACGGGCGCCGTCGGGATATTCCATCACTCCGAAACCCTCGATTAAACCGTCAAGAAAATCACCGGTGTACACCGCACCGTCCGGCCTGGACAGCACCCCTCTGCCGTTGAATTTCCCCCGGCTGAACGTGCCCGAGTACGTCGTCCCGTCCGGGAATTCGATCATGCCCTGACCTTCGTACCGGTCGTCCAGGAACGATCCTTCGTAACGGGTGGAATCCGGCAAAACCAGGACACCTTGTCCCTGCCGCATGTCGCCATGGTACTCACCTTCGTACAAGGCACCGTCCGCATAGCGGCGAATCCCCTTGCCCGCCGGTTTCCCATCGCGGAAGATACCCTCGAAGCTCGACCCGTCGGCATACTCAAGCCTGCCCTGCCCTTCGATGAGGTTGTTGCGGAACCCGCCGGTATATTTTCTGCCGTCGGGAGCAGTCAGTGTTCCTTTGCCGTTGAACCGCCCGAGGTTGAACTCACCCGTGTACTGATAGCCGTCGGGCCTGACCAGGGTCCCGTTTCCGTCAATGACGCCGTTGCGGAACTGTCCCGTATAGACCTTGCCGTCAGGACTGGTCAATTTCCCTTCACCTTCGAATTTCCCCCTGACAAACCGGCCGGTGTAGGTCAGCCCGTCAGGATAGACAAGGGTCCCCTCGCCCCAGAGATACCCGTCGCGGAATTCCCCCTCATACATCCTGCCGTCCGGGCTTTCCAGTTTCCCCAGACCGTTTCGGCAGTCTCCCTCCAGGCAGACGGCATGGAGGAGTGCGGGAACCAGCATCATCATGGTGAGGAAGCTCATTGCCTTTTTCACGTTCCAACCCTTTGTCTGTCGCTCATATTCGTTCCTGTCCGGCAGCTCGTGAGCGCCGGAACGAGTTTCTCCGCTGATTCACGGCGGCACGACTTCCGCCGCCGACACAGTTCTCCAACTGAGCAATGATGCCAGTCAAGCGGAAGATTGTCAATCCTGATAACCTCGAAAACGCAAAACCGGCAGCCGGGGGGATTCAGCCATGCCGGCGTCGCGATCTCCGGCCACCCGGGCAACCACGCTGGAGACCTCCGGTACGTCAACAACCCCTCGGTCTTCCCCGTTATTGTGCTTTTCCTTGATTTTATTCCCGGGAATGTGCTTGTATGAAGTGTATCCTGCGGAACCGGCAACCGGCCAACTGTACAAAAGGAATTCCCATGGTACCCAAACGGATGATTGTCCTCGTCTCGATCGCGGCTGTACTGACGATTTGCGCCCCAATCCTTGCCGCCGCCTACAACCTGATGGACCCGGAAGATCTCAAGGTTCGCCTGGACAGCGGCCAGCCCTTGATCCTGGTCGATATCCAGCCGGTCAACGCCTACAGGGAGCATCATTTGTACGGATCGCTCGCCACCTATGCCTATCCGGTGAAAACCGAACTTGAGGGCCGCAGCCTCGAGCAGGCCGTCAGTGTGTACGAAGCATACCGCCACGATGTTGTCATCATCAGCCCCAGAGGCGGCAGGGCGGCGCAGAGGGCCCACGATTTTCTCGTCGGCAAAGGCATCCCCGAAGAACAGGTGTTCATACTCAGGGGCGGGATCAGTCAATGGCCGTACCGGGAGATGCTCCTCAATATACGGGGCGGCTGCGGATAGCCCCGGTGCCCGCGACCGGGGCCCCTTCCGTCACGGTTGGGCGTCCACCGGCGTAGCCGGGCCGCCGCGTTTACCCGGGATTGCCCCAAGGGGCGGACGGGAAGGATTTGCCGAGTTCCCGCAGTATGTCGTCCAGCAGCATGGCGGCCGTGGTGGCAACCAGGGAGCTGTTGGCCTGGGGATCACAGACAACAATCAGCACCGCACCCCTGTCCAGGGGAAAACAGACGATGGTATACCTGTCAAAACGGAAAACAGTCGATTTGATGTTCAGCTTGTTCATGCCCGCCATCTGAACCAGCCGGAAAAAGTGCAGGGCGGCCTGACCGGTCCGGTCTTCAGGAAAGCCGGCACCTGCCTCCGCACAGACCAGTCCGCCCTCTCTGGCGAAAATACAGGCGGCCAGGACTCCGGGAATAACGGATATCTCTTTCAGCAGACTTTTCATGCTCTATCCGGTCCGGCTTTCCCGGTCAAGGCGGGCCGCAACTGCTCCACTATTTCGTCTACGGCGGTCATCCCGTCAAGCAGCAGCCCTATGATCATGCCTGCTCCCGGAAGGATGAGCAGCGTTTCGCCGTTCTGGAACCCCAGTTGAATGCGGCTGGGCCCCCTGGCGTCGAGCACCTTGCGCATCTGAATGCCGCTGACGATGCAGTAGGTGATAAAATCGCCCAGCTTCAGGGTCCTGGACGACTGGGTGATGACATTTCCCTGACGGTTGAGAAAATAATAATGTCTGATCCCCCTGATGGAGACGATATGCCGGGCCACTCCCCGCACCACCGGGTCGGGATGGTCGGACCCGCAGTCGAACAGGGGGATTGCGCTTTCTTCGGCCGCCGCGGCGCCGGCGCCCCCCTCCTCGTCCCTCAACGTCGCGTAATCAAGGAGAATGTGCGCCAGGGGCTGCCTGATGCGGTGCATCCTGTCTTCCGGCCTGTCGACATGCAGGGAGGGATTTTCCCAGGACAATATCGCAAACGCCGCTTCCCTGCCCAGCGCCCCAAGGGACTGGGCATCGATCAGCACCCCGTCATTGAAATACAGTCTTCCCTCGCGATCCTCGGACCGGACGATCAGCGTGCAGCTTTTCCGTTCCTGCTCCAGCATCTGCAGAAAGGAAGGAAGGGAGACCCCGCCGAATATACCGGCCTGCCGTTCTCCTTCATTCAGCGCCATGGTTTTCCCGTTCCGTTCATCCCCATGTTGACCACGTCCGACCCCTGGGGGGGACCGGCCCGCAATGCGAAAATGCCAAATTATTCATACATGTTACTTTCATTGGATTCTTTTGAAAAGAAAAAATCCATCCTCAGCCGCGCCATGCCCCGAATCCACCTCATGGTTGCGGGAGCGGACGATTCCGGGGTCGGGAACGCCATGCCGGGGCCGTTCCTCTCTTTCAAACCCTCACCGGCGCGGGGAATCGAAGAAAACGAGGGCGCCCCGCGCCTCTTCAATCTCCTCCCAGGAACGGACCCCAAAATCAAGGGCAACGATTCCGCAGGTCGGCACGTTTTCA
>DSAE01000018.1 GCA_011372855.1 Desulfobacteraceae bacterium
GTCGGCCGGAGCAAGAATACCTTGCACCGTAAGTCACATTACGCCACCGTCCAGACATTTCACCGGGGCCGGAATCACGGAAATTGAAGGCGGCGTTTTTTGCTTTATCGATGGAAACAACAACCGACATCCCCGAGGGATAAATAGCTTTCCATGGCCGGCGCGTATTCCTTGGGGTAATAGGCTTTGTCAAAGCCGATCCCCTCGTAGGCATTGGGCGAATTGAAAAAATCGGGCCGGAAACCGTTGGTGGCAACGGCATGGTAGCCGCTTTTACCGAGGATATTGGGCAGGCAGGGGGTATCGGCCCCGGTGAAGACATTGAACTCCACCCCGGAGAGCTCCCTCATGGCGGGCACCCCGCAGAGCAGCTCAAATTCGGCCTGGGCCGTTGCACCCCCGAAGACCGGGGAAATGGACAGCCCCCCCCTTGCGCTTGAATATCTTCTCAAAATCGGGGTGGGCTGGATTACGGGAGAATTCGGCGTCCAGGAGGAGTTCCGGGTCGAGGAAGCTTTCCAGAACGATGAGGTGCACGTTCCGCCTGCTCCGCTGCTCCTTGACCTTGGCGATTACTTTGTCCACGTCCAGGAGATAATAAGGATTTTCCAGATAGTGGGCGGTCTTTTCCCGCATACTCTTTCGCCTTGCCTCGTTGTAGAGGGTCATGCTTATCCGGCCGTTGTTGGCGACGCTCATCACATCGGAATAGGTGACGATTCCCTTCTGGGTCTTCTCAAAAGCCTTCATGAATGAGACTGGATACGACTCAACCGCGACGAAAAGGCCCGCGAGGGGCAGGACGCCCAGGGTCATTGGCAGCACGGCGCCCCAGCGTACGGTCAGGAAAAAAATAAAGAGGGTGGTCCCGATAATGGCGATGAGCAAGGCCTTGAGCCAGAGCGGCATGACGGCCATCAGCTCCGGGACCTCGGCCAGTGCGATGAGGCGCGGCAGCCTGCCGAACTGGAGGTGGTAGAAATCGTACACCGCGTAGAGCAGCACGATGGGGGCGGCGACAATCACCGGCTGCAGGGGAGTCTTCCGGGTTATTGTATTCCCGAAAAAGTAGCAGTAGAGGAGCAGGGGGATTTCAAACCTCCAGGCTTGCATCAGCGAGGGCAGTCCACCGTACAGCTTCATTATCCTCGTGTAGCCGAGGAGAAGAAGCACAAAAAAGACGTAACGGTTGAGGAGCAGGAGTTGCAAGAAGTCGAATAGGCGAATGGACAGGGTCATACAGGGCTCACGGTACAATAGTGTGCAGTACACCCTCCAAGAAAAATCAAATCAGAGGGTAAAATGACAACCCCTTTCATTCGGCCAGCAATATCACTGAATAACTGTTGAACAACACCCAGGCTTCATCTCCTTCCGCAAGGGCGAGACGCCGGGAACTCTCACTGGTCACAATCGCGCAGAACTCGGTGCCATCGGCGATTCGGACGAGGTATTCCGTGTTGAGTCTCCCCCTGGTGATTTTCTCAACGATGCCCCTGAACATGTTGTCAGCGCTGCACCCCTTTTTGCTGCCTCCTTTCTGCAGCAACACCCAGGGCGCCTTGACCTCGGCGGCGATGAGCTTGCCGGTCTTCAGGCCAAGTCGCTGCAGGCTGTCGTTGGTGATGAAGGTGGTGATTCTGAGTCCGCCCAGGGTTATCAGCTCGACCAGGGCCTGGATGTCTCCTTTTTGAATGGTGCGGATCTTGCCGAAAAAAGAATTGCGGGCACTGGTTTTGCGGGCTGATTCTTTTTCCATGAACATCCTGGTCACCTGCTGGATGTCATCGGGGGAGAAAGATACATAGGTGGAGGTCGGATTGGGGGTCGAATGACCCAGGATCATCTGGACAACAGGCAAAGGCATGTTGCACTGCATCATTTCAACAGCCCGGGCCTTGCGGATCATTTCCGGTCCCCCGAGTTTTTTCTCGAAACCGCACGCCAGGGTCCGCTCATAGAATTTTCGGCGAACAAAGGCAGGGTCAATGGTCAGCATATTCCGCAAGGTTTTCCTGAAGTCTTCATCGGCAAGCGCCGCCCCGATTTCACGGCAGAGGGCTTCAGATATATGAACTGCCCTTGATCCCGATTTTTTGTCCCCTGATGCGGCCCGAAAGGTGACAACGGATTTTCTGCCATCGATGTCGCGGACCAGGTCCAAGGCCAAAACTTCATTGAGCTTGGCCCCGGTATAGCGAATGAGGAGAAAAATGAGCAAAATCCGCCGTCGTGCTAAACGAACGTCCCGGCGATGCGAGTCGTCCGCCCATTCCCGGAATGAACGTTCCATCTGATTCAGCTGCAGGGATTCCAGGAACCGCCCTTCGCCGACCATGGAGATAATTCGTCCGTGCGAGGTGTTCCGCTCCGGTGAAAAAAACTGAATACCCTGATCTGATATTTTCTGGGAATTGCAGGGCATGGGGGAATTTTGACAGGAATGTTTACCTTGTTGTTGATGGTTGTTGATCATACGAGTGGGGTTAAAAGCATTCAAGCAGGAAAATGGTGCCGAAAAACCGAGTGTGCCACATTCAACCGCATCAGGCACGAACTGTCAGCGGCCGAAAAACTCGAGGATGTATTTGGTTGCCGTAAAGATGATGATTCCGGCCAGCATCCATTTTATCGCCTTGGCGGGGATATATTTCTGGCACCGCGCTCCGAGATACATGCCGGCCATCCCGCCTGCGCCGAACAGGATGCCCAGCAGCCAGTCCGGCGCCACCGACATGTCGGGATAAAACGGCGCCATGGCCTGGTAGAAAATAACTCCGGCGATCGAGGTGACAAAGGTCCCCATGAGTGCCGCTCCGGCCACCGTGTAGACCGGCAGTCGGAAAAAGGTGACGAAAAAGGGGGCGATGATCGCCCCGCCGCCGATGCCGTATATGCCGCCGACGATGCCGACAATAAAGCTCAGTGCAAATATTCCCCAGAACGGCACAGAAAACTGTTCCCCGTAAAATGTATAACCGAGGTGTTTCAAGTCAAATCGAGTGACCGTCACCGCCGGCAGGCATTCCTGTTGCGTTCCGGTGGTGGTGCATGCCTTCCGGCGGTAGTCGCGCACCAGTTCCTGAAACCGTTTTTCGGCTGAACCTTTGTCTTTGCCGCCTCCCTTCCTGCCGAGGAGGTCAATGACCAGTTTCAGCCCGATATAGAGCAGCACCGCGGCGGCAAACAGCTTGAAGTTTTTCGGATCGGGCAGATAGCTGATTCGGACGAAGGCGCCGATGAACACCCCGGGCAGGGTGCCGGCCACCACGATCCAGGTAAGGGGCCAGACCATCCTTCCTTCCCGCCAGTACCGGTACACCCCGCTGGGAATGGCGACAATGTTGAACAACTGATTGGTGGCGCTCACCGAGGGGTTGGTATAGCCGAGAAACGACATCTGGAAGGGTAGCAGCAGAAAGGCGCCGGACACTCCGCCCATGGAGGTGAAAAAGGAAATGCCAAAGGCCACCAGGGGAGGAATCCATGGCGACACCTCAATGCCGGCGGTTTGGAAAAGCATCGCGGACCTCGCCGTGTTTGGGATGAAAAAGAAATACTCACGAATGTGTATATAATCGTGTTTATAATATCTCCCACTGAAAGGCAAGGAAAATTCCTTGCCAAAGTTCCAGAGAGCTTCGCAGATGGGCACATTCCGATTCGGATGGCCGGTGTTCGCCGGTCTTTCTGTCCATTCGGCAACTGCGTGGAGCTGATTCTTTTGTGTGGTATTTTTTCCCGTTGCCGCCGCAACTCATCTTCCGCTATCATCAAGGACAGCGCATTAATGGAAAGGAACATGAAAAGAGCGGAAAAGGCTGGGCCAGGGGAACAGTTCGATTGGGGAAACATGCATGGCCGTTTGATGGCCGCAGCGGCCACCGGTCATCTGAAGACCGGGGTGCCGTGCCGGGGGGAACGGCTGGAAAAGTTCAACCAGTTGCTGCGCATCGAAAAAGAACTCGGCGTCAGCGCCATGTATGCCGGCCGAAAGCCGTTTTGAGATAATTGATCAAGGAGTCGGGAAAGTGAAGGAAAATCTTCGCGGTATCTTGACGGCGACAGTGCCATTCGTCCTGTCGCGGCGGAAGGAGACTGGCGGATTCGGGGCCACCCCGAGGCTGCCGGCCACCATCCAGGACACCTATCATGCCCTCCATGTTCTCGACCTTGCCCGGCGGCATGGCGTGGCTGACAGCAAGGGGCATGATCCCGCCACGGATGTGCAGCTGCGATCCTACCTGGATCGCTGCCGCCGGTCCTTGTCCGTCGGGGCCGCGACGACCTTCCAGATGCTGTGGTGCTGCCGCACCGCCGGGCTGAAATTGGAGGCGGATGCAGTCGAATCGAGGGTTATCGCCGGGATGCGGACAGCCGATTGCCTGGAAGACTGGTACTATTGGGCCAGGATTCCGGCGGAAGTGCTGGGACGAAAACCGACGATATTGGCCGAAGAGCACCGCCTCGCCGCCATTCTGGGCCGTGCCTGGCGAGGCGTTGACGAGGCCTGGATGCATATGTATCTGCAGCGGCTGTTCCGGAACAGTCTGCCGCAGACCGCGCCGAAGCTCATTGCGTGGTTCCGGGCCTCCCAGAATGGTGACGGCGGTTTCGGGTTCTTCCCCGGCACCACGTCCTTTGTCGAGAACTGCCATTACGGCCTGCGGGCGCTCAAGGCTCTGGGAGCGGAGCCTGCCGATCCGGAAAAGGCCCGCCGCTTTGTCACAGCCTGCCGGACCGTTTCCGGGGGATTCGGCCGCGGCCTCCGGGCCGCGCCGTTTCTCGATACCACCTGGCATGCCGTTGCCGCGTTGGATCTCCTCAACTGAAATCAATGCCGTCGGCAGCAGCGGGAGTTTGGCACGGATTGCGTCATAGCTCCGGGTAACGGTAAAATGGCCTGAGAATGCTGCGGGCCGCGCCGAGGGGGGAGCAGGGCGCCGACCAGGGCCGGGGTCACCGCCTGTTTGACTCTTTCTGTCCGGTCCCGTTCTGACTCCAGGCCGCCCCGGGTATGCTATACAGGTCAGAGAATCTGTGAGAGGAACTTTTGCAGTCGCGGGTGTTCGGGATTTTCAAAGAAATGTTGCGGGGTGCCGGTTTCGAGAATGCGGCCCTGGTCCATGAACACCACCCGATCGGCGGCTTCCCGTGCAAACCCCATCTCGTGGGTGACCACCACCATGGTCATGCCCTCCCGGGCCAGCCGGGTCATGACATCCAGCACTTCGCCTATCATTTCCGGGTCGAGGGCTGAAGTGGGTTCATCGAACAGCATGATCTTGGGCGCCATGGCCAGGGCCCGGGCAATGGCCACCCGCTGCTGCTGGCCGCCCGAGAGCTGGGCCGGGTAACTGTCGGCCTTGTCGCTGATGCCGACTTTTTCCAGCAGGTCCATGGCTGTTTTCTCCGCCTGCTGCCGGGAGATCTTCTTGAGCTTGATGGGCGCCAGGGTCAGGTTGTGGAGGACCGTCTTGTGGGGGAACAGGTTGAAGCTCTGGAACACCATGCCCAATTCCATGCGGATTCTGTTGATGTCGCCGGCGCGGTCGTACAGGTTCATGCCGTCAACGATGATGGTGCCGGCGTCAATGGTTTCCAGGCGGTTGATGGCCCGCAGCAGCGTGCTTTTTCCCGAACCGCTGGGACCGATGATCACCACCTTTTCTCCGGGATAGACGTCCAGGGAGACGTCGTCCAGAGCCTTCATGGCACCGAAATATTTACAGATGGAGCGGAGGTTTATGATCGGCTCAGCGGCGTTCATGGCGGCTCAGGTGCTCCTCCATGATGCTGACCAGTTTGGACAGGATGAGGGTGATGATCAGGTAGATGATGGCCACCATGGTGTAGGTTTCAAAGTAGAGAAAGCTTTCCGAGGCGAATTCCCGGCCGCGGCGGAGGAGGTCGGCCACGGCCAGAATCGAAACCAGGGAAGTGTCCTTGAGCAGGGCGATGAATTCGTTGCCCACCGGCGGCAGGATTGTCCGCCAGGCCTGGGGCAGAATAACGTAGAACATGGTTTGCGCGCGGTTGAATCCGAGCGACAGGGACGCTTCGGTCTGGCCGTGGGAAATGGACGAGATGCCGGCCCGGAAGACTTCCCCCATGTAGGCGCCGTAGCACACGCTCATGGCGATGATGGCCGCCGCCATGTCCGGAACCCGGACAAAGCGGCCCAGGGCGTAGTAGATGTAAAACAGCTGAACCAGCAGGGGGATGCCCCGGACCACCTCCACATAGGTGGAGGCGGCCAGGTTGATGAGCCGGTTGCGGGAGAGGCGGCCGAGGCCGGTGAACAGCCCGATGATGATCGCCAGCCCGATGGAGGCGAAAGTGACCTGAAAGGTGACGATGATGCCGTCCGGCAGAAATCTGATCAGCCGCAGGTACGGGTCCGGCTTCAAGACCAGCAGGAGGATGAGTGCCGTAACGGCGCCGACAAAGGAAATCCACCAGGCGGAAACCAGCCCCCTGTCCTTGCTGCAGGGGATGGCCGCTCCATCCCCCACCTCGATAATGACTGGTTTCTCAGTCATGGGCAAGGCTTATTGACCGATCCATTTTTTCTGGAATTCCTTGTCCAGCCCCTTGTCCTTGACCGCCTGGATGCCCTTGTTGACCAGGTCCAGCACCTCGGTGTTGCCCTTTTTGACGGCGATGCCGTAATATTCGACTTCCCCGGTTTCGATGACCGCGGCGATTTTTAATTTTGCCTTGTATTTTTCATTGGCCAGGGCATAGTTGGCGGCCACCGGATCATCACAGACAACCGCGTCGATCCGCCCGTTGTACAGGTCTTCGATGGCCAGGCCGACCTCATCATAGGTCTTGGAGACGAGGCCGTCAGCAGCCTTGACGGCAAAGGTGCCGGTGGTGCTGATCTGCGACCCCACTTTTTTTCCTTTCAGATCCTCCAGGCTCTTGGCGGTGCTGTCGACAGGCACAACCAGGGCCTGACGGACCTTGAAATAGGGCTCGGAAAAATCCATGACCTTTTTGCGCTCCTCGGTGATGGACACCGACGAGCAGATGGTGTCGTACTTGTTGGCGTCAAGACCGGCGAAGATGCCGTCCCAGGCAACCGCCTTGAACACCGGGGTAAAGCCGGCTTCCTGGCCGGCGGCTTTCATGTAGTCGATGGCATAGCCGACGATCTGCTTGTTGGCGTCAACAAACTCCATGGGGGGCCAGGTCGCATCGGTGGCAAAAACGATTTCCCTGTTTTCCGCCAAGGCGGTTGTACACAAGAGCATTCCGAAGATCAGCGTCAGTATGGTTTTCCTCATCAGTTTTCCCTCCAGTGAGAAGTTGAATGATTTCGGGTGAAAAGTCAAAATATGAATAATTATAGCATGAGAATGACGTCCTATGAAACATTAATTGATATGTGATGTGCAAGTTTCTGGCGGTCAGCCGGAGACCGGCAGGCCTTATTGCCGGGGCGACGGCGATGACCGGCGACAACCTTCGTTCACAGAGGGTCAGCGCGGCCGGGGGATGAGCAATTGTGAGATCAGCATGCCGGCCAGCATGAGGCCGCAGCCGAGAATCGCCCGGATGCCTAATGTTTCGCCAAGAAAAAGCCGGCCGGCCGCCACCGCGAAAACAGCCTCGAACTGCATGATGATCGCGGCATGCGAGGCCTGGGCGTGCTTTTGCCCCGCCACCTGAAACGTAAAACCGAGACCGACCGAAACGATGCCGCCGTACACCAGGTCAAAAGCGGTTGCCGAAACCGCCGCGAGGCTGATGTGTTCGGTGAGGAGGCCGACACTGATGCTCAACAGGGCGCAGACGAGGGCCTGGCCGAAGGCCAGAATGAAGGAGTCGATCCGGGGGGACAGCCAGCCCATGGACAACACCTGCAGGGCCCAGACAAAGGCGCAGGCCAGTATCCAGCCGTCGCCCGGCGCCAGGGCAAACCCTTGGGTGGCGCTCAGGAGATACAGGCCGGTGACCGCCAGCAGGGCGCCCGCCCAGACTCCGGTCCCAGCCCGGTAGCCGAACAGGGAAGCCAGCATCGGCACAATGATCACGTAGAGGCCGGTGATGAAGCCGCCCTTGCCGGCGGTGGAGGAAATCAGTCCGATCTGCTGGAGATTGATCCCCAGAAAGACCAGGATGCCCGTCAACAGGCTGGCGCCCAGGGGGAGCCACTTGCCTGTTGCCCTGGGGCTGCGGAGGATGACCGCCCCTCTTTTCCGGTAGCGGAACAGGGCGAAGGGCAACAGAAAAAGGGCGCCGAGGAGAAAGCGGAAACCACTGTAGGTGAACGGCCCCAGATGGTCCATGGCTGTGCGCTGGACGACAAAGGTCGTCCCCCAGGCAAAGGCGGCCAGAAAGAGATAGATATTCCCCTTGACGGCTTGAGGGTCTGAAAAGGTGCGCATTTTCATCATGATCAAAGGGTCGGCACGGTAACTTCTTCAAAGACGGCGGCGATTGCAGGGTTTTTGGTCCAATCAGGAGTTTGTCCCTGATTTTCACCCGGAGCGGAGCCGGCAACCGCAGCCGTTACCAGCCGCCGCCGCCCCCTCCTCCGCCTCCGCCTCCGGAAGAACCTCCACCCCGGCTGCCGGAACTCGATCCCGGGGCGGTTGAAGAAGAAGAGATGGTGGATGAAAGGGACGACCCCAGGCTTGAGGCGAGGGAACGGGCAGAGAAGGGTCGGCTGCTGTGATACCAGGATGGATCATAGCTCCCGTCTTTTGCCGCCTGTGCGAGCATGGAACTGAACTGTTCGCTCCATTGCTGTTCGACATTCAGGGCCAGGGCCCAGGGGAGGAATTTTTCAAACAGGGCCGGGGTCATTTCAGGGGGATTGAGCAGGTTCAACCGGTCTTTTTCCGCCACCGACAGGTAGAGCTTCAGGCCTTCCAGCTGATCCATGATCTTCCGGCCATGGATGGTGGGCGCCCTGAGGAGATGATAGAAAACGATGTTGGCCGTGAGAATGACCAGCAGCACCACAATATTGACCAGAGAGATGGCGGAGGCCATGACGAAAAAGCCGAGCAGCCAGCCGCCGAGAAAGGGCAGGGAGAACAGGGACAAAAACAGGGCGCCGCCCTTGTCACTGATTTTCGCGCCGCCGGAGAGAACTGCTTTCCAGGCATTGTACAGGCCGTAGAGCAGGGCAACGCATCCCATCGACCACAACGACAGCCAGATCGACATGAAACCGGCAATTTCCCTCTGCCGGGCGGTGAAAATGATCGAGGCGATCACCAGGATGGTTATGAGCAGGCCCGGAATCATGTACTGGCTGTTCCGCTTGAAATGCAGCGCCTCGAAATCCGTCCGCAGGCTTTTTTCCAGGGCCAGGAGAGCGTCCCTGATCGTCCGGTGGTTTTTCTGCTTCAGCTGCAGCCGCTCAGCGCCGCCAAAGAGCTTGTCGGCAATTTTTTTCTCTCCGGCGGTCAGTACCCCGGCGTTTGCCTTTTTGACTTTCGTGAGGTGGAACGTGTTCCCGTCGTCTTCGATAACGAGGTATTTTTTTACCGCCATGTTGACCAGGGCGGCGGTAAACGTTTTGTCGTCAAATCCCATCCGCATGACATAGCGCCCGGCGGCCGGGGTGAACCCCTCCGGCGGTTCAAAGCGGGGAATGATGACACCCGGCTCGGGATCCTTGCCGACTTTGAGCCAGACGGCTATGTAGTAGAAAAACAGGACGAGCAGTCCGGCGGCGCCGGCCAGTACAGTGAGATTGTCCTTCAGGAAATATGTTGTCCTGTCCAGGTTGTCCGGTTCCGGAACAATTCCCTTGGGCCAGGCGACGGCGACGGTCAGTCCCTCCCCGGGTGCAAGGGGTGCGGTTGTCCGGAAGCTGATGGAATGGTCGAGCTGTTCGGTGACTTCCGCGTCGGACGCCCTGGAGCCGGTTCTGCCGGTATAGATGCTGTATTGCAGGACGGATGCGCCCTCCGGCAGAACAATCGTTGCCGAAGCCTTGTCAATGGGAAACTCCCAGTCGTTGCCGGTTACGTTCCAGTAGAGTTCGTCGTAGTCGGCAAAAAAACCGATTTGGCGGTCGGTCTGATAGGTGATGGAATAGGTGTGGGGGCCGGGACCGAGAAATACGTCCCTGTCGCCGATATACAGCCTGGTGCCGTTCGCCGCCTGTTCGGTATGGTACGGTTCCGCCCGGCCGTCCCGCATGACCTCCAGAACCCGGAAGCCGACCCTGACGCGCACCCCGGCGCGGTTGGTATAGTCGGTGGGGAAATCGCGGTAAATGCCCCGCTGTATCCGGTTTCCTGCGGCGATGACATCAATTGTCTCGGTGACGGTCAGATCACCGCTCCGGTCAATATATATCCAGCTGGCAAAGCCTGTTATGCGTTCCTGGGCGCTGAGCGGCGCGGCCGGGGACAGCAGGAGAACGACAAGACACAGGATTGTCCCGGAAATCGAGGCGAAAATGTGCATAGGTCCTGTTCAGGCCTGAAAATTGACCCTTGGCACGGCCCGGTCGCCTTCGTCTTCGATTTCGAAGAATTCGCCTTTTTGAAAATTGAAGTAGTTGGCGACAATGGAATTGGGGAAGGTCTCAATGGCGACGTTGAGGTTGCGGACCGTGCCGTTGTAATAGCGCCGGGCCATCTGGATCTGGTCCTCTATTTCAGCCAGTTTGGCCTGCAGATCCATGAAGTTCTGGCTGGCCTTCAGGTCGGGATAGTTTTCGGCCACGGCGAACAGCCTGCCCAAGGTCTGGGTCAGGGCAGACTCGGCGGCGATCTTGTCGCCGATGCTGGCTGCGTTCATGGACCGGGTACGCAGTTCGGTGATTTTTTCCAGCACGCCGCGCTCATGGCCCATGTACCCCTTGACCGATTCGAGCAGGTTGGGAATAAGGTCCGAACGCCGCTTGAGCTGGACGTCGATGCCGCTCCATCCCTCATCCTTCATGTTGCGGAGCCGGATCAGCTTGTTGTAGACGGCGATGAGCCAGAGGACTGCGGCAACGGCGAGGGCAAGAAGCGAGAAGAAAAAAATCGTCATGGAGGGCCTCTTGTTGAGGTTGAAAAGGGAGATCGGGGACGGTTTCAATATTGAGCAGATTATAGCAGAGAAGTGCTGTTTGGGAGAAATTATTTGCAGCGGCCGCGAATTTTTGCCAACGAAGTTTATCGGGACAGGAACAAAACCAGGGTCGGCCTACTTTTCCAGCCAGGAAATATCCTCCGGTTGGTAAGAGAGCGTCACGGTGCGGCCGGGCAACAGGTCGCCGCCGTTGAGATTCATGTCCGGAACACAGGCGACAAAACGATGGTCCCCGCAAACGATGTGGATGCGGGGTTCGGTGAAGTGTTTGTCAAAAAAGATGCCGCTGACGGTTCCCGTGAGCGTACGGGAGGAGCCGGACGGCGCGCCGCTCAGCTTCAGGACAGCCGAAGCAATCACCGCACTGCTGTCGGGGTGCGGCGGGGGCGGGACATGAATGAACTGGCCGTCGGCCAGCTCCTTGTAAAATTCCCGCCGGTTGTTCTGCAGCCAGGGGCCCAGCAGGACATTTTCCAGGCTGCACTCCAGAATCCGGCCGTTATACAGGTAGATAATGGTGTCACAGAGGTCATCCAGCCATGACTGATTGTGACTGGCGATGATCAGGGTGGTTCCCCACTCTCTCCTGGCGAGCAGAATCGCCCGGCGGATGCAGCGGGCGCTCTCCATATCCACGCTGGCAGTCGGTTCATCGAGCAGGAGGCAGTCAGGCTTGAGCGCCAGCCGGGCGGCAAGGGCGACCCGCTGCGCTTCCCCGCCGGACAACTGGTTCCAGAATCTGCCTGCAAAAGACGGGTCGAGGCCGACAAGCTCGAGGGCGGCGGCAACGGAATCCCGAAATTGGTTTTTTTGCCCCCGGATTTTCAAACCATAGGAGATATTGTCGAATACCGTGCGCCTGAGCAGATACGCCTCCTGCGGCAGCAGGGAGATCCGTCGATGTGCTTCGGGGTCAAAGGGCAGGACGGGCCGGTTTCGGAGATAAACCGTGCCGGAAGTGCATCTGGCCGCCAGCGACAGTATCTTGAGCAGGGTGCTCTTGCCGCTGCCGTTGGGGCCGGCGAGACCGGTGATGGTGCCGGCGGATACGGACAGTTCCGCAATGTCGAGGACAGTGCGCCCGTTATAGTTGTGACGGACATTGCGCAGCCGGAGCAGGGGCCACATGGTCATGCCCTCCGGCGGAGGAAGGAGAGGGAAAAGCTGATGACAAAGGCGATGGCCAGGAGAACCAGACCGAGGGCGATGCCGGTGGCGAATTCTCCCTTGTTGGTTTCCAGGGCGATGGCCGTGGTGATGGTTCTGGTGTGCCACTTGATGTTGCCGCCCACCATCATTGAGATGCCGACCTCGGTCAGGACCCGGGCCGAGGCGGTGATGGCGGCGATGAGAATGCCGAGGCGGGCCTCCCGGACGCTGGTCAGAAATATCTGCATCCGCGTGGCGCCGAGGGATATCAGGGTCGGGCGCAGGGAGCGGTCGAGGCTCTCCACCGCCGTCGCGGTCAGGGCGATGACCACCGGCAGGGCAAGAATGGTCTGGCCGATGGCGATACCGGTCAGGGTAAAGAGCAGGCCGAATTCGCCCAACGGTCCTCTGTTGGAGATGAAGGCGTAAACGATCAGGCCAATGAACACCGTCGGCAGGGAGAGCAGGGTGTCGACCACGGTCCGCACCCCCTTCTTGCCGGGAAAGTTGAGATAGCCGAGCAGATACCCCAGGGGAATGCCGACCAGCAGGCTGGCGGTCATGGACATGGAGGCGGCCTGGACCGTGGCCCAGACCGCCGAGTAGGTCTCCGGGTCGCCCTGCAGGAGCAGGACGAAGGCCTTGGCTATGCCTTCAAGGATAAAATCCATACCAAAACCGGCCGGAATGATTGAGAGTTAATTTTTCGCCGCGTTGGGGAAGAAGAGCTGTTTGTTCATCAGCTCGAAGGCGGCGACGGCGTCCTGTCCCTCCTTGCCGACCAGCCAGTCCCCCAACTTGCGGGCAAGTTCCTGCTGGGCCTTGGGGCAGCGCTCCGGGTTCACCTCGATGACGGAGTACTGGTTGAGCAGCTTCCGGTCCCCCTCCACCAGTATTTTGAGCGGCGGGTTGCCGCCGAGGTTGGCTTCATAGGTGATATAGGTGCCGCGGTCGGTCAGGGTGTAGCCGTTCTGCTCCCCGGCGATATTGATGGTGGCGAGCATTTCCTGGCCGGCCTGCCTGTACCAGCTCTCCTTGTCGGGCACTGCCTCTGCGCATTGTTTCCACAGGGCCAGTTCCATCTTGTGGGTCCCGGAATCGTCGCCGCGGCTGACAAAGACGGCCTTACTGTCAAGAATAGCCTTGAAGGCGGTGCAGGTGTCCTTGCCCTTGATGGCGGCCGGATCTCCTTCCGGGCCGATGATGATGAAATCGTTATACATGAATTCCCGGCGGTTAAGGCCGAAACCGGCCTCGACAAAGGCCTTTTCGGCCGCAGGGGCATGGACCATGAGGACATCGGCATCGCAGTTCTCCCCCAGCTTGAGGGCCTGGCCGGTCCCGGTGGCCACCCATTTCAGATCGATGCCCGTCGCCTGCTTGACCAGGGGCGCGAGATATTCAAGCAGGCCGGTGTTGTCAGTGCTGGTGGTGGTGGCCATCATCAGCGGTTTCTGCTGTGCGGCGGCCGCCGATGCGCAAAGCAGCAAGGCGAACAGAAGGGAAACGATGGTCTGGAGGTGTCTTCGAGGTTGGCGCTTCATCATTTGTTCTCCTTGCGTGCTGGGCGAGAGAGCCGGATGAAAGAAGAAAGGATGCTGAGGGGTATATAGACAAGTTTTTTCGTTATGTCAATATTGACATATATGAAAATTGGATGAATAGAATAAAATATGGTATGTTATTGTTTGAATTTGTGAAAAATCAAATAAGGGAGTTACCA
>DSAE01000208.1 GCA_011372855.1 Desulfobacteraceae bacterium
GGCTGGTCCTCCTCTCTTTGCAGCCTCTTGGACTGCGTTAATCTTTTGAGCGTGATTCTATCACAGCTCGCGAGGAAGACCAGCCTTCTCATCCTACCTCTGCCGAGGATCTCCGTGCTGCCGGAAAAGAGCGGTAATCTTGAAATTTCTTTGCAAGCAGCATGTTTTTTTGTATAAATTAAAGTTTTTGGTTCGATTGGGAACGGGACGCCGCCGCCGGGTGCACAGCGTCCGCTGCCTGCCGGGCCGTACCTGAAAGACAGAGTATGGATTATGTGCAACCATCTGTTGGCTCTGAAGGATTTTGACCGGGACCGGCTCGCGGCGCTCATCGACCGGGCGATGGTCTTGAAACGGGAGGCCGCTGAAGGACTCCACCACCTGTCCCTGTCCGGCCGGACAATCAGCATGCTGTTTGAAAAGCCCTCCACCCGGACCAGGGTATCGTTCGAAGCGGCCATGTACGGCATGGGCGGGCAGGTCATCCATATGTCCTCCAAGGAGTCCCAGTTGACCCGGGGGGAGCCCCTCAAGGATATGGCCAGGGTCCTCGCCCGGTATGTCGACGCCGTGGTGGTGCGGACCTACGGCCAGGAGGTCGTCGAGGAGCTGGCCCGTCATTCCGAAGTGCCGGTGATCAACGCTCTCACCGATCTCCATCATCCCTGCCAGGTCCTGAGCGATGTCATGACGGTGATGGAAAAGAAAATCACCCTGGACAGTCTGAAAATCGTCTGGCTGGGAGACGGCAACAACATGGCGAACTCCTGGATCGAGGCGGCGGCGGTTTTCGGCTTTCCTCTGACCCTTGCCTGCCCGGCGGGATACGGCCCCAACGAAGCCGTTCTGGAAGCAGCCCGGCAGAGAGCGTCCGCGCCGATCACCCTGCTCGAAGATCCCCGCGAGGCGGTACGGGATGCCGACGTGATCAATGTCGATGTCTGGGCGTCAATGGGACGGGAGGACGAGCAGGAGCAGCGGCGGCGCATTTTTCAGTCCTATCAGTTGAACAGCGAGCTGCTTGCCGCCGCCCGCCGTGATGCCGTCGTTCTTCATTGCCTCCCGGCCCACCGGGGCGAGGAAATCACCGACGACGTGCTGGAAGGGGAGCACAGCGTCATCTTTGATCAGGCGGAAAACAAAATGCATATTCACAAAGCGATCCTGGAGCATTTTATCCAATAAAGAACATTTTCCCGGAGAAAGGCTCCGCGGCGAGCCACGCAGTCCCGTCAATCCGGGCGAAGCAAACAGGAGGAGGCGCTGCGGCGCCCAAGCAAGGAACAATGCGCGTGAACAAAATTGTGCTGGCCTACTCCGGCGGCCTCGACACTTCCGTTATCCTCAAATGGCTGCAGGAGGAGTACCAGTGTCCGGTGGTGGCCTTTGCCGCCGACCTGGGGCAGCGGGAAGACTGGGACGCCGTGCGTCGCAAGGGGCTGGCGACCGGGGCGGAAAAAGTCATCATCTCCGATCTGCGGGAGGAGTTCGTCCGGGCATTTATTTTTCCCGCTTTCCGTGCCAATGCCATCTACGAAGGCTCGTACCTGCTGGGCACGTCTCTTGCGCGACCGGTCATTGCCAGGGAGCAGGTGCGGATTGCCCGTGAGGAGGGGGCGGATGGCGTCAGCCATGGCGCCACCGGCAAGGGCAATGACCAGGTGCGATTCGAGCTGGCCTACCTGGCGCTTGATCCGAAACTGACCATCATCGCGCCGTGGCGGATCTGGGATCTGAATTCGCGCGCCAAACTGCTGACCTTTGCCGCCGAACATGACATTCCGGTGCCGGTAACCAGGGAAAAGCCCTACAGCTCGGATGAAAACCTCCTCCATATCAGTTATGAGGGCGGGATCCTGGAGGATCCCTGGAACGAGCCCGAGGAGCAGATGTACCAATTGACGGTCCCGCCGGAAAAGGCCCCGGACAAGCCCGTGTACGTTGAGGTCGATTTCGAGTTCGGCAACCCGGTTGCCATTGACGGCGAACGTCTCGACCCGGTACGGCTGCTGACCAGGCTCAACGAGCTGGGCGGAGCCAACGGCATCGGCCGGCTGGACATGGTGGAGAACCGGTTTGTGGGCATGAAGTCGCGGGGGGTGTATGAAACGCCCGGCGGTACCATTCTGCGGGCGGCGCATCGCGACCTGGAAACCATCACCCTGGACCGGGAGGTCATGCGGATCCGCGATTCCCTCGCGCCGCGGTATTCGGAACTGGTCTACAACGGCTTCTGGTTTTCCCCGGAAATGCGCCTTTTGCAGAAAACCATGGACGAGACGCAGCAGACAGTCAACGGTACCGTCCGCCTCAAGCTGTACAAGGGAGGCTGCATGCCGGTCGGCCGCAAATCGGATAACTCCCTCTACCAGGAGAGTTTCGCCACCTTCGAGGAAGACGAGGTCTACAACCAGGCCGACGCCACCGGCTTCATCAGGCTCAACAGCCTGCGCATGCAGATCCAGGCCCTGAGCAGGAAGAAATAAATCATGGCCGATTCGCCGCGCCGCACACCCGCCGCCAAGCTCTGGGGCGGTCGTTTTGCCGAGGCAACGGCAGCTTCGGTCGAAGCGTTCACCGCTTCCATCCATTATGACGCCCGGCTCTACAGGCATGATATCGCCGGATCAAAGGCCCATGCCCGGATGCTGGCCCGGCAGGGGCTTATCAGCGACGAAGAATGCGATGCAATTCTCAAAGGGCTTGATGGGATCCGGGCGGATATCGAAGCCGGGACCTTTGTCTTCCGCCCGGATCTGGAAGATATTCACATGAACATTGAAAAAGCCCTGACCGAGAGGATCGGGGCGGCCGGTGAAAAACTTCATACCGCCCGCAGCCGCAACGACCAGGTATCCCTTGACCTTCGGCTGTACCTGCGGGAGGAGGGGGAAGGCCTGCGGCTCCTGCTGGCGGAGGTCCAGAAGGGATTCGCCACCCTGGCGCGCCGGCACCTCGATGCGGTCATGCCCGGGTATACCCATCTGCAGCGGGCCCAGCCGGTTCTGCTGGCGCACCATCTGCTGGCCTACGTGGAGATGTTCGAGCGGGACCGGGACCGTCTTGGTGACTGCATCCGGCGCCTTAATGTCATGCCCCTGGGGGCGGCGGCCATGGCCGGAACGGGTCTGCCCATCGACAGGGAGTTCGTGGCGGCCGAACTCGGCTTCCCGGCGGTCACCGCCAATTCCATGGACACGGTGGGCGACCGGGATTTTGCCATGGAATTCCTGTTCTGCTGCACGGTCATCCAGCTTCATCTCAGCCGCCTGGCCGAGGAACTGGTGCTGTGGGCCGGCCGGGAGTTTGATTTTGTCGAACTCGGCGACCGCTACTGCACGGGATCGTCCATCATGCCCCAGAAGAAGAACCCGGATATCCCCGAGCTGATCAGAGGGAAGACGGGGCGGGTCACCGGATCGCTCATGGGGCTGATGATGACCGTCAAGGGGCTGCCCCTGACCTACAACAGAGACCTGCAGGAAGACAAGGAGCCCGTGTTTGACGCCCTTGACACGGTCAGGGCAAGTCTGTCCATCACCGCCGAACTGCTGGGCAACCTGTCCTTCAAGACGGACCGGATGCGGGAGGCGGCGTCCGGCGGCTTCATGACCGCCACCGACCTGGCCGACTACCTGGTGCAAAAGGGCATGTCTTTCCGCCAGGCACACGGGGTGGCGGGCCGGATTGTCGCCCATTGTCAGGAGCGGGGCAAGGAACTCACGGACCTGAAACTTGAAGAACTGCAGTCTTTTTCCAGCCTGATCGACGGGGACGTCATGGAGGTGCTCGAGGTGGAGGGATCGGTCAACAGCCGTCTGTCCATCGGCGGGACCGCGCGGGCCAGGGTTGAGGATGCCCTGCGGCGTCTCGAAAAAAACTTGGGGATGACAGGATGATGAGAGCGGATACACTTGTGCATGGACGGTTATTTTTGCCCTGGCCGGTTGTCCTGTGCGGATTGCTGGCTCTGTCGGTTCTGAGCGGCTGCGGCTACAAGAGCCGGCCGGTCTCTCCCCAGGAGATCGTCCCCAAGGCGGTTACCGATCTGCAGTATGAACTGGACGACAAGGGGGTGACGCTGAGGTGGACCTATCCCGCGGAAACCGTCAAGGGGGATGACCTCAGCGAAATTCTGTCGTTTAAACTGTACCGGGCGGTGGTGGCCCCGGAACAGTACTGCGAAACCTGTCCGATTCCCTTCGGCGAACCCCTTGACATTCCGGGGGGGGCCATCGCCGCCGGCAAGCCCAGGCAGGCTGTTTACGAGACAACACTGCTCAGGCCGGGAAATCTGTATTTCTTCAAGGTCCGGTCCCGAACCGGATGGTGGGCGGAAAGCGAGGATTCCAACATTGTTTCCTTCATGTGGAACATTCCGCCGGCCGCTCCCGCAGATGTAACCGTCCAGCCCGGCGACGGCAGGGTGAGTCTGGCCTGGGCGGCCGTCACCGCCCGCATGAACGGGACGCCGATCCGGGAGCCGGTCGGATACCGGGTATACCGCAGCCAGGGCGGCGGCCCCTTCACCCCGCTCACCGGGCTGCTCAATGAAACCGGATATGTGGATACGAAGGTGGTCAACGGCAGGAAATACAGCTACCAGGTCCAGGCGGTCACCATGTATGAAATGGGTGAGGTCGGCGGCGGCGCCAGTCAGCCGGTGGAGGCCGTCCCCGTTGACCGGACCCCGCCGCCGGCGCCGGTCGGGGTGAAAGCGGTCATGACCTCCACCGGCGTGAAGGTGGTCTGGGATCCCGTCCAGCACCGTGACGTAAGGGGATACAGGGTGTATCGCCGGGTAGAGGGCGAACGGCAGCCGGTTTTGCTCGGCGAGGTCAAGGTCCCGGCGACGATTTTCGATGACCGGACGCCTCCCGGGGCGGTCAGATGGTTTTATTCCGTATCCAGCATCGACGGGGCCAGTCCGGTCAATGAAAGTCCGGCTTCGGAAGAAGCCGAGATGTTCAGGTAGGAGGAAAGCGGGTAACATCACCACGGGCTGCTTATGCATCATTTTCACTATTTGAACAACGAACTGTACTGCGAGGAAATTCCGGTCCGCGACATTACCCGGGCCGTCGGCACGCCCTTCTATCTGTACAGCGAGGCAACCCTGATCCGCCATTTCAAGGCCTTTGACAGCGGCTTTGCCGGCATGGATCATCTGACCTGTTTCGCGGTCAAGGCCTGTTCCAACATCGGTGTGCTGAACCTGTTCAGCGGGCTGGGCGGGGGGGCGGATATCGTCTCCGGCGGCGAACTTTTCCGGGCCTTGCGGGCAGGCGTTCCGGCCGAACGGATCATTTACTCGGGCGTCGGCAAGACCGCCGCGGAAATGCGCGAGGCCCTGGAAGCGGGCATTCTGATGTTCAATGTGGAGTCGCCCCAGGAGCTGGACCGTCTGCAGGCCGTGGCCTCCGGCCTCGGGGTCGTGGCTCCGGTCGCCTTCCGGGTGAATCCGGATGTCGATCCCCTGACCCACGCGTATATTTCCACCGGCCTGGCCAAAAACAAGTTCGGCATTCCGGTTGAGGATGCCCTGCGGGAGTATGTCCGGGCCCGGTCAATGAGCAATATCGCCATTCGGGGAGTGAGCTGCCATATCGGTTCGCAGCTCACCCGGATCGATCCGTTCATCGAGGCCCTGGGAAAACTGAAAAAATTCATTTCCCTCCTCGAGGAGCGGGACATTCGCATCAGCTGCCTCGATCTCGGCGGCGGCGTCGGCATCACCTATGCCGATGAACAGCCGCCCCATCCGCACGATTACGCCCGGGCAATCCAGCGGGAGCTGAACTCCATGCAGTGCACGCTCATTCTCGAGCCGGGCCGGGTGATTGTCGGCAACGCCGGCATCCTGGTCACGGAAGTGCTGTATACCAAGGTCAATACGGGGGGAGATCAGGACAAGCGGTTTGTGATCGTCGATGCCGCCATGAATGATCTGACCAGACCGAGTCTGTACGGGGCCTACCATGAAATACGCCCCGTCGTGGACAACAGCGCCCCGGCTCAACTGGTCGACATCGTCGGGCCCATTTGCGAGACCGGTGATTTCATGGCCCGGGACCGGCTGCTGCCCCGGGTCAGTCAGGGCGAACTGCTGGCGATCATGAGCAGCGGCGCCTACGGCTTCACCATGTCGTCCAATTATAATTCCCGGCCCCGGGCCGCCGAAGTGCTGGTCAGCGGCGATACATTTCATGTGATCAGGTCCAGGGAGACCTACGCGGACCTTGTCAGGGGCGAAGTCATTCCGGTCCGGGAGGAGCCATGAAAATCGTGCGGATGCCGATCCCGTTCGTCAAAATGAGCGGTACGGGCAATGATTTCATTCTTATTGACCACCGCAAGCCGAAACTGGCCAGGGAAATGATGCCCGAATTCGCCCGCCTGGTCTGCCGGCGGAGGTTTTCCGTCGGCGCCGACGGCCTTATCTTCATCGAACCGTCCGAGGCGGCGGATTTTAAGTGGGTGTTTTTCAATGCCGACGGATCCGAGGCGGAAATGTGCGGCAACGGCGCCCGCTGTGCCGCCCGCTTTGCCTATATGCACGGCATGGCTCCGGCCCATATGCGCTTTGAGACCATTGCCGGGATCATCGAAGCCAATGTCGCGGACGTCAATGTCGCCATTCTCATGACGGAACCGAAGGATTTCAGGCTGAACAGGACGGTCCGTCTGCAGGACCGGACCGTTGAGCTGCACTCGGTGGATACCGGCGTCCCCCATGCGGTCATCTTTGTCGACAATTATGACGGATTCAATGTCACGGAGACGGGCCGGGCGATTCGCTTCCATGGCGATTTCATGCCGGCCGGCACCAACGTCAATTTCGTCCGGCCGCTCAGGGAAGGGGGCCTGCAGGTGCGGACCTACGAGCGGGGCGTGGAGAACGAAACCCTGGCCTGCGGCACCGGCGCCGCCGCCGCGGCATTGATTGCCGCCGTTCTCGGCCATGCGGCGTCGCCCGTCGATATCGTCACCTCGGGAGGCGGCCGGTTGACCATTTCCTTTGACCTGCACCAGGGCAAAGCCGCGGCCAATGTATTTCTCAAGGGTCCGGCCCATATCATCTACACCGGGGAGTTGAACGAGGACGCCCTGCACGAGGATTGAACAGGTTCCCGCCCGGGACCAGGAAGATAAAACAGAGGAGGAAGATCATGAGCGGAATTCAGGGAGCAATCGTTGCCATCGTTACTCCCTTTCTTGACGGCAAGGTTGATGAAGAGGGCTTGCGGGACCTCATCGAGTTCCAGGTAACCAACGGGACGCACGGCATTGTCCCCTGTGGAACCACCGGGGAGTCTGCGACGCTGGACTTCGATGAGCACAAGCGGGTCATCGAATTGACGGTTAAGGCGGTCAACGGCCGGGTCCCGGTCATTGCCGGCACCGGGGCCAACAATACCCTGGAGGCCATCGAGTTGACGGAAAGCGCGAAAGCCAGCGGCGCCGATGCCGTTCTGTCGGTTGTGCCGTACTACAACAAACCGAGCCAGGAGGGATTGTTCCAGCATTACCGGGCAATTACCGAGGCGGTCGATATCCCGCTGATCCTTTATAATGTGCCGGGGCGGACGGTGACCAACATGCTGCCCCCAACCGTGGCCCGCTGCGCCAGGGAGCTGCCCAATGTCATCGGCATCAAGGAAGCCACCGGCAGCCTGAACCAGATAAGCGAGGTCATCCGGCTCTGCCCGAAGGATTTTATCGTCCTCTCCGGGGATGATTTCACCTCCATGCCCACGGTGCTGATAGGCGGCAGGGGAGTCATCTCAGTGACCTCAAACGTTGAACCCGGAGGCATGGCCCGGATGATGGAAGCCGCCCTGGCGGGCGATCTGGCCCTGGCCAACGAACTGCACTACCGGCTTTTCCCCCTGATGGGGGCGATGTTCTGCTATCCCAGTCCCGCCCCGGCCAAGAAGGCCCTGGAACTGATGGGCAAAATTCGCTCCGGCGAGGTGCGCCTGCCAATGACGGGGATGGATGAGGCCAGCATCGTGGTGCTGAAAAAGGCCATGGCCGAGGTCGGCTTGAACTGACCGGGCGGGGCCTGTTCCTTTTGGAGAAGAGAGAATATGACACGTGTTATCGTGGCCGGCGCTGCCGGCCGGATGGGACAACGCATCAGCTTGATGGTGCATGGCAACCCTCGGCTTGCATTGAGCGCCGCTTTCGAGCATCCCGACAGTCCCGCCATCGGCCGTGATGTCGGTGAAAACGGGGGCTTCGGCAAAGTGGGAGTGACCATTGAACCCGGCCTCGAATCGGTGATCGACAAGGGCGATGTCATTATAGATTTCACCTTTCATCAGGCGACCATGGGGTTTGTCCAGCTGGCCGCCCGCCACAACCGGGCCATGGTGATCGGCACCACCGGGCTGAGCGGCGAAGATCTGCAGGCGGTCAGCGAACTGGCCGGCCGCCACTTTCCCTGCGTACAGGCGCCCAATATGGCCGTGGGCGTCAACGTGCTGTTCAAACTGGTTGAAAAGGCCGCCGCCATTCTCGGTGATGCCTATGATGTGGAGATTGTCGAGGCCCATCACCGCATGAAGAAGGACGCGCCTTCCGGGACCGCCCTCAAGCTGGGGGAGATGGCCGCCGGTGCCCTGAACAGGAATCTTGCCGAAGTGGGTATTTTCGCCCGCAGCGGAATGATCGGCGAACGGACGGATACCGAGATCGGCATCCAGACGATCAGGGCCGGTGATATCGTTGGCGAACACACCGTTTATTTTGCCGGCGCCGGGGAACGGCTGGAGATTACCCACCGGGCCCACAGCCGGGACAATTTCGCCAGGGGTGCGGCCCTGGCGGCGGAATGGGTGGTAAACAAGCCAAACGGCATGTATACCATGTTCGATGTCCTCGGCCTGACGAATTTCTGACATCCCTTCCGCCTGCCTGTGCAAACGGATGGCTGATCAGGCATCCCTGCTGCCGGCGGAGTCGCTGACCGTCGCCTATATCGGTTTGGGCTCCAATCTCGGCGACTCCCTGCAGATTCTCCGCCGGACCTGGGAAATCCTGGGCCGGCAACCGGGAATCCGACTGCACCGGCTGTCGAGCCCGTACCGCACCAGACCGGTGGACATGGCGACCCGCAACTGGTTCGTCAATGGTGCCGGATCCGTCCTGACAGCCCTTTCTCCCGAAGAACTGCTTGCCGTTCTGCATCTGGTGGAAAAACGGTTCGGGCGGAAACGGGACCCGGCCGCCAGGGGGTACAGGGACAGGGAGCTCGACCTTGACCTGCTGCTGTATGGAGATTGCGTCCGGAGAGAGGGGCAGCCGGTTCTCCCCCACCCGGAGATGCATCGACGCCTCTTTGTTCTGCTGCCGATGGCCGAGATTGCTCCGGATGTCCGTCATCCCCTGCTGCATCGCTCCATGGGCGATCTGCTCCGCTCGGCCGCGCACGGCTCCGATGAACAGGCCGCCCGCCGGATTTCCTGGCCCGACACCACAGCTTGAGCGGGCGGCCTGGACCGTCGGTTCGTAACGACGGCCTCTTCTGTCTGAATTTCAATTAGACATTTGTTGACGGGGCGATATAATACAACGATGGAAGTCGTGGAACGCAGAAAAGGGACCGGGCGGAAAAGACAATGTTTGTGATTCGTTTTGTCGCCCTTGCCATCCTGCTCTATATCGGCTGGGTCCTTTTGCGCAGCATCGCCGGGGGAACGAAAACGCCGACGGCAGGAAAAAAATCATCGGCAACCGCAACCCCCGGCGGCGGTGACGGCTCCAAGGTGCAGGATGTGCTCGTTGAAGATCCGGTCTGCCATACCCTGGTGCCCAAGAATCAGGCCGTCCGGCTGCGAAAAAACGGGAAAACGTACTATTTCTGCAGCGAAAAATGCTGCGATGCGTTTTCCGAAACGTCAAGAGGTGATAAATGAAATTCTTTATTGATACCGCCAACATAGATGAAATAAAAAAGGGCCTGGAAATGGGCATGGTCGACGGGGTCACGACAAACCCTTCCCTGGTTGCCAAGGAACAGCGGCCCTTTGCAGACATCCTGCGCGATATCCTCGCCATCGTTGACGGCCCGGTCAGCGCCGAAGTCGTCAGCGTGGAAGCAGACGGCATGGTCAGCGAGGCGAGGGAACTGGCAAAGCTCGGCAGCAACATCGTCGTCAAGATTCCGATGATCGAAGAGGGCCTGAAAGCGGTGCGGCGGCTTGCCGACGAAAACATCAAGACCAACGTCACCCTGGTGTTTTCCGCCACCCAGGCACTGCTGGCGGCCAAGGCCGGCGCAGCCTACATCAGCCCTTTTGTCGGCCGGCTGGACGACATTTCCCACACGGGAATGAACCTGATCGGCGACATCCTGACCATCAACCGCAATTACGGCTTTACCGCCGAGGTCATCGTGGCGTCGGTGCGCAATCCCCTGCATGTCCTGGAGGCGGCATTAATGGGAGCGGAGATCGCCACGATTCCCTACAAGGTCATTGCCCAACTGGCCAGGCATCCGCTCACCGATAGCGGCATGGAAAAATTTCTCGCCGACTGGGAGAAAAGGCGGAAATAAGGGACATGCCGGTGAAGATATTCCTGCCGCTTCTCTTTTTTCTGCTGGTTACGGGGGCGCCGCCGGCGGCAGCCGCGGACATCTACGTGTACGTGGACGGCAACGGGGTCAGTCATTATACCAACGTTCCTGCCGGCAGCCGATACAAGCCGATGCGCCTGGGGCGGCTGAACACACCCCGGGAGAACACGGCCGGCCTGCCGGCATCGGCAAACAAGCAGACCGCTTCCCGGAATCCGGCCCGGTATGATCACCACATCAGGGAGGCGGCCCTGTCGCACAGGATCGATCCCCTCCTGATCAAGGCCATTATCCATACCGAGTCCAATTTCGACCCCTATGCCGTTTCGCACCGGGGCGCCCAGGGCCTGATGCAGCTCATGCCGGGAACCGCAAAGCTGATGCGGGTAGGGAATCCCTTTGATCCGGCGGAAAATATTCGCGGCGGCACCCGTTATTTCCGTCAGCTGCTCAATTCCTACGAGGGGGACCTGGCCCTGAGCCTTGCCGCCTACAATGCCGGCCCGGGGAGGGTGACGAAAAACGGCCCCTTGCCGGGAATCAGGGAAACAAGGGAGTACGTCGACAGGGTGATCCAGCGGTATCGCTCTTACCAGCAGAAATCAGGCGCTTCCATGTCAATGACGGAAAATATCAATGTGCATAAGCTGGTAACGGTGAATTAAGCATTGTGGACCAGGTCTTCAATCTTCCCAATTCCATAACCGCCTTCCGCTTCCTGTTCGCGGCCGTGCTGGCGGGACTGCTTTTCCTGGAGCAGACCCTCTGGCTGGGTTTTTTTTCCTGGCTGGTATTCATCATCGCCGCCGGCAGCGACTGGGTGGACGGCTATTTTGCCCGCCGCTACAAGAGCGAAACGGTACTGGGTCAGCTGATGGACCCGTTGGCGGACAAAGTCCTGGTCGCCACCGCCCTGATCATGCTCATTCCCCTGGGCAGGATCCCGGCATGGCTGGCCCTGCTGATTCTCTGCCGTGAGATCATCATAACCGGTCTGCGGGGCGTGGCCGCTTCATCGGGGATTGTCGTCGCCGCCAGCGGACTGGGCAAGATCAAGTCGATTACCCAGTACATAGGACTGGGAGTCCTGATTTTTCCCCTGGATATGTTTGATCTGTCATTTCTGCATCGTCTCGGCCTGCTGATCATGTACGTTTCGCTGATCCTGACGATCTGGTCCGGGATCGATTATTTCCTGAAGCTCAAAAATCTCTTTCTCGCGCCGCCGGGCAAGCGTTAAGCAGGTTGCGCCCGGCCCGGATCCGCACTCAAGGATGGGGCTCGAGGCGCAAACCCGGCCGTTGATCAGGCATGACCGCGGTTCAAATGTTTTTCCAGGGCGCGGACCGACAGCGACAGGAGGAGGCAGAGGACGAGGTACATCAGGGTGATGGTCAGCCATATCTCGATGGTTACCTGGGTCGAGGACATGATCTGCATGCCCTGGAAGGTCAGTTCCTGGATCGAGATGATTGAGACAATGGCGGAATATTTGATGGTATTGATGAACTCGTTGGCCAGCGGAGGCAGGACCTTTCTGCCGGCCTGGGGAAGAATGATCCAGATCAGCTGCTGACACCGTGAAAGGCCGAGGGCATAGGACGCCTCCCACTGCCCCTCTTCAACCGATTCGATGCCCGACCGGACTATCTCGGTAATATATGCGCCCTGGAAAAGAGCTATGGTCAGGACCCCGGAAAAAAAGGCGGTGATCAGGTCCGGACCGGCGGCAAACCGGGCAATCCAGGTCTGTGCGGCCGCCGGCAGGCTCCGGATGGACTCTTCGATGCCGAGCATCGGCAGGACCTGGGAGCTGACAAAGAAGTAAAAAATGAACACCAGGACCAACTGGGGGGTGTTGCGGATCAGCTCCACATACAATCCCGCGGTCAGGCGGAACAGGAGCCGCCGGCTTGTGCGCATCAGGCCGAACACCAGGCCGAGAACCGCCGCCAGCAAAGTGGCCCAGACGCTCAGCCTGATGGTGGTGTAGAGACCCTCCAGCAGGAGATTGGCGACCCAGCGTTCCTGTTCGTGGTCATACCGAACGAGATAGGTCGGTATGATGCTCCACTGCCACTTGTAGTTCAGGGCAACGGTCAGCCGGTAGACGATGTACGCGCCCAGCCCCAGCAGCAGGAGCGTCAGGGTGACATCCAGCGGAGTAACGCGTTTTTTCTTCCAGTGCACCGGTTTCTCTTGCCGTTGGCAGAGGCAATTGTCCAAAAATTAAGCTGATTTTGGGCAGCATCAGGGGTGCGGGTTATTCCACCTGATCGGCCCAGTCCCTGGTTTCAAACCAGTAGTGATGGCGTTCGGCCAGCCACCCTTCCTCCTGCACCACCGTTATCCAGCTGTTGAAAAAAGCAAGCGTGTCGACGTCGCCCTTGCGCAGGGCGAAACCGATGGGTTCCCGGGTAAAGGTCCCGGAGACCGGCAGGAAAAGCGATTCAGGGTATTTGAGCGCCTCGAACGCCTGTTGTTTCCATCGATAAAGCAAAAAACGCCGCCTTCAATTTCCGTGATTCCGGCCCCGGTGAAATGTCTGGACGGTGGCGTAATGTGACTTACGGTGCAAGGTATTCTTGCTCCGGCCGA
>DSAE01000169.1 GCA_011372855.1 Desulfobacteraceae bacterium
ACAAACCGGTCGGCGCTCCAGACCAGCAGGACAAAACCGACGGCAATGACGAGCAAGGGCACCGTCATGTCACTTCCCTTCCCCGGCCGGAAACTGTTCCTCTCCGGTCGTCCCCTCTTCCCTGTCAGGCAGGCGGCTTGCCAGCACCTTGTCGACCCGGTTGCCGTCCATGTCCACCACCTCCAGGCGCCACTGTTCCCATTCCGCAATGTCGCCGGTACGGGGTATGTGACCGATCAGCCACATCATCATGCCGCTGAGGGTATGGTACCTTCCCTTGTTTTCCTCGGGCACACTCTTCAGTTCGAGGCGGTCCTTGAGTTCCGGAATGGGGGTCAGGCCCTCCAGCAGCAATGACCCGTCTTCACGCTCAAATGCCCAGACCTCGGCGGGATTCCGCGGTTTAAACTCTCCGGCCAGGGCCTCCAGCACATCATGCAGGGTGATCAGTCCCTGGATGCCCCCGTATTCATCCACCACGAAGACCATCTGCACGCCGGTGTTGCGAAACTGTTCCAGCAGCTTGATCCCGGTCAGCGATTCGGGCACATACACGCCCGGCTCCGGCTGCTCCGACAGGTCGATCACCTCCCCCTGCAATTTCTGGCGAAGCACCTTTTTGGCCGAGACCACCCCAAGAATATCGTCCAACCTCCCACGGCAGACCGGAAAACGGGAGTGATCGGAGTGGATCATTTTTTCCAGATTCCGGTCCAGGGGCTCATTGACGTCCAGAAAAACGATCTCGCTGCGCGGCGTCATCAGGGAGATAATCTGCCGGTCGTCAAGGCGGAAGACGTTGCGCACCATCCGATGCTCCTGCTTTTCGATCACACCTGTTTGCGAACCTTCGGCCAGCATGGCATGGATGTCCTCCTCCGTCAGGTTGGCCCCGCCCAGGTCGCCCTTGCCCATCAGCCGCAGCAGGGCGTCGGTCGATACGGACAGCAGGGAGACGATGGGGCGGGACAGGCCGGCCAGCATCGAAACGGGCCGGGCCATCCGCCGGGCGATGCCCTCGGCATTGAACTGGCCGATTCGTTTGGGAACCAGTTCACCGATGACGATGGTGCAGTAGGTGATGCCGGCAACGACAATGATCGAGGCCCCGGTCGTGCTGAACTGACGATCAATGCCGATGATCTGCAGCCAGTTGGCAAGCGGTTCCGCCAGGGCGGCCTTGCCGATGAAACCGTTGAGGATGCCGATGGTGGTGATGCCGATCTGGATGGTCGAAAGAAACTGGGTCGGCTCCTCGCTGAGCCGTATGGCGATCGCCGCGGAGGCGTCGCCGTCCTCTGCCAGCCGCGCCAGGCGGCTTCGGCGCGCGGTGACCAGGGCGATCTCCGACATGGCGAAAACGCCGTTGAGCAAAATCAGGACGAACAGGATCAGTATATCCAATTGCGGTCTCCTTTCTCTGCCGACGGTTCGGGCAAAACGGGATTGCGGTGCGTGGTTGCAGATGCCGCGGGACAAAGGTCGGCGGTCGATGCCAATGGAAAAACCCTGCAGAATACTACCTGGAAAAGAGGGAGTTGAAAATCGCTTTCTCCCCAATGGACAACTTCAGCTGCAAACGGCGCCGGGAAAACCCCTGTACTCCAGCAGTTGGCCACTACAGACAGAAAAGCGGATCCTCTTTCTGCCTCCTTTCACTGCTGATCGCCATTGATCAGCTTGACAAAAACAGAGAAAGGAATACAGTAACAAGTAAGTAATTAATTACTATCTTTCATGGAGGCACCATGCAGCCACCAGCCAAACATCTCCCCGCTGAAGAACGCCGCGCCGTCACCGTCGAGACGGTGATCGAACTGGCCGGGGAGCAGAATCCCAGCGACATCACCACTTCTGCCATCGCCCGGCGGATGGGACTGACCCAGGGCGCCCTGTTCCGGCACTTCCCCAACAAGGAAGCCATCATCGGCGAGGTGATGGAATGGGTTGCCGAGCGGCTGCTGAACCGGATCGACAAAGCGGCCCGGGCACACGCATCGCCCTTGGCGGCGCTGGAGGCGATGTTCCTGGCCCATGTGGATTTTGTCGCCGAGCATCCCGGCATTCCCCGCATGCTGTTCGGCGAATTGCAGCGGGCCGGGGAGACCGCTCCCAAGCGCATGGTCCGCACCCTCATCTGCCGCTACGGGGAACGGCTCGGCCGGCTGATCGACCAGGGCAAGGAAAGCGGGGAACTGGACGACCGCCTCGACCCCGAGGCGGCGACCACGCTTTTTATCGGCACCATCCAGGGGCTGGTGATGCAGTCCATGCTGGCCGGTGACGTGCAGCGCATCCGCCGCGAGGCACCGCGGGTTTTCGGCGTCTACCGGCGGGGCATCAGGAGGAAGCCATGAAACATTTTCCTGTCCACGGGCGCACCCTGGCCCTGCTGGCGGTGCTTGTCCCTCTGCTGGCCCTTTTTGTCTACGTTGCCGCGCGCTCCGGGCCGCTGGCACCGGTGAAAGTCACCGTGACCGAGGTGGAGCACAGGAGCATTTCACCGGGCCTGTTCGGCATCGGCACGGTCGAGGCGCGCTCCACCTACCGGATCGGGCCGATATTTGCCGGCCGGCTCCAGCGCCTGGATGTCGATGTGGGAGACCGGGTCAGGGCCGGGGACATTCTCGGCGAAATGGATCCGGTGGACCTTGACGACCGGCTCCGTGCCCAGCAGGCCGCCCTGCTCCGGGCCGAGGCGCAGCTGGCCGAGGCCGGAGCGCGCCGTGACCATGCCCGGGTCCAGGAGCGGCGCTACGAAGAGCTGTGGCAGGCCCGCTCCGCCAGCGAGGAAACCCATGCCACCAAGCGCCAGGAGCTGCAGATCGCCGAGGCGGGACTGAAGGCGGCGACCCATGAACTGGCGAGGATACGCGCCGAACTGGAAGCACTGGCGGCCCAGCGCGAAAACCTGCGGCTGATCGCCCCTGCCGACGGCCTGATCACCGCCCGGGAAGTCGAGCCGGGGACCACGGTGGTGGTCGGCCAGACCGTGGTGGAATTGATCGATCCGGCAAGCGTGTGGATCAATGTCCGTTTTGACCAGATGCAGGCCGGCGGCCTGGCCGTTGACCTGCCGGCGCTCATCGTCCTGCGGTCCCAGGGCGGCGCTCCGCTCACCGGGAGCGTTCTCCGGGTGGAGCCGCTGGCGGACGCCGTGACCGAGGAGACCCTGGCCAAGGTGGTGTTTGACCGGCTGCCGAATGCCCTGCCGCCGGTCGGCGAGCTGGCCGAAGTCACGGTGGCCCTGCCGGCCCTGCCCCCGGCCCCGGTGATCACCAATGCCGCCATTCATCGCATCGACGGCCGTCTCGGCGTATGGCTGGTGACGGAGGGCGAACCGCGTTTTACCCCGGTCGATCCGGGCACCTCCGACCTGGCGGGACAGGTGGTGATCCGGGCGGGCCTCGAACCGGGGGACCGGGTCGTGGCCTACAGCGAAAAGGCCCTGCACCACCGCAGCCGCATCCATGTGGTTGGGCAGCTGACGGAGGCGCAGCCATGATCAGCCTCGCCGGACGCGACATCCTGCACGCCTGGGGCAAGTTCGTCTTCACCGGTTTCGGCCTGGGGCTGCTGATCGGCGTCACCCTGACCATGGCCGGCGTTTACCGCGGCATGGTGGACGACGCCAAGGTCCTGCTCGACAACAGCGGCGCCGACCTCTGGGTAGTGCAGAAGGACACCCTCGGCCCCTATGCCGAATCATCGAGCATCTACGACGACGTGTGGCGGAGCGTCCGCGCCATGCCCGGGGTGGCCCGGGCAGCCGGGGTGACCTATCTCACCATGCAGGTGCGGCGGGGCGACCGCGACGTACGGGCGATGGTAAGCGGCGTTGCGGCCGGCCAGCCGGGAACGCCCGGCTGGCCCCCCTATCTTGTTGCCGGGCGGCAGATCACCCGCGGCCACTACGAAGCCGTGGCCGACATCGCCGCCGGTTTCGCCCTCGGCGACCGGATCCGGATCCGCCGCAATCACTATGCGGTGGTCGGCCTGACCCGGCGAATGGTCTCCTCCAACGGCGACCCCATGGTGTTTATTCCCCTGAAGGATGCCCAGGAGGCCCAGTTCCTCAAGGACAACGACGCCGTCCTCCAGCAGCGTCGGCGCACTGCCGAAAATCCCGTCTTCAACCGGCCCGGCCGGCCGGACGTGCTGGCGGCGGTCATCGACTCGCAGGCCACCAATCCCTATGTCAACGCCGTCCTGGTACAGGTGGAACAGGGACACCATCCAGAGGAAGTGGCGCAATCCATCCGCCGGTGGAAACGGCTGACCGTCTACACCCGCGGGCAGATGGAGGAGATCCTGGTGGGCAAGCTGATCGCCACCTCGGCGAAGCAGATCGGCATGTTCCTGGTCATCCTCGCCGTGGTCAGCGCGGCCATCGTCGCCTTCATCATTTACACCCTGACCCTGGGCAAGATCCGTGAAATCGCGGTCCTGAAACTGATCGGCACCAGGAACCGGACCATCGCCGTGATGATCCTCCAGCAGGCGGTTGCCCTGGGGGCTATCGGCTTCGTGGTCGGCAAGATCACCGCCACCTTCGGCGCCCCCCTGTTCCCCAAGTACGTACTGTTGGAGCCGATGGATTCGGCGGCCGGATTCATCGCCGTGGTGGTCATCTGTGTCCTGTCGAGCATCATCGCCATCCGCGCCGCCCTGAGGGTGGATCCGGCCGAGGCCATAGGAGGCTGACATGGACGGCAAAGGCATCCGCATCGAAAACCTGACCAAACGCTACGGCAGCGGGGACACCGCGGTTGACGCCCTGAAAAACGTCAATATGCGGGTGATGCCGGGCGAGGTCGTCGGCCTGATCGGTCCCTCGGGTTCGGGCAAGAGCACGCTGCTCAAAAGCCTGGGCGCGGTAATCGAGCCGACAGCCGGCCGCATGGTCCTGGGCGACGAGGTCATTTACGACAACGGCTGGAAGGTCAGGGACATCCGCGCCCTGCGGCGGGACCGGATCGGCTTCGTCTTTCAGGCGCCCTATCTTATCCCTTTTCTCGATGTCACCGACAATGTCGCCCTGCCCGCCATGCTGGCCGGCACGTCCAATTCCGAGGCCCGCCGGCGGGCGCGAGAGCTGCTGCAGGCCCTCGATGTCGATCACCGGGCCGCGGCCATGCCTTCCCAGCTCTCCGGCGGCGAGCAGCAGCGGGTGGCCATCGCCCGGGGCCTGGTCAATCACCCCCCGGTGATCCTGGCCGACGAACCCACCGCCCCGCTGGACAGCGAACGCGCCCTGGCAGTGATCCGGATCCTCAACGAGATGGCGCGCAAATTCGAGACCGCGGTCATCGTCGTCACCCACGACGAAAAGATCATTCCCACCTTCCGGCGCATTTACAACATCCGCGACGGGGTCACCTACGAGGAGCAGGGCGAAGGCCGGGCTTTCGCATGAAGGAACGGGCATCTTCTCACTGTTTATCCCCTGACATTTCCCATTTCCCAACCTGAATTCTCTCCGTGCTTCAATAAGGGCCAGGGAAGAAGGAGAAGCTGTCGTTCTGCCGGAACGTACACTCCCCGACCTTTCCGTGACGATACCGTACGGTAACAAACCACCCGCAATTATATTACCGTTCGGTAACGTTCCCGGCTTGCTGCAGACCCCGGAGCAATGTTTTGTTGCCGCAGTTCTTCTGCCGGCACTTTTTTCCCTCAAAACAGTGAGTGATATCGAATCTTTTTCTTGATGATTGCGTGCCGACCGCTACCCGCATGTGACCCTGGCACTGTTGTTGCTAAACAATGAACAAAGCCGTTTCAAACCGATTCACGGAACGGCCGGCAGGCAACCCGGCCGTTCACAGGATGCAGCCCATGAATCTCACTTCGTACCTGGCCAACAAATGTCTGGCCTTCCTGCTGGACAGCGGACGCGCGATAATCGAAGGACAGGAAAGCGGCCCCGGCCGTTCCCGGCCCCGGCTGCTTTCTCCCGTACGGCCTGTGCCACCCCCCTGGTCGGGCGAAAACGGAAATTTCTCTTCGCTCTGCGACGGTTGCGGCCTGTGTATCATCGCCTGTCCGGAAAAAATCCTCGCCCGAGACGACAAGGGGTGCCCCCGGGTCGACTTTGCCGCCGGATCGTGCACCTTCTGCGGCGCCTGCGCCCAAAGCTGCCACTCCGGGGCGCTCTCGCCCGAACCGGCAGCCCAACCGTGGTCCGTGAAGGCCTTCATCTCGCCCAGCTGCCTGGCCCGCAACAATGTTCTCTGCAGGACCTGCGTCGAGCACTGCAATGCTGGCGCGATCATTTTTGCCCACACAACAACCCCTGTCCCCGCCCCGGAAATCCTGTCCGGCAAATGCACCGGCTGCGGCGCCTGTTTCGCTCCATGCCCGGCCGGGGCGATCGTCATGCGGCCGGGGACGCAACCAACGGAGGTGAGCGGATGAATATATCCGGCATCGTTGTCCACGCACGGCCCGGCGATTCAGCCGGACTGGCCGATTCATTGCAGCGCATGCCCGGCGTCGATGTGCACACGGTCACCGATGACGGCCGGATCGTCATCACCGTGGAAGATACGCCGGAAAACGAGCCGCCCGACACGCTGATGAACGTGCAGAATCTGCCCGGCGTACTGAGCGCGGCCATGGTCTACAATTACTGCGACGAGTGATCGATACCCAACCGAGGAAAGGAGGGAAGCAATGAAACTGAACAGGCGCGAGTTTATCAAGGCCAATGCCGCCGCTGCCGCCGCCGCGGTCGTCGGCGCCCACCTTCCGGCCGCCCAGTCATACGCAGAAGAACAGGACTCGATCCGCTGGGACAAGGCCCCCTGCCGCTTCTGCGGCGTCGGCTGCAGCGTTCTGGTCGGCACCAGGGACGGCAGGGTGGTTGCCACCCAGGGCGACCCGGATGCTCCGGTCAACCGGGGCCTGAACTGCATCAAGGGATACTTCCTGTCCAAGATCATGTACGGCAAGGACCGGATCACCACCCCGCTGCTGCGCAAAAAAGACGGCAAGTATGACAAAAACGGCGAATTCGCCCCGGTCTCCTGGGACGAAGCCTTCACGGTCATGGCGGAAAAATACAAGGAAGCCATCCGCACCGGCGGCCCGACCACCGTCGGCATGTTCGGCTCCGGCCAGTGGACCGTGTGGGAAGGGTATGCGGCGGCCAAGCTGTACAAGGCCGGGTTCCGCTCCAACAATATCGACCCCAACGCCAGGCACTGCATGGCCTCCGCCGTCGCCGCCTTCATGCGGACCTTCGGCATCGACGAGCCCATGGGCTGCTACGACGACCTCGAACATGCCGACGCCTTTGTCCTGTGGGGCGCCAACATGGCCGAGGCCCACCCCATCCTCTGGTCCCGCCTGACCAACCGCCGACTGACGGCAAACCATGTCAAGGTGGCCGTGCTGTCCACCTTCACCAACCGCTGTTTCGAGCTCGCCGACCTGGGCATGATCTTCAAACCCCACACCGACCTGGTCCTCCTCAACTACATTGCCAATCACATCATCCAGGCGGGCAAGGTCAACGAGCAGTTCGTCAAGCAGCACGTCAACTTCCGCATCGGCAACACCGACATCGGCTACGGCCTGCGCCCCGATAATCCGCTGGAAGTCCAGGCCAAGAACGCCAAGACGCCCGACGACCAGGGCGGCTCCCGCGAAGCCTCCTTCGAGGAATACGCGAAGTTCGTCTCCGAATACACCCTGGACAAGACCCATGAAATGTCCGGGGTCCCCAAAAAGGACCTGGAAGCCCTGGCGGAGATCTACGCCGACCCGAAAACCAAGGTGGTCTCCTACTGGACCATGGGGTTCAACCAGCACACCCGCGGCACCTGGGTCAACAACCTGGTGTACAACGTCCACTTGCTGACCGGCAAGATCTCGGAGCCGGGCAACGGACCCTTCTCCCTCACCGGCCAGCCGTCGGCCTGCGGCACGGCCCGCGAGGTGGGCACTTTCGCCCATCGGCTGCCGGCCGACATGGTGGTCAACAACAAGGAGCACCGGGACAAGACGGAAAAAATCTGGCAGGTGCCTGAAGGGACCATCCCGGATAAGCCGGGCTTTCATGCCGTGCTGCAGAACCGGATGCTCAAGGACGGCAAGCTCAACGTCTACTGGGTCATGTGCAACAACAACATGCAGGCCGGACCCAATGTCAACGGCGAAATGTATCCCGGCTACCGGAATCCGAAAAACTTCATCATCGTCTCCGACCCCTATCCGACGGTCACCGCCATGGCCGCCGACCTCATCCTGCCGACGGCGATGTGGGTGGAAAAGGAAGGCGCCTACGGCAACGCCGAGCGCCGCACCCAGTTCTTCCGCCAGCAGATCACGGCCCCGGGCGAGTCGCGCAGCGATCTCTGGCAGCTGGTGGAATTCTCCAAATACTTCAAGATGGACGAGGTCTGGCCGGCGGAGCTGCTCGACAGCAACCCCGCCTACAAGGGCAAGACCCTCTTTGACGTGCTCTTTGCCAACGGCCGGATCAATAAATTCCCGTTGACCGACCTGCAGAAGGGCTACGACAACGACGAGTCGAACCATTTCGGCTTCTACCTGCAGAAAGGCATCTACGAGGAATATGCCTCATTCGGCCGCGGCAAGGCCCATGACCTCGCCCCCTTTGACATGTACCACCAGTCCCGCGGCCTGCGCTGGCCCATCGTGGACGGCAAGGAAACCCTGTGGCGGTTCCGGGAAGGATACGACCCCTATGTCAAGCAGGGGGAAGGGATCCGCTTCTACGGCAAACCGGACGGCCGGGCCGTCATTTTCGCGCTGCCCTACGAGCCGCCGGCCGAATCGCCGGACCGGGAATACGACCTGTGGCTGTGCACCGGCCGGATACTGGAGCACTGGCACTCCGGCTCCATGACCAGGAGGGTGCCGGAGCTGTACCGGGCCGTGCCCGATGCCGTGGTCTTCATGCACCCCGAGGACGCGAAAAAGCGGGGCCTGCAGCGCGGCCAGATGGCCAGAATCGCCTCCCGCCGCGGCGAGATAACCTGCCCGGTGGAAACCATGGGCCGCAACAAAATGCCGGAGGGCATGGTGTTCATCCCCTTCTTTGACGCGGGCCGTCTGGTCAACAAGCTGACCCTTGACGCCACCTGCCCGATCTCCAAGGAAACGGACTTCAAAAAATGCGCGGTCAGGGTCAGCAAGGCATGAACACCGGGCCGGCCGAAACCGGAACTGAAAAATAACGGGATACTGTGAACGGACAACACAATACCAGCGGCAACGGCCAACCAAAGGAACCAGCCCGGCGGCGGTTTTTAGCCGAAACCTTGACCGCCGCCGCCGGCGCCCTGGTGCTGGCCGCAAGCCTCGGGCTGTACCAGCGATCCGCCGGGGCCCTGCCGGCTTACGCCTGTCGGCCGCCGGGGGCCCTGCCCGAGAAGCAGTTCCTCGGCGCCTGCCTGCGCTGCGGCCAGTGCGTCCGCGGCTGCCCCTATGATGTCCTGCACCTGGCCGCACCGGGGGAGGAAATCCCCACCGGCACCCCCTATTTCGTTGCCCGGGAAAACCCCTGCCGGATGTGCGAGGACATCCCCTGCCTGAAAGCCTGCCCGTCCGGCGCCCTGAACAGGAGCCTGGCGACGGTTTACGAGTCAAGTATGGGACTGGCTGTTCTCCTGGATCACGAAAACTGCCTCAACCATCTCGGACTGCGCTGCGATGTCTGCTACCGTGCCTGCCCTCTCATCGACCAGGCCATCACCCTTGAGGTCCAGGTCAACCGGCGCAGCGGCGTCCACACCCTGTTCATCCCCACGGTCCATTCCGACCACTGCACCGGCTGCGGCATGTGCGAATACGCCTGCGTGCTGGACAACGCCGCCATCAAGGTGCTGCCCCTCAGCCAGGCCCGGGGCAAACTGGGCAAGCACTACCGTCTCGGCTGGGAGGAAAAGGAAAAGGCCGGCGGCTCCCTGATCCCCGAACAGTTGAAACTTCCTGTCCGGCGGCCGGAGGAACTGCCATGACGGCCCGCATACCCGGCAGGGAGGCAATCCGGAAGAAAGGCATGGTGCAGGCCGCCAAGTGGCTGGCGCTCCGGCGCCTTTCGCAGCTGGCCATTCTCCAGTTGTTCCTGCTCGGCCCGTTTGCCGGCGTCTGGATCGTCAGGGGCAGCTTCTCTGCCAGCATGACCCTTGATTTTCTGCCGCTCACCGATCCGCTGACCGCCCTGCAGTCCCTGCTGGCCGGCCATGCCCTCGGCGCCACCGCCCTGATCGGCGCCCTGATTGTCGCGGTTTTCTACCTGCTCGTCGGCGGGCGGGCCTACTGCAGCTGGGCCTGTCCGGTCAACCTGGTGACCGACGCCGCCGCCTGGCTGGGCCGGCGCCTGGACCTGAAAAAAAGCATCGGCTTCAACAATACGATCCGCTACTGGCTGCTCGGCTTCATTCTGCTGCTGGCACCCCTGACCGGCGCCGTTGTCTGGGAATGGGTCAACCCGGTGACCATCCTGCAGCGCGGCCTGCTGTTCGGCATCGGCCTGGGCTGGGCAGTGGTGGCGGCCATCTTCCTCTTTGACCTGCTGGTCGTCCGCCGCGGCTGGTGCGGGCACCTGTGCCCGGTCGGCGCTTTCTACAGCCTGCCGGGATTCCTGTCTCTCCTGCGGGTCAGGGCCGCCCGCCGCGACCAGTGCACGGACTGCATGGACTGCTACAGCGTCTGTCCCGAACCGCAGGTCATCCGCCCGGCCCTCAATGGAGGCGACAAAGGCTCCCCGGTCATATTATCCGGCAACTGCACTAACTGCGGGCGATGCATCGATGTCTGCCCCCAGGATGTCTTTCAATTTTCGCAACGATTCTAAGGAGGGAACGGTATGAAGAAAATAGTATGGGCTCTCTTTCTGCTGCTCTGTACCGTCAGCTTTGCCGCAGCCGCCGGGGCTTCGACGGAAACGCCCGTCAAGGGGGAAGCGGAACCGTCCTCCGGGACCGCGCCGGTTGAGGGGATGGACTGGAAGGACGAACCATCGGCCATCCCCAGGACCTTTGAACATCAGCCTCCCCTGATCCCCCATACGATACATGAATACGAGACAACGACCTCGCGCAACGACTGCCTCGATTGTCATCGAACCGGTGCTGATGCCCCGGCAACTCCGCCCCATGAAAGTCATTACCTGGACCGGGACGGGAAAGCCGGAGAAACGGTCGCGGCCCAGTGGTATTTCTGCACCCAGTGCCATGTGGGGCAGGTCGATGCCAAGCCGCTGATCGAGAACACCTTTCAGGGCAAATAAAACCTCTCGCTGCCTGCATACCCGGGATCAGGGTGTTGCAGGCCACGGGAGCCGAACGGAGCCGCCACCGGCCCGGGTGCTGTTATTCCGGCGGACTTTCCTCCTCCCCCGGGTCATCCAGCCCCCGGGCCGGCTGGACATTGAACTCCCGGATGAAAATCTCCCACACCGCCACAAACACCACCGCGGTCAAAGGGCCGAGCACGAAGCCGTTCATGCCGAACAGGACGAAGCCGCCGAGGGTCGAGAGCAGGACGATGTAATCAGGCAGCTTGGTGTCGCGTCCGGCGAGGAGGGGGCGGAGGATATTGTCGGCCAGGCCGATGACCCCGGCGCCGAACGCAACCAGAATCACCCCCTGCACCACCTGGCCGACGGCAAACAGGTAGACGGCCACCGGGCCCCAGATCAGGCCGGCCCCGACCACTGGGATCAGCGACAGCAGGGTCATGATCACCCCCCAGAGCACCGCGCCCTGGATGCCCAGCAGCCAGAAGATGATGCCGCCCAGCGCTCCCTGGACCATGGCGACCACCAGGTTGCCCTTGACCGTGGCGCGGGTCACTTCGGCGAGCTTGTCGAACAGCAGCCGCTCCCGTTCATCCCCCAGCGGCAGGGCGCGCACCAGCAGCCTGACCAGGCCCGGTCCGTCGCGCAGCATGAAAAACGCCACGTAGAGCATCAGGGCGAGGCTGATCAGGAACTGCATGGTGCTCTGGCCAAACTGCGCGGCGTTCTGCGCAATATAGCGGCTGACCGTGATGGCCGCCCCGGACAGCTCCGCCTTGACCTTGTTGATGTCGACGTTGAAGCGGTCCAGGAAGTCCTGGACCACCGGGAAGGACTGTTTGATGGGGTCGATGAAGTCTCCGGGGTCGAGGGCTCCGCTCTGCAGGCGCTGGTAGAGGGCCGCGCCCTCCCGGACAAACGAACCGACCACAAACAGCGTCGGGACAATGCCGATGAGCAGGCAGGCGGCAAGCGTTGTCAATGCCGCCAGGCTGGGGCTTCCCCAGAGCCTGGTCAGGCGGGCATGGAGCGGGTAGAACAGCAGGGCGATGACGCAGGCCCAGAAAATCGACCCGAAAAACGGTTTGAGCAGGTAGAGGAACAGCAGCGACACCAGGGCCAGGATGAAAAGAAAGGAGCGCTGCTCCAGTTTTGCATGGTCATCCTGTTTCCAGGATATGCGCCCCGCGGGCTTGCTCTGATTGTCCTGCTTGCCGGCGGCCGTCCCTTTTCCTTGTTGATCGTCCATTGGCCCGCTCTCCTTCAGACTCCTATCCTGTTTACGATTCTCCGCCGGTCGGAACCGACTCGGCCCGCACCGTTCTCAAGGAGTTTACCCGCCATTGCCTTTCCTGTAAATGAACTTGACGCAGCAACCCCACTCCGGCCGGCAGCAGGTTCAACACCGGATCTGCGGCCCGGGGTTCACTTGGGCACATGGACCAAACCGGCATATCCCCTTAGGCCGCATCCCGATCGGCCGCAAGGGTTGATTTTCTCTCAAAACAGATGCTTGCTTGAGCCTGTGGCGTGTTTGTCATATAATATATTATTCCTTGATCCGAACCGTCATTTGAGTGGCATTCAACAGCATGGAGACCGGCCGTGCCCAACGATTCCCTGCCCCGGACGTATCGCATTCAAAGTTGTTCGCGGTGCGGCGGCGCAACCGCCGATCTCAATGAACAAGGAAACGCGGATCGCTCATGCATATCGCCACACTCCTGTTGATCATCCTGGCCGCCGGGCTTGCCAGCCAATGGCTTGCCTGGCGGATCCGCCTGCCGGCCATTGTCGTTTTGATCGCTTCGGGCCTGCTGCTGGGACCGATCAGCGGGATCATCGAACCGGGCCTGTCACAGGCGGAGCTGACCG